>JAABYK010000374.1 GCA_011775825.1 Candidatus Zhuqueibacterota bacterium | reverse complement strand
TTGAAGGTCGATCCTAAGAAATGGGCTGCCTCGAAGATCGAGTCTTCGAAGTCGGCGACTGCCTTGAAATTCGATACTCTGAAGAAGGCGTCTGCCTTGAAGATCGCTTCGGTGAACTTGGCCTCTGCCTTGAAAACCGCGCCTCTAAAATCAATCTTCTTGGGAAAGGTTTCACCGCTCCAGTTAACCGGCTCCGGAAAAATAAATCCTCGAAAGTCCCAAATTTCAGCCGAATCGTTTTTCAACCGCTCCAAATAAGACCGAAGCTCTTCTTGAAACTTTTCCAACGGCTCGCCGAGGTGAAAAATACATTTTCCGTTCTTTTCGACCGGATGTGGACACCGAAGGTGCGGATCGTGTTTGAATCGAAAACTGCACATGGGCTGGCTTTGGCTCATTTGCTCTCCGGGGGACGATTCACATTTAAAGTAAACTGTCTACAGTTTACAAAACTGCTTCTTCTTAAATGCAATCATAATTATGGGCTGAACGAAACCGGTCTATTGCTGTCATTCGAGATCTTTTAACCGGGCATCTCAGTGCCTAAAACCAGGAGATTCCGGTATAACACCATGCCGGAATGACGGGCGCAGGCGAGTTTTCGTTCAGCACGAAATCACTTTGACTTCTGATTCCGGACTGAACCTTCCCTTTCATACCTTCCTCTAAACCAGAATCCAGGACTTAGCTCCGGATCGTCCTTTCCATAATATCCCCATCCGATAATCGTGTACTCTTCACTTTTGACCGTCTCTTTAAAGTACTCGATTCTTAATGGATTGCAAACGTTGCGCTGCCAGACAATCGTGTGCTCGCCTTCCAACCTGCCCCGGTGGATCACCTTCTCGTTCGGTTTTTTTACGACGCACCACAACTGACCATTCTGGACTTTATTCACACCGTAACTTTCCACGGTCTGTTTTTGACCGCTTTCATCCACATACATGTCTTTGATTCGGACCTCCTGAAAATAGGGACTTTTGGAGACATACGTCTGCTCGACTCGAATTTTGTTTTCCAACTTCAGCGGCAGCTTTTGAAAAAGCGTCGAATCGAGATCTGTTGGCTGAGATCGTTCCTGCGTTTGACCACGCTGGTCGCGATAGATGTAAAATTCGCCCCGCCAAACGCCATCAAGCGGTTTGAAGACATTGGCAAAATGTTTCTCCTCTGGCCCAATTTCCGGAGCTTTGGAGATATTGCCAATTTCAACTTGCTCCTGACACGTTAATGTGGACAGAAGCACCAAAAGTGCCATTATGAGCGAATAGCTAATTCGAAACATGGACAGACAAAACCTCAGTTTGATGAGAGTAATCAGATTGCGCGGGACGTTTGTCCCGTGCACGAAATCCAATCGGATGTTTGTGCCACTCCAAACTCAATTTGAGACAGTAATTTCTTGCCATAGTCATTATGGCCTTTGAGTGAATATCCAAAGCCCATTTCTCGCCCTGTATAAAATATACTGGGCGATCCTGGTAATCCGATCCCCCGGAGGCTTGGAGCCTCCGGGGGGTGATGAGACCACTTCGCTTTTTTGTACTCCCTCGAAAACGAGCGTTTTCCCAAAAGTAGCAATTTGGATGTTCCCTGTCAAAAGAAATACCTCTGAACTTTTTCTTGTTTTTTATGAATGAGGTTTTTATCTTTTATTCAGCTAATTTAAATGTCTGACCGAAAACTCGACCGAGCATGTCATTCCGGCATGGTGTTGAGCCGGAATCTCCTTGATTAGCCAGGAGATTCCCGATTAAAGCACTCGGGAATGACCGCTTCAGGCCGTTTTCGGTCAGACATTTATTCAACAAAAGCAGAAATACCTCTAAACAAGAAACCGAACCATCGATGACGAAACTCAGAGACAACGTTGCGTTATTCCTGATTTGCACCTTTCTTTTCGTCAGTGTGATCGGTGAGTTCGCTCACCGTCACAACCTCTTCGGGAACGGTCCGGCCTCCATCACAAAAGAGGCCGCAGACAGCGACGGCACAAGCGAAAGCCAAAGTCAGAATCTCATCTGTGTGGTCTGCTTGTTCGACCTGTCTCGGTTAACCCCTGACGATTCCTTTCAAGGCTTTAAACCCGATCAAACGGCTGTTTCAGCCATTCCTAAAGAAACGACTTTTACCTTTTTCATCTCTCCACCTCCCTTTTATCTTCGCGCACCACCTGCTGCCTAACCACCACTTTTTCAACATATCCATCATTAATTCCGGGATAACTCATTCCGAGTTTTCCTCGTATTGTCCCAAACTATTTTCGAAGGGAGGCAAAGAATGCATTCGAAAATACTATCCATTTCTTTTCTTATTCTGTTTTGCAATCTGTCCTTTTCACAGGAAGCCGAACAAAATTCAAAAGAAGAAATTGCAGAATTGAAGAAGCAAGTGTCCGAATTACAAAAGCAGGTTTCTGACTTGCGACAGCAATTGGACTCGAAGAAAGCTGTGCAAGAAGCCGATACCACAAAAGAGAAAACCGAAGCAGAATTAGAATTGGAACAGGAATTGGCTGAAGAACTTGGCACGACAACAGAGACCTCCGAACCGCAACCAACCCCCACGAGCACGCAGGTATCAGGAACTCGGGGAGGGATGCTGCAAAACATGAATCCCAACATCGGCGTGATCGGAAATTTCCTGGGTGCAAACGTGTTTGATCGAGAATCCGAGCAAGACGGCTTTACGTTTGATGAAGCCGAGTTTTCGTTTCAAATGGTCATCGACCCGTTTGCCCGCACCGATGTTTTCCTGGCCGTGCTACCCGGCGAAGAAGAAGTCGAGTTGGAGGAAGCATATGTTACCCTACTTGCCTTGCCGGGATCTCTGCAGGGGCTCATCGGGTTGAAGCGGCCGTCTTTCGGGAAGTTGAATCTAACCCACCCCATCGAAACGCCGTTTGCGGATAAGTTCCCGCGCATGATCATCAATTTCTTTGGAGAGGAAGGGTTAGCCGAGACCGGAGTTATTTTGAGTTCCCTTCTTCCTAATCCCTGGGACTTGTTTCTCGAATTGCAACTCGGCGTCTTTGATGGCAGAAACGATGTCAGTTTCAACGGGGACGCAAGCAGCGATCTGGCATTTTTCGGGCATTTGAAAAGTTTTTTTGATCTGACAGAGAACTCCTCAATTGAGTTGGGGTTTTCCGGCCTTACAGGCAAAAACGATCCGGCGGGCGATTTCAGGTCGACTCTCATCGGCGCCGATCTTATTTACCGCTGGAAGCCGCTCAGGTTAAATCAATACAAATCGTTTACCTGGCAATCGGAATTTCTTTACAGCAATCGCGAGGAAATTGCCGGTGACGTGAATAGCCTGGGTGTGTTCTCTTTTATGCAATATCAACTGACCAAGCGCTGGTTTGTGGGTGGACGATTTGATTATTCCGAATTCCCGAATACGAGCGATTTCCGTGAAGTTGGCTTCTCCGGACTTGTGACGTTCTGGCCAAGCGAATTTCAGACCCTGCGTTTGCAATATCGCCACTTGAATCGCGATCTTGCCCAAGACGATAATGCCATCATTTTCCAGTGGCTGTTTATTACGGGTGCGCACGGCGCTCATGAATTCTAAGCTACTGACACTCTAACCCTGCGTAGCCCGGAACCAAAAAGTTAAAATGATTAAAGTCAAAATAATTTATGTTGTAGAGTGATTCATGGGATTCTATTCAGTTACCTACTACTATTATAGAAGGCATCCCGAAGCTTCGGGATAGGGCAAAACAATTCACCCCGTGAGATAAAGAGACACAAACCGGTTTGGATGTATCTTATCATTATCTCACGAGGTAAATTTTAAAAAACAGTCAGGGAAGAAATGTCTGTTAAGGTCAATATTCAAGCCGAAGCCATTTCTAATGATGATGTTCAATTTTAAACTAAAGTTTTTAATAGTTTTGCCCAAAATCGTTTTGCTTTTCTTGCTTTTCTTTAGATTAGAGCCACCTGAATAATTGTTTTTTAATCATTTTGTGCTACAATGGTTTTATTTTTTAAAATCTTTGCCCATTGTGCAACAATATGTTAAGGTACTAAAGAGTCAATAGGAGCTTCAAAAATCAGAAAAGAGGTGTCGTTATGAAAGTCGAGAATATATTCATAGTTCTCATCGTACTTGGATTGTTCGTGAGTCCGTTGTTTTCGAATTCAAAAATAAGGGTTATCACCACGCTTCCCGATTTCAAGGATATTGCCGAAAGAATTGGGGGTGACAAAGTCGAAGTGGAAGCCCTGGCAAAAGGGTATCAAGATCCACATTATGTAGATGCCAAGCCCAGTTTTATGGTCAAGCTCAATAAGGCGGACTTATTCATCTGGGCCGGTTTGGATTTGGAAGTCGGGTGGGTGCCGCCACTGGTGGAAGGCGCCCGCAACTCCGACATCCTCTGGGGGGCGCAAGGCAACCTGGATGCCTCCAACGGGATTCCATTGCTGCAAATTCCCGATGTGCCGGCGGCACAGTTGAGAGCCGGCGGGGACCTGCACATTTACGGCAATCCGCATTATTGGCTTGACCCGTTACGTGGAAAGACCGTCGCTCAAAATATTTTCGACAAGCTGGCACAAATTGCGCAGGAACATCAAACGTATTTCTCAGAAAATCTGGAGCAATTTAAAAAGCGGATCGACCAGAAGGTCGCAGAATGGATTGAAAAGATGGCTCCCTACGGCGGCACGAAAATCATTGCTTATCACAACAGTTGGCCCTATTTCGAACAGCGGTTTGGCATCGAGATCGCCGGTTTCATCGAACCCAAACCTGGAATTCCACCCTCGCCGGGCCATCTGGTCTCTGTGATCAAGAAAATGAAACAGCAAGACATAAAAATCATCATCATTTCCCCTTACTTTGACGACAAACCGGCAGAATCCGTGGCGAAGCGGACAGACGCCACCGTTGTGCGTTTCGCGCCTTCCGTCGGGGCATTTAAGGAAGTCAAGACCTATTTCGATCTGTTTGAATATAATATAAACGCATTGATTGAGGCCTTTAAAGAAAAGAGCATTCCGGCGAAACCGTCAACAAAGTGAACCTAACGAAGGGAAGGACCGATGCTGCAATTTTTAATTGGGCCATTTATCGCCTGTCTGATTTTAACCGGAATCCATGCCTATCTTGGCGTCCACGTCGTTGAGCGCAAAGTCATTTTCGTCGATTTGGCTTTGGCACAAATTGCCGCACTGGGGACGGCTTTGGGCGTGATAATGGGCTTTGAATACGGGGATACCCAATCCTATTTTGCCGGGTTGGGTTTTACCATTATCGGCGCCACTATCTTCTCGTTGACCCGCATGCGAGACGAGCGCGTGCCCCAGGAAGCCATCATCGGCATCGTTTACGCGGTGTCGGCGGCCGCTTTTGTTCTGATTATGGATCAGGCGCCGGAAGGGACGGAAAAAATCAAAGGGATGTTGGTCGGCAGCATTCTATTCGTCGACTGGCCAACCATCATCAAAACCGCTACATTGTACAGCTTAATCGGTGTCTTCCATTTCGTGTTCCGAAACAAATTCATCACCATTTCTCTTGATCCGGAAAGAGCGTTTCAGGAAAAGATTCGGGTGCGATTCTGGGATTTCCTGTTTTACACCTCGTTCGGGTTTGTGGTGACGAGCTCGGTACTCATCGCCGGTGTTTTGCTGGTGTTTTCGTACCTCGTGGTTCCGGCCGTTTGTGCGGTGCTTTTCTCCGAGAACTTCAAGACCCGTCTCATCATCGGTTGGAGCCTGGGGTTTCTGGCCAGTCTGTTTGGTATCATTGCGTCGGTGGCATTTGACTTGCCGACCGGCGCTGCCATCGTGTGCACGTTCGGACTCATTCTGATCATTTCTGCCATCATCCGATATTTCATGACCCGGCGCTTGAACCGGGTTCAGGTTGCCGCGGGACAGTCGGAATTGGTTTCGGAGAGATAGAGATGTCAGCCACGACGTGGTTTTTGTCTTAAATTAATGCGATTTTCTATAAACATAACACCGCTACGCGGTTCTTTGTCCCGAGAAAAGCCCGTTAGGGGTAACATGTTTATAGTATTGTAGTATTGTAGTTTCCCTCACCTAAAACCCTGTAAGGGTGACATAAGTAACATCTGATGTGAAAAGTGTGGATTATTCAGAAATGGCCGGAGAAGTCATTCCCGAGAAGGCGAAGGTGGGAATCCATTATAGCCAGTCGATTCTTCATGTTTCTGGATGCCCGCCTCCGCCTCCGCGGGCATGACAATTCAAGACTTTGAGCCTAAAAGAGCTATTTGTGAATAATCCAAGTTAGTTGTCTTCTGAAATCCACCCCAAAAACCGTTTGTTTTAAAAGAACCAATTGATTACATTTGCCTGAAAACAGGAAGGCAACTTCACTGAATGGAGGGGAGAAACGTCATGGAACTTATCAAACCCGCATTTTTCTTAGGTATGTGTATGATTCTGATCTTAACCGGCAACGTGTTTGCGCAATCAAATGATTCGGATTTAACTCCGCCAACAGCCGTGGTGAAACCAAAGAAGCTGGAAAAACATGGCCACGTTCGCGTGGACAATTATTACTGGCTAAAGGAACGCGACAACCCGAAGGTTATCGAATATCTCGAGGCCGAGAATGAATACACCGAAGGCGTCATGGCCCACACCAAAGAGCTGCAAGAGAAGCTTTTTGAGGAAATCAAAGGCCGGATTAAGCAGGATGACTCGTCCGTTCCTTACAAACTCGACGATTACTATTATTACACCCGCTTCGAAGAAGGCAAAGAATATCCCATCTATTGCCGTAAAAAAGAAACCTTGCAGGCCCCGGAAGAAATCATGCTCGACGGCAATAAAATGGCCGAGGGACATGAATTCTTTTCAGTGCGGTCGGCTGCCGTGAGCTGGCAGCAGAACTTGCTCGCCTTTGCCGTCGATACCGTGGGTCGACGGATTTATCACATCCGATTCAAGAATCTCGAGACCGGCGAGCTTCTGGATGATGTCATTCAGGACGTGACCGGCAACCTGGCCTGGGCCAACGACAATAAAACGCTGTTCTACTCGAAGCAGGATCCCGAAACGCTGCGTTCGTATCAAATTTATCGTCACACCTTGGGCAGCGATCCCGCTGAAGATGAACTGGTTTACGAAGAAAAAGACGAGACCTTCAGTTCCTATGTTTGGCGCACAAAATCGAAGCGATACATCATGATCGCGTCATTTCAGACGCTGAGTCATGAGTACCGGTATCTGGACGCCAACGATCCCGACGGCGAGTTCAAGGTGTTCTTGCCGAGAGAACGCGACCACGAGTACGATGTCGATCATTACAAGGATCATTTTTATATTCTCACCAACGACGACGCACAAAACTTCCGTTTGATGAAAACGCCGGTGACGAACACCCCACGAGAGAATTGGGAAGAGGTTATCCCGCACCGCGACGATGTTTTGCTTTCGGGCTTCGAGATATTCAGGGATCACCTGGTGTTGTCTGAGCGCAAAGATGGCTTGAGAAATTTGCGCATCATGGCCTGGGACGGCTCCGATGATCATTATATCGATTTTGGCGAACCGGCCTACCTGGCTTTCATCGATACCAATCCGGATTTCAATACCACAACCCTGCGCTACGGCTACACTTCGATGACAACGCCCAAGTCGATTTATGACTACGACATGGTGTCCCGGGAGAAGACCTTGCTCAAACGTGACAAGGTGCTTGGCGACTTTAGTCCGGATAACTACAAAACGGAGCGCCTTTACGCACCCGCGCGGGACGGGGTCAAGGTGCCGGTTTCTATCGTCTATCGGAAAGGCATTGAGAAGGACGGCAGCAACCCACTGCTGCTGTATGGCTACGGCTCCTACGGAAACAGTCGAGATGCGACGTTCAGTGCTCCAAGATTGAGCTTGCTGGATCGGGGATTCGTGTACACCATTGCACACGTTCGTGGGGGTCAGGAGTTGGGCCGTCAATGGTATGAGGACGGTCAGTTGCTGAAAAAGAAGAACACCTTTACGGATTTCATCGATTGCGCGAAATATTTGGTGAAGCAGAATTACACCAATCCCGATAAGCTGTTTTGCATGGGGGGCAGCGCCGGCGGACTGTTGATCGGGGCGGTCCTCAATATGGCGCCCGAACTTTTCCACGGCGCCATCGCTGCCGTGCCATTTGTGGATGTGGTCACCACCATGCTGGACGACAGCATTCCGCTCACCACCAGCGAGTACGACGAATGGGGCAATCCCAACGAAAAGGAATATTACGATTACATTCTTTCCTACTCACCGTATGACAACGTGGAGGCGAAGGACTATCCGCACCTTTTGGTGACCACCGGATTACACGATTCACAGGTTCAGTATTGGGAACCCGCCAAGTGGGTGGCCAAACTCCGCACCATGAAAACCGACGACAATCGGCTGCTGCTCAAAACCAATATGGAGGCCGGACACGGGGGTGCGTCGGGAAGGTACAAACAGTACAAGGAAACGGCGTTTGAATATGCCTTTCTGCTGGATCTCGC
>JAABYK010000388.1:7387-16796 GCA_011775825.1 Candidatus Zhuqueibacterota bacterium | reverse complement strand
CTTTCAGGACGCAATTTCTCCACCGCTCATGCGACCGATGCGGAAACTGCTGTGCTCGTTAACGAAAAAGCGGCGGCTTTGCTCGGCGCCTCCGTGGTTGGGAAGCCCGTCACGCTACCAGGCTATGGACGGCAATGCCAGGTCATCGGCGTCGTGCAGGATTTCAATTTTCGCTCGTTGCACGAGCAGATCAGACCGATGGTGCTGTTCATTGCCCCGGGAAAATACAACTACTTTTATGCTCGCCTGAAAGCAGGCGCTGCCACGCAGACCCTTGCCAACCTCAAGCAGACCTGGCAGACGCTCTCACCAAACTTTCCGTTTACGTTCACGTTTTTGGATGAGCAATTGGATCAGCTTTATGGCAGCGAGCAACGTTTAGGCGAAACGGTCAGCCATTTTACCGGACTGGCGTTGGCGGTCGCTTGTATTGGGCTGCTCGGGCTGGCGTCGTTTACCGCAGAGCGACGCACGAAGGAGATTGGCGTGCGGAAAGTGCTTGGCGCGCGCGTTCTCGACATCGTGACCATGCTGTCGACGGAGTTTGCCTGGCTGGTCCTCCTGGCGAATCTTATCGCCTGGCCTCTGGCCTGGATTGCCATGAACCAGTGGTTGCAAAACTTCGCCTATCGCGTGGACATGTCCTGGTGGGTGTTTGCGTTGGCTGGCGGACTGGCTTTGGGAATTGCCTTGCTGACTGTGAGTTCGCAGGCGATCCGGGCGGCGCTGGCGAATCCGGTGGACAGTCTGCGGTATGAATGAATCTAAAATCAGGCTAAACTACTAAGATGGGTACGAATTTTTTTCAATAATTCCCCCGGTTGTAAAACCGTTAATTGAAGCTCAGGCGCAGAATAATAATTTTTGGTGTTAAAGGTAACTAAGAATTGGCCCTTGATTTTCGAAGCAGAGGTAAGAATGGGCAAATCTTTTTTGTGGGCCATTTCCCTGAAATCAGCAGACTCTTCTGCAGATGGATGGATTATCTAGAACGGTTAATGCACGAGAAATGATTTGTTCAAATACCGGTTCTGCATCCGGCAGTTTATGTTGCATATTTTTCCGACATTCGTCGATCACCTGGTTGGACGTGAATCCCTTTATCAAACCTGATTCGGAGAGTTTCAAAAGTATAAAAGCGGCGCTCTGACGTGAAGGGAACAAGCCATGAGCGCATCGGCATCAAAAAACACAATAAGAGGGTCTAAATTCTGTGGCATGGCGTAACAATCGATGGGCGGGTTACTTTTCTCGAGGCGTCCGCACGCCTTCGATGAGTTCGGCCAGTGAAACATCGTTTTTTTGGCGCAGCTCTTCAATCTGTGCCACCAATTTGGGCAAAATGGAAGGTTTAAGACTTAAAAAAATACCTTCATCAAGATCGACGAGGGTTACCGGATCGCCCTCTTCTAACGGGTATCGCTTTCTTATTTCCACAGGAAGTGTGACCGATCCTTTTTTTCGTATTTGAATGGTTTTGGTCACGATAATCACCTTTCCGATAACATGAATTTCCGAATTTCGGAATTCATAGATATATAGTTTTTATCAATTTGTCTAACTTAATGACTGCTCATAACTTAACCCCCTTAGTTAGTTCTTTGTAAGGGGGGGGTCAAGTTCTGATACGGAAATTAAGTTATGTGAATGTATTACATTACATTGTTAAGTCTCATCCACATTGTAATAATAAGAATTGCGCGTAAATTTCTGATAAAAATTCTTAAAAACCATGCCTAACTAAATTGAAATTTTTACAATAGTCTTATTATTATTAATTCTTAGAGTTAATCCGTTTCATCGGTGTCAATCCGTGGCTCGTTCTTTCTGACTGAGCAAACTGAAATGCTTGTCAAACCTTTAGACCACTTTCACTACCACCAACGTCATATCATCGAGTTGAGATGAATTCCCGGTAAATGTATGAACCTGAGAGATGATCGCTTCTCGCAATGAAAAGGCATTTTGACAGCCGTTTTGAGCCACCATGTTCATCATAAACTCCGTTTCAAATTCTTTGCCCTGGGAGTTGCGGGCCTCAATGATGCCGTCAGAATAAAACAAAAACACATCGCCGGAGTCGAATTTGAATTCGGCTTCTTCAAGTTCGGTTGAAAATAGCCTGCCATTTTCCAACCCCACTCCGATGCCTTTGGGGACTATTTCACGACACTGCTTCTCTTTTGCGCAATAATAAATCAAAGGCAAATGCCCAGCTCGCACGAGACTAAATTTGCGCCGTTTGATATCAAAGGCACCAAGCGTGAGTGTGATAAACGATTTTGATTCGATGCTCATAAAAGTGAGCGTGTTGAGCTCATTCATCAGCTCCTTCAGCGAGCTGTAGAATTTAGCAGCCGTTTTGAGAATGCCTTTCAACTGCGACATGTAAAGTGCCGCAGACGTCCCCTTTCCGGACACATCGCCCACCACAACGCCGAAGCGTCCATCGACCAGCTCGAGGTAGTCGTAATAATCGCCCCCAACTTCCAGGGCCGGGATGGAAACCCCGCTTATATCCAGCCCGGAGATTTGCGGGTCCGCTTGCGGAAGCGTGCTCAACTGAATTCGGCGAGCCACTTCCAATTCCTTTCGCAGACGCTCCTGTTCGCGAAGTTCTTCCGTCAACAGCGCGTTTTCGAGCGAGATGTTAACCTGGTCACTGAGCGTTTCCAAAAGCTCTAAATCCTCTTTGTAGTAAGGTTCATTATCTGTTTTGCTCCCAAGACTGATCAGGCCGATCAATTGTCCTTTCTTCAAAAGCGGCAGGGCCAACTCGGTTCCTAAAGTGTGCCATCTGCGTGTTTCATCGTCCGAAATCGCATCCGATTGTTCAAACAGAGGCGACAAGTCCAGAAGTTGCTGTTTCTTTTGCAGTTGTTTTATCACGCCATCTTCGTCGGAAAAGTCTACTTCCAGGTTCGAATTCAGCCCGGTCGTGCGATTTACGGTATATGCGGTCTTCTTTCCTCGCCACAAAACCACAATTGGCTGGATCTGCATTGTTTCAGCAAAGAAGGTTTGCAACGAATCCAACAGTTTCTGCAAATCCACGACATTGATCAATTGATGACTAAATGCCCGAACCGCCTCACGATACGTGAAACGACTGGGATAAAAACGGCGATCCACGAACAGCCGGATTCGGTTTTTCACGGGATTGAACAACGCCGCGATCAGCAGCGTCGCCACAATCGTTACCAACTGACTTCTCGATCCGGTTAGATACAGAATCAGTCGTCCGACCCCAACCACCAGCAGAAAATAGGCGGCCACAACAAAACCGGACATCAAGGCATAAGCTACACCCCGTTTGACGATGACGTCGATGTCCATGAAGCGATGTTTGATAATGACGTAGGCAAGCGTAATCGGCCAAAGAATCAACAGAAATAGAACGTATTCCGCAAGAGGCAGGGTAATCTGAAAGATATTCTTAGGCACATAATAATAAACCGTCGGCAGGGCCAAGGTGAGCATGGTGCCCCACATCATAATTTGTGCCTGTTTGGCAACGTGCGGGTCATATTTGTAACGGCACGTTCTGCCTAGCAAAAACATCGCCACAAAAAAGTTCACAGAGAACAGAATGTTCCAACCATACCGGAGCAGCATCTGCCCCCAAACTTGATTGAAAAGTTCGGCATAAATAAACAGAATGATCAGGAGTGCAGGTAGATATGCTAAGCCCAAAATTAACCTGGGATGTCTTCTCAATATCGGTTTCTCTACAGGAAAAATCAACGTGAAATGCACCAGCAGTCCCACCGCCAGCGGCCAGAATGGCAATTGAAGCCATTCAAACCAGTCCGGCATAATGTTATTTAAAGCGTTGGAGCTGTACGGAAAGGAATGCCACATGGCGAGGGCCCAGAAGAGAACCATGAGATAAAAAATATGGGCCGTCTTATCTTCGAGTTTCTTGAGAAAAACAAACGTCCCGATGAGCAGTAGCGCGTAACAAAAAATGATTCCGGGGAGCAGAGAAATCAGAACCACTTTCGTAAAGACACTGACACGTCGATCGATTGTCACTGTCTTGGTAAACTGCTGTCCCTCTCTCAGGATCGTAAGCCGGACCTCATGGCCGATCTCCACCTTATTCAGCTGATTGGAAAAATCTTCATGGGTGGTAAGCGGAACTTCATTTACAGCGACGATCGTGTCGCCTGCCGCAATTCCAGCATCTGCGGCCGGTCCTTCCGGGACCACATCTTCGACATACACCATTCCCACATCTTTTTCCGGCCGCGTGTAGATACCAACAACCGGACTCGTGATATAGTACAGGTCGGCAGCCGTGTTCGCGAGGATGTAAATAAATGCGAACAGCCCCAGGAGAAGGAGGAGCAAGATTTTCCAAATTTTAAACTCTTGACTCATGGAAGTGATGTGAATGGAGAATTCTTATTCCAAATGGGTAGCCAAAAACCAAAAACTTTACTAAACTTCAAAAGTTTAGTAAAGTAACTATATTATACCTAAGCAGATTGGACCGCCGTGGTTACCGGATGCATTGCCTTGGCGCACTGTCCGAAAAGATGGGCCTGAATTACCATTCCCCAGAAATTCGTAAAAGGCGACAGGATGCCGAGTCCCGCTAACAGTAATATGCCGTTCAAGATCAAAGAAAACATAGATATGGCCAGAAATTCACCCAAATGACTTTTGACCAACTGAAATATGCCGGGAAGACTAAATGCCGAGCCAAAGTTGTCCGTGGCGGCAAATTGTATGAGGCCAAAATTTATGAAAACCGTCAACGCGAGCAACGTGAACACTGAGATTAAAGTAATCAACAGGGCCTTCTCGTGGTCGGGCATGTATTGGTTGGCCACACTCACAATCAACAGCGCACAGATTCCGCCGATCACGACGAAATAAACCAGAAAGATGATCCCGCCCAAAATGCCATCGACAAATATCTTGCTCATGTCGGCCCAATCCGGAAGAGGCTGCTCTTCACCTTTAACGACATTACGAATCACACCCACATAATAACCCACAAGCGGAAACCCGAAAATAAAGAACAAGCCGCAATAGAAGCTGATAAAGGCAATCAGCCCGCCGATGGCCATTTTTTTCAACCAATCTTTATCTTGAAACGTGAAGGACAGCGCTTCGGAGTAGTTCATGTTAAGCTCCTGAAGAAATAGAAAGTTACGAAACTCATGTGCTCCGTAACATTCATATACGAAAATTAAACAAAAGGTTTGTGAATTTCAAGGGAATTGTGGGCTTTCGATGGCTGGCTCCACATCTCGAAGCAAAGCTTCTTAGACAAGTGCGTCTCGGGTCGGAGATTAGGCACAGCAATTTGTGCTTGTCTACTGATAACTGTCAAAGCTGCGGGCTATGAAACGGTTAAGTCACGAGTTGCACAAACGTGTCTTTGGAGACATTCCCGCCGCTTAATAGCGCCACCACTTTCTGGTTGTCCACAAGGACTTTGCCGGCTAAAATCGCCGCGATGCCGACGGCGCCGGACGGCTCCACCACCAGCTTGGCGGCTTCAAACAAGAGAGCCACGGCTTGTTTCACCGAGTCTTCATCCACCAGGACCACATCGTCTACATATTTTTGCACATGCTCGAACGGCAGGGCGCCCGGTTTGGTGGCGACCAAGGCGTCGCACATGGTGTCGACTTTGTCGATGCTCTGCGGACTGCCTTCTTTGAAGGATTGATACATGGCATTGGAGCCTTCCGGCTGCACCCCGATGAGCTTGACCCTTGGGTCGATTTCCTTGACTGCGGTAGCGATCCCGGCAAGCAGACCCCCGCTGCTGATGGGCACCAAAATGGTTTCGACATCACCGAGATCTTGCAGGATTTCCAAACCGATGGTGCCGTGTCCGGCAACGACTTCGGGAGCCTCAAACGTGTTGATGGCGACCATGCCTCGCTCCCGTTCCAACTTGTCCAGGGTTTCCCATCTGGCCTCAAAACGGTTTTCACACAGCACCACCTCAGCGCCGTAGCGTTTGGTCTTTTCCACTTTAAATGGCGCGGTTTTTTCCATCATAACGACGGTGGTGGGGATGTTGAGCAGTCGGCCCATGAACGCAAATGCACTCGCAAAATTTCCGGATGACGAAATAGCGGCGCCTGTACGTTTCTGCTCAGACGAAAGATTGTTGAGGATGGTAAAGGCCGCCCTGGACTTGTAGGAGCCTGTGACTTGTAAGTTCTCGCATTTCAAAAACGCCGAGCAGCCAAATCTGTCGGACAGGTCTTCGGATTGCAGAAGCGGAGTTCTGACAATTTCTTCAGGTAACTTGTTTCGGGTGTCGTTTATTTCTTGTAAGGTAACCATGATAAGAAGCTTGCTTTGTGAGGTTAGTAATCAGGTTAAACTTTGGTGCTTAATTTCAAGATTAAATATGGAGATTTTAGAAGAGTTCAAAGCGAAGAGCGTAGAGCGAGAAGCGAGTTTTGGCATTCGCTCCACGCTCAACATTTACGCATAATCAAACCGATCCAAAATCTCAAAATCCGATCACTAATTCTGAAATGAATCCTTTACTAAAAAGATTTCTCACTTCACTTCGTTGCGTTCGAAATGACAAATACGGTCTTGACTTACCGCAAAAAACGACTGATCGGAATTGCGGTGCAATAATCTTGGCATTTCATTCAACCCGGGCTAAATCACGTAGATCTTGTCGTAATGATTTGAGGTGATTTCATCGTAGTGATCGCGAGACGTTTTCAGGGCCTCCGGCAGGCATTCCATGATGTCGCCCGCTGTGATGCCGTCTTCGCCCAGCATGTCGGCGGCCAGGTCGCCCGCAAAGCCGTGCACGAACACGCCCATGCGCACGGCGTCATCGATGGGCAAGCCGAGGCCAAACATCGCAGCAATGGCGCCGGTGAGCACATCTCCGCTGCCCGCCGTCGCCATTCCCGGGTTGCCGCTGAGATTGATAAAAATACGCTGGTCGGGATAGCCGATGAGCGAATGCGCCCCTTTCAGCACAATTGCAGCATTTAACTGTTCCGTTGCGCTTTGCAAGACATCGATTTTGTTTTTGGCGATCTCGGATATCTTCTGCCCGGTGATCCGGGACATTTCGCCGGGATGCGGCGTCAGAATGGTTTCATGGGTGCGGTTTTTGATGATATCGAGGTCGTTGGCGAGCGCCGTGATGCCGTCGCCATCGATGAGCAGCGGCTTTTGAATGTCCGTTGCCAGCTCGCGCAGCAGTTGCTGCGTTTCGTCGTTCAAAGACACGCCCGGGCCCATCACAACCATGTCCGCTTGTTCCGAAAACTCAAGGAGGCTGTTCTTGTTTTCCAGACTTAGACTGCCAGTTTCCGTTGCTTTTTGCGGCACCATGATGATCTCGCTGCCCTTGTTGGCGATGAACGGGGTCATGGTATCGGGCGCGGCCAGAAACGAAAGGCCGCCGCCTGCTTTCAAAAACGACAACGCCGCAAAAAAAGGTGCACCGAAATAATTCGAGGAACCGGCGACGAACAGGACCTTGCCATAGCTGCCCTTGTGGGTATCCGGATCCCTGGCGGCAATCAGCAGCGGATCATTGGTGGCAATTTTTAACTCATCCGAATTGTAGAGTTCCGGTGGAAACGAGATATGGGTCACCACCAGCTTGCCCCCGAAGTCGAAACCGGGATAGAGCAGGTTGCCAACTTTAGGAAGACCAAACGTCACGGTACAATCGGCTCGCACCGCGGTGCCCATCACCTGACCGGTATCGCCGTGTATGCCGGACGGGATATCGAGGCTGCACACGGTTTTGTGGCTATCGGTGATCAGATCGATGACGTCTTTATATCTCCCGCCCACATCGCGTGCGAGGCCCGTTCCAAACATGGCATCGATGATGACCTCCGCCCTTTCTATCTCGGAACGCGCGGTTCCGATCTCCTCGAGGTCAATCATTCGCATCGGGAGTTTTTCAGCGATTTCCAAATTCAGCTTGCCGGGACCTTTAAACTTCTTGCGATCGCTCAGAAGCACGACCGTAACCTCTGCCCCGTTGGAATGCAGCTTCCTGGCCACAACCAATCCATCGCCGCCGTTGTTTCCGGAGCCGCAGAAGATGACAAAGTTTTTGCCTCGAACACCGAACTCATTAAAAATCGTAAAATATGTGGCATCACCGGCATTTTCCATAAGCAGGTCTTCCACGATGCCGAACTGCTCCACGGCGGTTCGATCCAGGTTGCGCATTTCAGCCACACGACTGACTTTCATGACCTTGGTTCCTTTCCCTTCTTTAAACTGTTAGAATGAAATATCTCGAATTCAAGCCTCAAAAGATTTCTCGTTCCACTCGAAATGACCATCTGGTTCTCGGTTGAGGCGATACCGACGCTTATGCGCCATGGCTCATTCTGAAGACATACAGTCAATAGGGCCTCTCTCCGAATAACCTGGTACCGATGCGGACAATGTTCGCGCCCTCTTCAATGGCTATCTCGTACGTGTCGCTCATTCCCATGGAAAGATACCGCATCTGTACGTTTTCGATCTGCGCTTCTGAAAGACGGTCGAACAGCTCCTTTGTCGCTTTAAGGTAGGGTCTGGTCTTTTCTGGATCGTCAAAAAACGGGCCCATGGTCATAAGTCCTTGAACCCGCATATGTTTCAGCGGGCTTATCTCCTTGACGAGCGCTTCGACTTCTTCCGGCATGACGCCGCTTTTGTTGGCCTCTCGACCGCTGTTGATCTCGATTAACACAGGCATGACTTTGCCAATATTGGCACAGCGTCGATCAACGGCCTCGGCCAATCGCACACTGTCGATGGTTTCAATCATGTCGAAAAGCTCAACCGCATGCTTGGCTTTGTTCCGCTGCAAATGGCCGATCATGTGCCATTTCACCTGGTTGCCTATGACTTCATACATGCGCTCGGCTTCTTGCACATAATTATACCCGACGATTTTGACCCCACCTCGTACGGCAGCTTGAACTTCTTGTGGTGTTCTGGTTTTCGCCGCTGCCGCGAGCATCACATACTCGGGCAAGGAACTTAGAAGCTCTGCCACCCTCGATTCAATCTCGCGCTCATTCATGGGCTTTAAAGATAATTTGTCATGAGACCAGGGAGCTTGTTAATTGGACACAGACAAATGCTGATCTTGCACTTGATCTCATTTACCTGCGTCCAAAGTCTGAATGTAACTTCGTTTTGGATTCCGAAGCTGTCGGTGATTTATTTATAGGGTTTCATGAAACCTACAAGTTATTGTTTTTTTAGGCTTGGAAAACTACCAGAAAGCCATTTCCTAACTGAGTCAACGAACATCTATTAACCAAAAAACACGAATATGTTACATGCTCATCGGGCGTTGCGGGCAAATAACGTGTTTTGCTACGTAGCAAAGTCGAACTCACCCCCTGAATCCCCTCTCTTGGCCAAGAGAGGGGGACTTGTCCTT
>JAABYK010000388.1:6340-7352 GCA_011775825.1 Candidatus Zhuqueibacterota bacterium | reverse complement strand
TGAAGGCATATGGTTTATTTGAAAATATAGGAATTTGCGGATGGTTTTGCAAAGACTTTTGGGGCAAAATAAAAATACCGACTCTGAAAATTTCCAGAGCCGGTATTTAGAGGAGGAAGGATATGAATCTACCTTATCTTTTAAAGGGATCTCTCACGCGTACAAGTACCGGTTTTGCATTTCTAACGTAAAAGCCACGAAATCGTTGTAACACATCAACGGTCACGTCATATATCATATACACAAACGGAAGAGCGATGGCCAAAATAAAGGTTGTCTTCAAAATTTCAAATAACATTTCTATCTCCTACGTAAATTCAAACTCTTAGTCGAATCTACGACAGGAGGTGTCGAAAGTTGCCGAAAAATTACAGGAAAATTGCCAACTGTTTTACGGTTGCTAGAAAGGCTCACCTCGAGTGCTCTATTGCGAAGGTCTATCGGGCGGAGCAGGTAATTCTTCGAGATTTTCGTCGCCGCCTTCGACGACTGTTTTGTAAAGAACGGCTGCGGCTGCTGCAACAATGCCACCGCGAGCAACCCAACCCCATGCACTCTTCTTGCCTTTCTTTTGCTTGCTGCTCGAGAGGCTTGGTTTCAACGTCACAAACAGTGTATCCGTTGTTCCGGCGGTTAAATTGAGAGGCATGAACTGTTCTTCGTAATCTTCTTTGGTGAGGAGCAGTTGATAATTCCGATTGACAAGCTCACACAAGACAGTAGGTGTTGCCATATTAAACACAATGCTGTCGTTTTGCACCACCATCAGATTTGCATCTATCGGTTCAGTTGTGACGTACAAACACCCCACAAGTTGATCCCGCACAGCATTAAATTTTTCGGTCAAATCCGGTGGGATAACCAGCTCATCGAGTTGTCTTTTGGGGTCCATTTTGACGGCTTGCTCGAAAGCAGCGTTCACCTCATAGAGTGGCGCATTTTGCCGGGTAAGCACGAAACCCATGTAAAGATAAGCTTCAAACAAATACTCGGTTTTGGCGTCGGGAAACCC
>JAABYK010000388.1:0-6290 GCA_011775825.1 Candidatus Zhuqueibacterota bacterium | reverse complement strand
AATTTCTTGCCTTGAATGAGCTGCTGCAAAGTTTTGTCCTGACCGAAACTTTGCGAAGCTAAGATGAACGAGCCCCCGATTATGAAAAAACAAATTGCTCTGAAAGTCTTAGATGATTTCATCCTTTAATTTCCCAATTTTTAAATTAGCAACTGTTGGTGCCCACACAACGTCATCGATTAGCGAACGAGGATTACTTTGCGGATTTGTCGGAAGTCTCCCACTTCAAACTTTATCATGTACACTCCCGAACTGACGTCCCGACCGTTCACACCGGTGCCATCCCACTGAATGCGATACGTGCCGGGTTCTTTCTCTTCTGAAAGCAAGTTTTTTACCTGCTGACCTAAAATGTTGAACACTTTAATTTCGACTTTGTTCTGTGCTGAAATCTGGTAAGTCAGGGTTGTGCCGGCATTAAACGGATTTGGAAAATTCTGGCTCAGGAAATACGCGTCGGGAACCGAATTGAGAATTTCATCCGAGCTTCGGATATACTCACCGGTTCCGATGATAAGGTCAAACGCTCTTTTCAAGCTGTTCTGATTCGGTCGAAATACATATTCCGGATTTTGTCGGATGTCGACTTCCTGCCGTATAGCATTGTCATAAAGCATGATATCAAAATTTGTAGGAATCGATTCTAAGTTCTTGAAATTCAATTTGACCGGTGCATTTTCAATGCTGGTGGCTACTTCGAAATGCCATGTATGCCCCTCTTCGGATGGCGGACGAAAATCTGTCACAAAGGCTCCGGGAAACTTTTGCCAGTCATCATGCGGAAAACGTACGGACACGTAATCTGAGATATGTGGCGGTTCCAAGTAATCCAAACCATCCCACTGCGTGGATGCATCCGTAGCCACTCCAAGCGCCGTGCTGCTGTTTTGTCTCTGTCGGCACAACGCTTCGATATGAAGCTGCCAATCTTTAGCCATATTTGCTTTCGAAGTCGACCGTGAGGATACCGGCAAAATCGCGATTTTAACACCCGGTGTCTGGCTGAAAATCGCATACCCTTCCCACGGCAACAGTGTGGTGACCTCATCCGGCGTCTGCCATTCGTCTTCAAAATGATACGGTCCCATGATGTCGTCCGCGCTGCCGAGGACCACTTGGACATCGCTCCAATTCACAGCAAACTGAAATGGAATGGCGATGTCGTTCCAGCCCTGATCCAGGATGATTTCAAAGGGTTGGTTGGTCACAACCGTGGTACCGAGTCCGGTATCGATGAACTTATTCAGCTCTCGCACGATGAGCCAGAGGGCTGTGCCCGGGGAAAGGGGATCGACCTCCGGGTATTCGGAATAGCTGTCTGTAGCTGAGTCGTATTGAAACAGCCGCCACTTTTTTCGATCGTACGAACCCAGATCGTCTTCGAGCACAGCGAGAGGATCTTCGTCTTCCAATTTTAAGGGGACCGAAATCATTCTGTAGAACAACTGAAAATCACCAGCCGGCTGCGCTTCATCTCGGCGCAACCCTTCGTTCTCCGTACCGAGAATTCGCACAGACAGGTTGTTGGGTGTCACATCGGGATTGCTAATCGGGTGAAATGAAAAATTCCTGCCATCGGAAGCTCGGATGAAATAGTTGATCCCCATGGTCGAAATTTGGTCGGCGGTTAGGGTGGCTTCGAAATCATTTCCATTCACATTGGTCATTGGCATGGATTGAAAACTCACTTCGCCACTTTGTTTGTAGAAAAGCAAGACCTCCGCAATCTGTGAGTTGTCTTCGACTCTGGCATCGATGGTCACATCCTGCCCTTGTTCGACAACCAGCGGCTGCGTGTGGAAAACGGACGGTGGCGTTGCATCCGAAAAGGACGTATCCACAACCGTAACGGATTCGGCGATTTCATTGAAGGGCTCCTCATTTTCCAAATTGTCGATGGCCGCCGATTCGAATCCGTAAGTTTTACCAATTTCACCAACAAACAGCTCAGAGTTGCCGTCAAATTCAGTTAACCAGTCCTGCCACGGTCCGCCATCTTCTTGAAATCGAACATTGAATTCTCCGGAGAGACCCGAACCGTCACCATCGGTTGCTCCGCTCCAACTCACCAGAAACGATGTGTTCTCGGTGGTGTCCGGTGAATTGGCAGTGGTGCCGCTTGGTGGGGTGTCGTCGAGGGCAAGCTCGGTAGACTCGACCTGCACGTTGCCAGCGCTGTCGATCAGGGTAAAGAACAGACCGTAGATACCGTCGCTTTCGCCTTCAATGTCCAAATCAAATTGGAAAAAGAGGTCGGTGCCACTTGGCGGCGAATCGACAGTGATCCTTGTGTCCAAATCGGTCGATTCAAGCTCAATTCGCTGCAAATGATTCTCATCGTAGTTGATTTCTACTTCAGCCACGCCAGAAGAACCCTGATCATACCAATTCGGTTCAAAATCGGCGTCCAGGAACACAATTTCGGCCACATCCGGCAACGTGCCATCGTATCGCAGCAAAACCGCGCTGTGGTTGCGAAAATCCACATTGCCTCTTGCATCTTCGAACCAGAGATGAAAGCCTTGCCCATCTTCTTCCGTAACCGATATGTTAAGTGAAGTTCCGGAACTTACGGAGCCTGTGGTATCCGAATTGGCTGTGGGTGCACTGCCAAGTTTATAAAACGCTCTGGCAATGCCGCTGGGATCAGAGGGTGGTTGCCAACTGATTTCAAAGTCGGGGCTGTTTTGCCAGGCGCTCGGATTTGATCCACCCGCAGTCAGAACTGGCGGCGGCCCCGGTGCATCCGTATCGTTTGCATTTGTGTCCACCACAGTTTGGGTTTCGGCCACATCCAGTAAAGACTCGACATTCCCGGCGACATCATGGGCAGCCACCTCAAATCCATAGGTGTCGCCGTGCGTTCCCTCGTAGTTGGCGGAGGTTCCCTGAAAATCGGTCAGCCAGGGTGTCCAGGCTCCGCCGTTGACTTGCACTTGCACATCGTACACGCCGGAGAGGCCGGATCCGTCTCCGTCGGTTCCGGAACTTTCCCAGCTTACTTCGAATGTCTCTTCATCGCTTGTCGTTGGGGAACTGCCCAGAGTTCCGGACGGTGGTGTGACGTCATATCGAAGTACCACGGCCTGATTGTTCTGAGAATTCACATTACCGCTGAGATCGGAGAACCAGAGATGAAAATTTTGTCCATTCTCTTGCGTTGCAGAAATTGAGAGGGATGTCGCACCACGCACCGACCCGGTGGTGTCAAAATTGGAAACCGGTGCTGCGCCAAGCTTGTACAGTGCACGGTCGATTCCGCTGGGATCGGCAGGTTCCTGCCAGCTAATTTGGAACAGCGGGGTATTCTGCCATGGACTCGGATTGGCACCATTCGCGGTTAATGATAGCGGAGGTCCGGGGGCCGTCACGTCGTTATTTGTATCCACCGCTGTAACGGATTCGGCCATCTCCTGAAACGCCTCAAGGTTGCCAACATTGTCATGCGCGCCAACCTCAAAGCCATAAGTTGAGCCGTCTTCTCCGGTGAATTGAGCGGAGGTGCCCTGGAAATTCGTTAGCCACGGCGTCCATGGTCCTCCGTTCACTTGAAGGCGAACATCATAGAAACCAGAGAGTCCTGAACCCACACCATCGGTGCCCGTGCCGTCCCAACTGACGGTAAATGTCTCTTCGTTAGTTGTGGCAGGCGAACTTGCCCGCGTATCTGTGGGAGCCGAGCCATCCAACGCGATGGTTCGATTGCGAGTTGCCTGATTGCCTGCGCTGTCAAATACGGTCACGGATAGCGTCACCGCTCCATCCGCCGCTCCGGATAAATCGACGGGCATCTGGACAATCTGGTCGGAACCGCTCGAAATGTTTTCGACTTCTCGAATTCCGCCCAGTGTACGCAAATCAAAACGGGCTTTGTCAGCATGCGATTCATCGTACACGCCTCCGAAATCTATGGACGTGGTTAGACTCTGATTATACCAATTGGGAGGAAAAGCGGGATCTGTGATGACAATATCCGAGATGACCGGCGACGTGCTGTCGAGTGTCAATTTCCGAGATTGTGAGGGAGGGCCAGACGTTTGTCCATCAAATGCCGAAACCCGCCACCAATAGGGTCCGTCCTGGAGAGCCGTACTGAGATTGAAAGCCACCAAAGTTGTACTTTGATCCACAGGAGGCGTAGGGCTAAATCCACTGGCATCGTTGCTCGAATCAAACGTCAGAATGGGCGCGGCAAACGTCGGATCCTGGGAAATCTCGAGCTTGAAATGCAACAAATCGCCCTCCGGATCGACCGGAACGTTCCAATTAAAAACAACCTGTCCCGCATCAGGATTTAAAAAAGCCAGGTCGCCGGGGGAAACCAAGCTCGGTGCTCCGGGCGCCTGATTTTGGACCTCTCGAAGCTCATTGAAGAAGACCTGCAGGTTATCCGTTTCCCAGTTAACCACGCCAACATCGAGCACACCGTCCCCGTTGAAGTCGCCAGTGTTCAGCCCTCTCGGTTGAGGCCCCGTGGCGTAGATCGAATCCACCTCGAAGAAGCCGCTGCCATTATTAAGCAGAACGTAAAAATCATTGGACAAACGGTTGCTGACCACCAAATCCGGGTCAAGGTCGCCTTGTAAATCCGCAGCCGAAAATGCAAACGGATCCTGGCCGACGGAAAAATTATTTGGAAGTGAAAAATTGGCGCTGCCAAGATTGAATAATATGGTGATGGTGTTATCGGTGCGATTGGCCACAGCCAGATCCAACAATCCATCGAGATTAAAATCATGGCCTTCAATCGCTCGTGGCCCCGCGCCGACCGTAAAATCCTGTGCCGCACCGAAACCACCCGTGCCATCATTTAAAAGAACAGACACGCTGCCATCATCTGAGTTGGCAACCGCGATATCTAAGAGGCCATCGTTATCGAAATCCGCGATAAATGAAGCTTGCGGACCAAGTCCCACCGGATAGGAAACGGCGTCCTGGAAATTGCCGTCACCTTGATTCAGGAGCACCGAAATGGCATTCGAGTCATTGTTGGCCGTCACCAAGTCGAGGAAGCCGTCGCCGTTTAAATCTGCATTGGTTACGTGTTCGGTTTCCGTTCCAACCGCAAAAGTCGTGTCTCGCGCGCTGAAATTACCTGTCCCATCATTATCGAGAATTAAAACGGAATTTTCGACTTCGTTGGCCACAGCAATGTCAAGGTCATCATCATTCTCGAAATCACCAATGGTTAATGCACGTGGACTTCGTCCCACGTCCGTGGTAGTATTCTGGCTGAAAATTCCACCCCCCTGATTTAGCCATGTGAGCGCTTCGTCCGACCGGCTGTGTGGGACCGCGATGTCCAAACTAAAATCGTTATTCAGATCGCCGATGCCCACAAAATGAGGGCCTTCTCCGGTGGCGTAGTCGGCATCCAAACTAAATCCTGCCGTGCCTATGGTTGCACGAATGAAAAACGACCATTGAAAACTTGAGGCCAAGGGTACGTCGCTGCTACTTCGGATGCCTTGTGTCAGGACCACGTTGACCATCTCGCCTGCCTGAAACGGCGTCGCCGGTTCAAAGGTAGCCGTTTGAGTAGTCGCATTGTAGGTCAACGTTCCAGAGTGAAACCCCGTGCGATTGCCATATACCAGAAAATTTTGAGGAAGAAACGTGCCGCCATTCATATCCTGATCAAAAAGCACGGAAATGTCAACCGTCGGGCTGTTCTGCATGGAATAGCGTGCCGGCGAAATATTCAGAATCTCGGGATTATTTTGAGCAAATAATGGCGTCCATAATATCATTCCCCCCAGAATCAAAAAATGTTTGATTTTCAGACTTCCCCGTTTAGACATACTGATTTAGCCTCTCTGCATTAAACATGTTCGTAAAGGTTCACAAAGTTGATCCGTATGTTAGGATAAATGCCACTGACTGGACAGAAGTTTTGAGAAAGTTATGAAGCAAAGCATCACCGGTCTTCCCTGGCTTCATCACTGCAAGTGTCAACACAATCCAAACAAATAGGAGCGACGTGTGAATGCCACTTCACTCCTTGAAATTCAATGGAAGTAGGTACTCACAAGTTTACATATTTGCGGAAGGAAAATATGTAAATACACCTATTTAAAAGTTAAAATTTCTTAACCAGAGGTGGGGCGGCAAAGAGCATCGCATTTTGAGTCAAAAGCGAGGGATGCCGATGAGCGTTAATGCTCGAAGATTTAATTTGGAGGAGTAGATTTTGGAAGAGGAAAAGTGACGCGCACGTTCAAGTTTTCGTCGGTCACGACTCATGCAGGCTACAGAATCCTTCCCGTACTACAAAGCTACAAAATTGTATC
>JAABYK010000428.1:45583-46076 GCA_011775825.1 Candidatus Zhuqueibacterota bacterium | reverse complement strand
ATTGGTGTGGGCTTCGAAGTCGCTGAATTTAACCGCGAGAAGTTCAAAGACAGGATGAGACCCGGTGATGGTGGTAGTCGCCCTCCCGGCGGTGTTGGCGGAAGGCCCGGCGGATTGGGTGGCCCGGGCAGAAACCGGCGTGGCCATCCGCAGATGCCGGAAACGTTCAAGCTGTGGGTGTCTGTTCCGCTTGTCACTTCAGAGTAGTGCCAACGAGATGTATAAATCATTGAGTATTGTGAGATGAAATCGGAGGATCAAATGAACTCAAATCGATCTGGTACCTTTGTTTCTGTATTAAGCGCTCTGATATTTGTTATGTTGACGGCGGAGGCAGACGCACAGCCGTTTAGGCAACGAGGAATATTGGATTCGAGTCGCGTGGCTGCCAGGGTTGACACGCTGGCGGCGAAGCTCTCGCTTTCCGATTCCGTCAAGGCCAAAGTCCGCGAGATTTACTTTGCCTCGTCTGAGGAGATGAGGCAGGCTTTTG
>JAABYK010000428.1:43262-45470 GCA_011775825.1 Candidatus Zhuqueibacterota bacterium | reverse complement strand
AGATTATCGAAGAGCAGCAGGAAGAATTAAGAAAACGCATACGGGACAGGCGAGGCCTCAGGAGATTCTGATCTTCACGATTCACAATCCCAATTTGGCCGAAGCTTAACAAGACCACCTCTGCGAATGTTTGCTTTTTTCTTGCCTCCGCCGATTTGTGTTGGTTTTGAGCTAAGATTTCTTTAAATTTAATTTGTTATGCCTAAAAGCAGAAAGTTCTTCGGGTTGTGTTCTTATATTCGTTGGACTATTTTTGATTGCGTTATTCGATACTCTTGACTAAATTCAAAGTACTCTGTTTGAAAACCTGATCATAAATTTGAACAAAGTCTTGGAATTACGATGAAAGTAATACCCTACACTCATATCAAAAATAATCTCGCCAAGATTTTCGAAATGGTAAAGAACGGAGAGGAAATCATCGTGAGTAAAAACAAAGGTAGAGAAAAGCTTGCAGTTATCTTACCATATAAGAAATATAAAACGGACAAAGAAAGACCCCTGGGTATCCTAAAAAGAAAAGCGAGCTTCAAACTCAAAAATGATTTCAAAATGACCGAACAAGAACTTCTCGATTCATGAAATACCTGCTTGATACCCATACTTTTCTTTGGACATTGTTTGAAGATGAACAACTCTAAAAAAAGGCCGCAGATGTAATCAAGAATCCAGAAAATCAGATTTATGTAAGTGTGATTACATATTGGGAGATTTCACTGAAGTACTCAATCCAAAAGTTAGAGTTAAGGGGCATCTCCCCAGACGAACTGCTGGGAAAAGCCAAAGAAGTTGGAATCGAGATATTAGAACTCGGCGAAGGCGACGCAGTGTCATTTCATAGTCTCCCAAAACTCAAACATAAAGACCCTTTTGATAGACTGATTATTTGGCAAGCGATAAGACAGGAACTTACGCTAATCAGCAAGGACAAAGAACTTAAAGAATATGCCAAACACGGCTTGACCATGCTTTGGTAGCATTTTTTGTAATGTCACTCAACCGGATAGAATGGCATAACAAGCGGCTTCACTGGACAGCAGGACGCCGGTTCTCTGGATTGGTTTTGAGCTTTTTCGCCGCTCATTTTTGTCTATCAAGTTACGTGCTCCTGTACCCTGCTGCCAGTGAGCTGCATCGAAGGCCGTATCGCCAACGTATATTGCGGTTACGTCGTTGCGATGGGTGCCGTAAGTTGCCGTATAGAAAGGCCAATTCCGTTTCAATCGAAATCCAAACTCAAGCCAACTCACGGGAAAGGAGGAACTCATGAGAAAAGCATGTTTAGTGCTTTTGACGGTTTTGTTGTCTACCACGATAACGTTTGCCCAGGATTGGGCACGAGAAGATCTGGAGAAATCGCCTCGGCACCAAGAGTGGGTCACGATCAAGCATGACAACCGGGTGGTACATGCCTTTGTTGTCTATCCTGAGGTTGAAAACAAAGTCCCGGCGATACTCGTTATTCATGAAAATCGAGGACTGACCGATTGGGTAAGAAGTCTGGCGGATCAAGTGGCCGCGGCCGGGTATATTGCCGTCGCGCCGGATTTGCTTTCGGGCATGGGACCCGACGGCGGCAAGACCAGCGACTTTCCAAGTAGTGATGCTGCCCGTGAGGGCATTTACAAACTCTCAACCGATCAGGTGACGGCAGATTTGAATACAGCATTCGATTATGCAACCGCATTGTCCGCTTGCAATGGCAAAGTCGCTGCAGCAGGATTTTGCTGGGGAGGATCCCAAACCTTTCGTTTTGCCACGAACCAGGCGGATTTGGAGGCCGCGTTTGTCTTCTATGGCCGAAGTCCTGGCAAAGATGCCATTTCCAGAATCGAATGCCCGGTGTACGGGTTTTACGGTGGCAGAGATAGCCGTGTCAATTCGACCATTCCGCAAACTGAGGAACATATGCAGGAGAGTGGCAAGACCTTTGAACCGATGATCTACGAAGGCGCAGGACATGGGTTCATGCGTTCCGGTGAAGCACCGGACGCATCGGAAGCAAACAAGGAAGCACGGCAGGAAGCCTGGAAGCGATGGATGGACTTGCTTAAGGAAATGTAATTCGGAAGTGCTTCTTCACAACTTTTTGCTGGATTCCATATTCACGAACATTTCGTCAACACCATCGGGCGGTCGAGTGAGTTGGCTCACAAGAACGGTGGCTAACGCACCCAGAGCAAACGCCGGGATCAATTCATAGAGAAA
>JAABYK010000428.1:4214-43257 GCA_011775825.1 Candidatus Zhuqueibacterota bacterium | reverse complement strand
CCGGCCAGAACTCCGGCACGTGTGGTGCGTCGCCAGTAGAGCGCTAAAATAGAAGTCGGACCTAAGGCGGCCCCCAGTCCGGCCCATGCAAACAGCACCAGCCAAAAAACCAGCTTCTGCGCAACCAGACCAAACGCCAGGGCCAATCCCACCAATACAAACACGATAATACGGCTGTACAGGACTAATCGGTGCTGGGATAGCGTTTCGCCTCTGTGGAGGATCTTTTCGTAGACATCACGCACCACGCTTGAAGCTGCCACCAGAAGCTGCGAGTCGGCTGTGGACATAATGGCCGCAAAAATTGAGGCCACGACCAAACCAAACAACAACGGATGCAGATGCTGCTGCGCCATGACCGGATAAAGATTCTCCGTGTCACCTGCCGGGAGCACGGAGACATCCGGAAAATAGGCCCGTCCCACCAGACCGATGAACAAAGCACCCCAGGCCATCACAACATTCCAAACCGTCCCAACCACGGCGGAGGTGCGCAGCTGCTCGGCGTCCTGAATGGACATGTAGCGGGCTAAAATGTGAGGGTTGCCCGGCGAACCGAGACCGATTCCCAGAAAGCCAATTAAGCCTCCTGCCGTGAGTGCGACCGGGTCGATTAAACTCCCGTCAAGGGTTTGCAACTCACTTAATACGATGCTCAGACTGCCTTTGTCGGCGATTGCAATAATCGGCAGAATGACCAGGGCCAGGATCATGAAAATAGCCTGGAACATATCCGTCAGGCTGACGGCCAAGAACCCGCCTAAGATTGTGTAAACCAAAACAATGCCGGCGGTAATCAAAATGCCTGTGGTTTGCTCCAAGTGGAAACTTGCCGAAAACGCCTTTCCGCCGCCCACAAATTGAGCGGCGACATAGCTGACCATGAAGATAAGAATGATAAAGACCAGCGCGATTCGTAGCCATCCGCTTTGGTCGCTGAAACGTGCGGCAAAAAAATCGGGCAAAGTGATGCAATCGTAGGTTTCACTGAAACGCCGCAAGCGTCTCGCATAATAGATAAACAGCAGAAGCTCTACGACAATGTAACCCACGACAGCCCAGACTGCCGAGGCGCCCATTTTGTAGGCCATTCCGGTCACCCCAAGCAGCAGCCAGGCGCTGCGGCCGGAAACCACCGCGGACAAAGCCACCACGAAGCGATGCATCTTACGGCCGCCAATAAAAAACTCACTCACGCCTGCCGAGGAAAATCGCGCTGAATAAATGCCGATTCCAATCACCAGCAGAAGATACCCGATAAACGCAAAGACGGCATACTTGTCGACCACGATCTGAGCGACCGTTCCTTCCTGCATCAGATTTTTTTCTCCCGCGTCATGTAGGCAAGGACAACTGCGAAAGCAATAATCGCAGCCGGCAGGGCAAACATTGTCAAAATGAAAGCGAACATGGAATATGTGGTTAAAATTGGCGATGAAAGTATAATCAAAATGCTTCAGAATGTCAAGTAACCGTCGGGGCGGCTCCCAGAGAAAAGGCCCAAGCAAGGCAAAACCTCAGTTATGATCAGGAGGATATTTATCTCCAAGGCGGGATGTCCAAAGAGTCTTTGATCCGTCATTACGAGCTTTAATGACTATTTTCATTTATTAAATTTATTAGTAAGGAAAGTTTAATGCCAAGAATAGGAGATTGCTTCGTCCGCTAAGAAAACAGCGGGACTCGCAATGACAGCGTTGGGCCGACACTGCGAGGCGCTTTTTGCCGAAGCAGTTCCCTGACAAAAGCACCTTTCCTTAGAAGAAGGAACGAAGTGACGAAGTAATCACCTCGAATGTGCTTCGAAGTTGGGGATTACCACGTTGCGAACGCTCCTTGCAATGACATCGTTGGACTTTTTGGACAGCCCCATCTTTTTTTCGAAGACCAGAATCTGTCGACTTAATCCGACTTCAGCCATCAGCCCGAAAATTTATTTTCGGGCTTTGTAACGGATATAGTGGGAGACCTCACCGTAACCGAGGTTTACCTGGCAAGAGAAAAATTGCTTGATTTTTTGCAGCAAATGGACTACTTTTTGTGCACTTCAGTCGACGTCAATCCGCTTTTCTCATCGCTCAATAACGTGACAGGTGGTTAGATGGCACAAAAAGAGCCCTCGTTTTTTGAATCGGTTTTAGTTTTTTTTGATAAAGCGGCTGTTTGCACCTCGCATCCCAAAGGTTTATTAGATCAAATCAAATACAACAACAGCATTTACCAGTTTAAATTTCCTTTAAAACACGATGATGGCACCTATGAGATCGTTCAAGGTTTCCGGGTTGAACACAGTCACCATAAATTGCCTGTAAAAGGTGGGATCCGGTTTAGCGAAATGACAGACGAAGATGAAGTAAAGGCATTAGCATCGTTAATGACGTACAAATGTTCCATCGTGGATGCCCCGTTTGGCGGTGCCAAAGGCGGTGTTAAAATCGAACCTCGCAATTACACGAAGAGCCAGCTTGAGCGTATCACGCGCCGGTATACGGCCGAGATGGTAAAAAAGAACTTTATTGGTCCCGGCGTTGATGTTCCAGCCCCGGATTACGGAACCGGACCTCGTGAAATGGCCTGGATCGTGGATACGTACAATGCATTCCATCCGGGGCAGCTCGATGCACTTGCCTGTGTCACGGGTAAGCCTGTCGAACAAGGAGGTATTCGTGGCCGAATCGAAGCCACCGGACGAGGGGTATTTTATGGAATGCGGCATGCCGTCAGCTTTGCGGAAGATTTGAAGCCACTCGGACTTGATCCAGGGCTTGAGGGCAAACGTGTGGTTGNNGGCTATCATGCAGCTAAGTTCCTTCAGGAGGCGGGCGCATTGATTGTCGCCATCGCCGAGTACGATGGCGCCATTCACAATCCAGATGGCTTGGATGTGTCGGCTGTGCAAAATCATCGCCAGGAAACGGGTTCACTTTTGAATTTTCCGGACGGAAAAAATCTGCAAAACAGTAACGGTGCTTTGGAATACGAATGTGATCTCCTCGTTCCCGCGGCTTTGGAAAGACAGATAACGGCCGAGAATGCACCGCGCATTCAAGCGAAGATCATCGCAGAGGCGGCCAACGGACCGGTGACAGTGAAAGCCGAAGAGATTCTCAAGGAAAAGGGCGTGTTCATCATTCCAGATATGTATTTGAATGCCGGAGGCGTCACAGTCTCTTATTTCGAATGGCTGAAGAATCTAAGTCACGTGCGATTCGGACGAATGAGTAAGCGCTTTGAGGAGGCGTCAAACATGGCTTTGTTGAATACGGTCGAACGACTCACTGGTAAAACACTTTCACCACAAGAAAAGAGGTCAATCGCCCAGGGTGCCGATGAGATCGATCTGGTGAATTCGGGCCTCGAAGAAACCATGATCAACGCTTATGAAGCCATTCGCGAGACCTGGCGCAGAACCAAAGAGGTGGACGATCTTCGCACGGCAGCCTTTGTGTGCGCAATTAACAAAATTGCCGTCTCGTACATGCAGCTGGGAATTTTCCCATGATGCTTAGACACGTGCTTTCGGGTTTGGATTTCGAAGAAATTCAGCAATTGCAGGATAGTAAAAAGTGAACCAGGACTTACACTCTTATTGGACGGGGAAATCGGTCTTGATCACGGGTGCTTCTTCTGGCTTGGGCTATGCAGTGACAGAAGCCCTGGCGTCTTACAAAATTAAGTTCGGCCTATTGAGTCGGCGCCAGGAAAGGATGCAGGAATTGGCGGATAAGCTGCAGGAGACAGGCAGTTCGTTTTGGATAAAAAGCTGCGATGTTCGCAACCGCGATGAAGTCCTGTCGTCTGTTAAGGAGTTTCATCAGAAGGCTGGCTCATTGGATGTGGCCTGGATAAACAGCGGCATCAGTTTGGACTCGTCGTTCCGAAAGTGGGATTGGGAGGCGTTTGAATCATCCATTGACACAAATCTGAAGGGGGCCATTTACACCATTCGGGCCTGTCTGGAGATTATGGTGCCGCAAGGATCAGGTGCCATCGTTGGAATTGGTTCGGCGGCTTCCATGCGTGGCTTACCGACAAGGGGGGTTTACAGCTTAACCAAAGTGGGGCTGGATTATTTCTTGCAAAGCAAGGCGGCAGAATTACCGCAAATTCAATTTACGGTGATCCACCCCGGATTTGTGGATACGCCAATCAATGAGAGCAATCCGAACCGCTTCTGGCTTCTCACACCAGAGAAGGCCGCTCGAATCATGATCAAGGCAGTAGCCAAACGAAAGCGCCAACTTATTTATCCGCTCAGAATGAACCTCTTGTTTCACATGATCCGCCTTTTACCTTTGCCTTTCTACTACTGGTTGGCCAACAAAACCATGAAACTGAGTCAGCCCTCTAAAACCTGACCCGGACAAGCTGTAACCAAAAGCAAAATGACTAAAGAGAGAGGAAATAAGCAAACATGTTGACTAAAATTGTTTTGTCCATTTTGTTTCTTAATGAGCAACGATTTCACTTTCGAAAATTGATAGGCTGTCCAAAAAGTTGATTTCTCTTCATTTTGAGCGAGGGCGAAGGTAGACTCTAAGAGTATTCAAACATCAGATGTTTCGATTCCGCTCAACCGGAAGCGAAGAGACGGGAGCGGACTGTTTGGACAGCCTTGAAACCTGAGAATTAATTTACAATATTTACAATAGTCTTTTTATAGTTTAGTATTAAAATACTAGGAGGTTTTGTCCCAAAGTCGAGAGCATGTTTGGTGGTTCATTACAGCTAACACAGTTAACGCCTCTAAGAAGAGTTTGGCTCTCGGCGATAGTTTTGCTCTTTGTTTTTTTTGCAGGCACCATTGGGTACATTCTTATTGAAGGTTGGGCATTCACCGATGCACTCTACATGACCGTTATCACTTTATCGACGGTGGGTTTTCGAGAAGTGGGTACCCTCTCTGCTGAGGGGAAGGTGTTTACGGTCTGCTTGATTATATCAGGGATTGGGACGGTTGGGTATGGCATTGGAAATCTTGCTGCGTTTATCATTGAAGGGGAATTACGCGAATTATTTATCAAACGAAAAATGGAACGAGACATTGAAAAATTAAAGAACCACATTATCATTTGCGGGTACGGCGACGAAGGGCGGCATGCCTCCGAAGAGCTTGAAAGAAGTAAAGTGCCTTTCTTGATCATTGAAAAAGATATCGAGCTCGCCGAAAAGCTACGTGAAGAAGGCGTGCTGGTCGCTCAGGGAGACGCAACGCAAGACGAAATCCTTCTTGGCGCAGGGGTGGAGCGGGCAAAGGGATTGATCACAGCTGTCACGGAGGATTCTGAAAACGTGTTCGTGACGTTGACGGCCCGGGGATTCAACTCGAATCTAACGATTGTGGCTCGAGCCGCGGCTGAGGCGACCATGGCAAAACTGATTCGTGCCGGTGCCGACAAAGTCATCAGTTCCGCAGAGATTGGAGGGAGGCGAATGGCGTCGGTGTTACTTCGTCCGAAAGTGGTCAACTTTCTGGATATCATCATGAGCGACGACGAGCTTGCGCTGCGACTGGAAGAGATTGACATCGATGAAAAAAGTGCGTTCGTAGGGAAATCCATTCGTGATCTACATATTCGCGGTCGAACCGGAACGTTGGTGATTGGATTTCAACACGAAGGTCAGTCTATTCAAATCAATCCACCGGCAGAAACCGTAATCAATGTCGGAGATGTCTTGATCGTCATGGGCAACGAAAGTCAGGTAGAGAAATTGCGCCGGATAGCTAATGCCAAAGAAGAAGCATTCTAAAATAAGAATACTTATTGCGGACGACCATGCTGTCGTCCGTGAAGGCCTCAAGAGAATCATAGAGGCAAACTCGGATATGGTGGTCATTCAGGAGGCGAGTCACGGTCAGGAGACCATGAATATCATTCGAAAACGGAATCTCGATGTCGTCGTGCTTGACATAACCTTACCAGGCATAAGCGGGGTGGAAATCCTGAAAATGGTGAAAAGCGAGGGCATCAAACTTCCCATTCTTATCTTGAGCATGCACTCGGAAGAGCAGTATGCGATTCGCGTTCTCAAGGCGGGTGCGGCGGGTTATCTTACAAAAGAAAGTGCCCCCGAACAACTGGTGAAGGCTATTCGAAAAGTGCATAATTCTGGCAAATATATCACGCCTTCGCTGGCGGAACGTTTAGCGTTTTTGCTGGAAGGGGACCGTGGAAAGTTACCCCACGAAACTCTCTCAGACCGGGAATATCAGGTGTTGCGTTTAATTGCTCTCGGCAAATCGCTCAAAGAAATAGCTGAACATCTCACATTGAGTGCAAAGACTATCAGCACCTATCGGGCCAGAATCTTGGAAAAAATGAAGATGGAAAATAATGCGCAGTTAGTACATTATGCTCTCAGAGAAGGATTGGTTGACTGAATTTTAAGCCCACCCCAATCCCTTGTCAGATTTTTCCTACACAATAATAAGGCGATTTCTTACGAAAAAAAACTATATTTGCCTATTTTATTTATTACTTTTTATTCATAACTTTTTTCATACATAAAATGACGAATGCCGGGGGTAGTTCTCCATTCGGTGACGGGATTAGACTCAGAGAACGGAAACGACCGGGCCTCATTTCGATAGGATGGTTGAGCTGACTGCGGATTTGGATTTTGGGGACGACTAAAGACGAACCACTTGTGCACTAAACTGCCCCCGCATTCTATTTCTCTAAAACATAGCTAGGCACAGGCGGCAAAGCCGCAACCAAAGGCCCTTGAAGTCTGAGCCGCGGATGCACACGGATTTTCACGGATTTTTGAATTGGTTGTTGTGAAGACAATTTGCAAGACGCCTTCAAGCAGTTGCAAAACAGTCCTTTCAAAAAGCTGGAAACCAAATCCGTGTCAATCCGTGGCTAAAAAACTTTGCCAAAAAAACACAATGTTGCAGGTTTGTAGTACGAATTCCTTCTCAGTCTGCTTCGAGGGGATTTGAGGATATGTTCCACTGATGCCAAAGCAACTCTGCTGAATCTCCCACAGGAGCAATGGCAACGGTTTTCATCGCTGATGATTCGCATCTGATTCAAAAACGATTGATAAATGTGCTTTCGGATCTTGAAAAAATTCATGTCGTAGGTGAAGCTGAAAATGGAACCGAAGCCATTAGACGGATTCGCGAGTTAAAACCGGAGGTCGTGATTTTGGATGTGTGTATGGCGCCAGGAGCCGGCCTGGACGTTCTTCGGAGTATCAAAGGTGATAAGTCAGCGCCAATTGTCATCATGTATACCAACCATCCCTTCCCACAATTTCGGAAGAAGTGCATCGAATATGGCGCTGACTTCTTTTTTGACAAAACCCATGAGTTTACGAAACTGTTTCTCACTTTGGAGAACCTCAGTCAAAGTCAGACAGTTTGTGAATAACGCAATTCATGTTGAAGGAACGTAGAAAATCAAAGTGAGGTAAAAAAAATCACAGAACACAAATAAATATTGCCATCCTGTAATTCTAAAGTGTATATTTGTAATATTTATGCGCAGTTAAAACGAGCTTTCCAGCACGTCCAGTTCTTTTTTCCCTATCCTTTCTCACTTTTCATTTCTTCATAAAGTTAAAATAACCGCAACATTTTAAGAAATTACTTGACAATCTTGCGTAGTTGTTATATATTAATCGACCCCCCAATATAATCGTCATAATTTAGCGTTCGCACCGTAGAACTGCTGCTCTCGGGAGGAGGAAAAATGATGTACTTAGGCGAAGATCTTATTATTAAATAGGGTGCAATGTCAGCTTTAGTTCTACGAGCTTCATCAGGTAGCCACTATGTGCGTAGATTACTTCATGAAAATTGCTGCAAACTTAGCATATCTCCTCATACTTTGCTCTCATCTTTATGGCCAGGACGAAGGCCCCATCAAACTTGTTGTCACCGGCACTCAAAGGACAACAATCTCCCCCAATGAAACATTCAATATTGTTGCAAAGGCCGAAGCCACTGAAGCCGGAAAGCTCAAACTCAGGATTAAACCGGATAGACCATCTTTTGCGTCGAACTGGGATTTCAAAGAAAAGACTTGCAATTCAAGTTGCACACTCATCGATACGCTAACCCTTACACCCACGCTCAAGGACTGCGGAAGTTATTCGTTCATAATTTCGGCCCAACTGGTGCGAGCCAATGATTTCCTCAAACTTGACGTGCCTGTGAAATTTGATGTCGTGCCCCGAATAGAAGCCGAACCTCCTTACACACCCGGTTTATCCAATGAACTTTGTTGGACTTCCTGTGAGGGAATCAGCGAGGAGTTGATTTCATTTCCCGTAACGACGACACAGAATGGACAGATGTTTAAATTTGCTGCCGAGCAATCAAGCACGAATTTGGCGTGCAAGACAGTCGAAGGACTTTCAGAAGGAGTCAGGTACGGATATTACCTGACAGCCACGCTACAAGATCAGGACGAGTTTCTGGTGCTAAAGTCGGACACGGTGTTTTCCACACAAGATAATACGCCACCACCCGCAGTAGAAATTCAGGATTTTGCTGTCAGTTTCAGAGGGGACGTCACACTCCGGTGGGCGCATGAGCAAGACCAGATAGGTTATGTCGACCGATATACTGTCTCACGGCGAAGAACGGATGTTGGCGAAGCAACGTTTGCCGTAACCGATACTCTGCCGTTTTTCCCGGTCTTGAATCTATCTCCGGCGAATTATTTTCCCGTTCGTCTGGACAAAGGCGTCACAATGTATGTGGATAAGCCAGAGAGGATTATTGATTTTCCCATTGAGGTTGATGGCTCTGCCTTGATCAAAACGGCATCAGCAGACCGTTTCGATGAACGTGAGAATTTTTTGAGTTTTGATTTACAAGCCCCCTCTTATATCTACATTGCATATGAAAAAGACGGTAAACTAATACCCGATTGGCTGGAACGCGACTTCGTGACGACAAGGCAAGGCATTCTCACGGATAAGGCATCGCGGGGTTTGCTGCTGCTCAGAAGCCGACATATTTATCCGGCCGGATCGGTGACACTCGGGGGCAACTTTGCAAAAGGAGCTAAGCATTTCGATACTACACCGAGAATGTACATAGTACTAATTAAGCCCGTCGACCAAATCTTCCCGTATGATTCAGGAGAGATTATAAGCTATACCGATGCGCTGGGTGTCAAAAGAGATTTGCAGACGTTTCAGTATCGAATTGACGCTGTGGACGCAGCAGGCAATGTGGGCCACGGGAGTATTTCACCGCCGATAATTTTGGATTTGAAAGGCCATTGCAAACCCCTCATCAAGGTCTGGTTTGATTTTGAAAATGAATCGGGGCAGCTGTTTGCGAAAGGTTTGACAAATGAGATTTGTATCGAAGATCCGCTTTCTGTGCAGGAGTGTGTTGGTTTCCGAAATACCGACTCGTTGCGATTTCAAGCAGTGCGTGAGGAAGTGGGTCTGTTTGCGAATCATCGTAGCAGCGACACGGGGACGTTGTTTTTTGATAGTGGTTGGTTTAGTGTAACAGAGCTGAGCCAGGGCTTTTGCTACGAAGTTGATTTGCTTCCTCCTGAGAAGGAGCCGGATTTCGTAAATGACCAGGAGTATTCTTATCGAGTGCGTTCCAAAGACATTTACGGCAATTTGAGCGTCTGGTCAGACACCGTATCCGCGATCCAGGATGTCTTTCCCCCTTCAGACATCAGCGATCTGCGAGCCAGCAATCGCATATTCGCAAACCGTGAGAACGGCTGCATTGACCTGAGTTGGCGACCCGCGACGGATCCGGTGAGTGGCGTGGCGTCCTATATCATCCATCGCAGCGATAACGCAGGTGAGCAATTCGCGCCCATCGAAACCGTTTCCGCCGAAACGAATTCATATTGTGACACGCTCTCCAACATAGGACAGAACAGGGTCGTTCATTACAAGGTAGCTGTGCGAGATGGCGTCGGAAATTTGCGACCCATTGAAGAATCAGCCTGGGAAGCCTCGTTGAGGGCTTTGGTTGGGCCAACCATCGCGGTGGATTCCGCCGCAACCGTGGTTTGTCCCTCTGGTTTGTTAGGTGTGAAGCACGATACCGTTTCCGTCAATCTGACCAATTTTGACGCTACCGATGTACTGGGTTATGAAATTGACATTCTTGGACCAGGCGAAAGTAGAAACATCAGAATCGAGCCGGACTTGGTTGGTGGCAGTTTAAACTCCCCGCTCATTGGTAAAGATGGCGTGTATCAGATACGTGTCAGGGCGTTTTATGCCAATCAAGATACGACGGCGTATTCGAACACCATTTCGGTGAGAAAAAAATTACGTCTGCAAGGTGTGCAAAATCTCACGGCGGTTCAAGACAGTCAACCCACAGGAGATATCATTTTATCCTGGACCCATCCGGATGGGGAAGAAATTTCGGAGTTTCAAATATTCGCCTGGCCGGACAATCAATCGCAGCCTGCTCATCCAAACGTGCTTCTTCCGGGCGATAGCTTGCAATGGGTTCAGCGATTTGATACAGGTTCTTCGGTAGCCTATCAGTGCACGAATTACCTCGTCAAAGTGGTAGACTGTTTAGGGCTTATTTCGGAAGAAAATGCGATCGTTTCTCAGTACCCCAATCCGGCGCCAACGTTCAAAGCTAAGATGACGGATAGCACCGCTACCGAGATCACAGTGTTTTGGCAGCGGCCCTCCCCAAGATTCAAGGAAAACGATTCGTTCAACGCACAGATTGCCATCTTTCAGGATTCGATGAAGACAACTCCTGATACGATACTGACTGTTTTCAACAAGACATCTGTGAGTTTTCAACCGGACCCCATGCATAATTACATTTTTCAGGTCAGAGAGATTATATCAGATGATCTCGGTCAGTCATGTTCCACGTCGTTTATCAGTGAATGGTCGGAACCGTTGATCGTTCCGTTTCAAAACCCGTTGCAGACGGTCAATTTTGATGCACAACCTTTGCCTGTGCCTCCGGATTCGTCCACCGGCCGCTTATTTTTGTCGTGGAAAGGCTATCCGGACAAGTCCGTGAACGATTTCCTGGTGACGTGGCGATCTTCAGCCGTCTCTGATTCGATACCGGTAAGCAATGTGGACACGGCGCTCGTCACGGACTTGGACCCGTCACTGCCGTACGAGTTTGCCATTCTTGCACTGGACGATCTAGGTCGACGATCTGCTGAGAATTTTACACCTGTCAGNNTTGTTTTCGCGACAGTGTTACGGTAACGTGGGATTGGGTCGACTCAATCGGGAACTCTGTTGGTTCGGGTCTCGGAGCAGACAGCCTAATCGTAGAGCTTAGCCTGGACCCGGAGTTCAATTTTAAAAAGAAGGCATTTAGACTGGGTTTTTCACGATTCCACACGTTCCACAAAGAAAGGGATTACGAGTTTGTCACCGAACAGAATAACACGCTCTATGTCCGTATCCGAGCCAAAGATCGTTGGAATCATCTTTCTCCGTGGTCAAACCAATATCCCCAATTGGGCTTCAAATCGGGCGAGTTTGATGCCATTCCGCCGGGCATCGCCATCTGTACCATCCAGTCGGTGAAGGCGCCGACGATCGGCCGTGCCGGTGAAGTTAATATTTCGTTGCGGTGGGAAGACGTGGAGGACAATTGCAGCGGTGTCTGGTATTATGAAATTGTCCGCGACGATTCAGTTATTTCAATTGATAGCAGCCGTACTGAAGTTCATACATTTACGGAAAAGAATGTGAAAAATGACACCACGTTGCTGACATTTTTGTGGAAGATCCATGCGGTCGATAGAGTTGGCAATCGGCAAGCCGTGGCGCCGGCGTGTAGTTTGCCTTTTGTTGTAACTCCTCCTGATTCAGGTTCATGCGTAAATGATACGACCTTTTGTTGGAGCAAAGGCGCTTCAAGCCTTCCTGAGGTGGGAATAACATATGTTGTCGAGGGCGCGCGTTTTGCCGAGTTCTTTGGAAATGATCAGACCGATAATGTCATTGCCGGCCCCATGGATTCACAATGCCTTGATTTTGCCCGACCATGGGAGCAAGTTTATTGGCGTGTTAAGGCTCAGGTGGACAATTTTGAGAGCGCCTGGTCTGACACTTTTTTTTGCACCTTGAACCCGGAACACAATTTGACTTCGGTCGAAACGGACGATTCACATTCAATACCTGAAAAATTTCGGCTCAAACAGAATTACCCAAATCCTTTTAATCCTACAACAACCATTCGATACACCATACCAAGAGTTGAAGAGAGCGCTCCAAGGGTTTTGATAGAAATCTTCAATCTCGGCGGGCAAAAAATTCGGGCTCTTGTCAACCGGGAAATGCCGCCGGGGGAATACTCGGTGGTCTGGGACGCCAAAGACGATTTTGGAAATCTGGTGGGCAGCGGAGTGTACGTTTATCGGATGCGCGTCCAGGATTTTGTTTCGTCCCAGAAAATGATTTTTTTGAAGTAGTCTAAAATCGGGGGTGGTTTTTTGAGAATACGTTGTTTGACAATTTCATATTTATGGATCTGCCTCTGTCTGATAAGTCATAACGCATGGTCACAATCGAATAGCAGAACCGGGATCCATAAATTTCCACATGTGATCGAGTTTTTCGAAGCCTTCGATTTAGATAGTTGCATCCAGGACGTCCCCGCGCCAACTCTGCTCGCTGAACCGCGATTTACCCAAGGAACCACCAACAAGATTTGCTTTCAGCTTCCACGTCTCGAAATCATCCCGTTTCCGGTCGACACCATTCGAAACCCGTTCGTGACGACCGTGGCCCAAGATGTCAGCGCCGACACCGTGCGTGCTCTGTCTCGTCCGGTTGATTTATTGGATAGTCCACGTCAGCTCGAAACCTTCATTTCACTCATTCCAGGGAGGAGTTATTCCTACACCTCCGCTCTGATTCTGCCAGTTTGCAAAATTGCTTGTGAGGACGTCACCGACCCTTCCGAACTCGAAGTGCACTGCAGTGCTTTCATGGACACCGTCTGGTCTATGCAGGACTCTGAGGCTCCCGTTGTCGAAAGTGTGGACATCCCGCAACTGGATTCTACCGCTTTCGCAGTTTGGTGGAACCGGCCGACGATTCGAATTGAGGCTCAATTGTCCGATCCGGCTGGGGTGTGGCAGAGTGCATTGTTTGTTCGAGACTGCTCAACAACGGGTTGGGAATCTGCTTTAACAGACACAACGTTCCCCGGTGAACTTACTCGGAACGGTTTTGTTTTCTCGGAGACCGCAAGCTCTGCATTCAATTTGAATCTGGCCGACGGGTGCTATGAATTTCGGGTAGAGGGGAAAGATGCGAGCCATACACCGCAGAGTTGTTTTGGCAACTTTGAATTGGAAGGGAACGGAGGCCAGCCTCTTGCGAATTCTCCTGCGCATGTCAACATTAATATCGATACCACACCTCCTGAGAGTGTCAACCTGACGTGCTCGCAGAAGCTCAATACCATAGAACTCAATTGGACACCGTCTGCTGACACCGACGCGGGAATCGGATTGGCGGGTTATCTCATATTGAGAGACGGCGCGATCGTTGATAGCGCGCTGGCCACGGAAACCACGTATGTTGACACATTTTCCGAAACCATCCCCGACACAGAGTTTGCCTATCAGATTCAGCCGTACGACTCTCTTAGGAACATCCGGCAAACGGGTGGGATGAATACTTGTCAATTCAGAAATCCATCCCGGATTTCTATGGTTCCGGAGCCCGATTTTTCGGCGGGTACGTCCAATCAGGTTTGCTGGCAAGGTTCCGACCGACTGGATTCCTTTACTGTTTTCATTGCGGAGGCATGCGATTTCGAAAACGCAATGGCAAGGGAGACAAGTGACACCTGTTTCACTTTCACCAATTTGAAAGATGGTGGCCAATATTGCTACTGGGTTGAGGGCGTCGACCCGGAGCAAAGAACCATTCGTTCGGATACGGTTAGATCGATCCAGGATGCCTCCGTGCCGGTCATCATCACGATGAATATCGAAGACAAAATCGTATTGAACAGCGGAAACTGGGTGAGGAATCGCGAAACGTCCTTGAAATTCGCTGCGCAAGATAATGCGCCAGGAGAAATTCAACAGCTTCAGATCTTCCTAAACGGTGTGCGCGATTCTGTGATTACGGTTTCTACTGTGAAAATCGATACCACACTTTCATTGAATTTAACGATTAGCGAGTGCGATCCAACTTCGATTGCGGCAAAAGTCATTGACGGTGCCGGAAATGCGAGTTCACTTCAATCTGTAGATTTAATCCTGGATTCCAGTTCACCCGAACCCGTGGCAGAAATAATCTGTACGCAATTAAGAAATCTTAATGGTATTAGAATTCAATGGGGCGAGTCATTTGATGCACTTAACTGCAGTGGGTTGGCGGGCTACAGGCTTATCCGAAACGGTGTTGTTGCAGATACCGTTGGTCCATCCTTAACAAGTTACGATGACATATTTTCGGTGGAGACTCCAAGCGGTCGATTTACCTATGCTGTTCACCCGTTTGATTCGTTAGGACAGGTTCAGGTGGGAGGGATGACGGTGGACTGCAATTACATTGGAGCGCCGAGGGTTGAATTGCAACCCATGGCCGAGTTCACTCCAGGACTCACGAAACAAATCTGCTGGACTATGAGCAGTCCGTTGGTGTACGTGAAAGCATTCATTGATGAGGATTGTGATTTAGTTCCGGAAGATTCTGTGACCACCATGAATCCAACACAATCGGAATTGTGCCACACATTTGAGAACCTGAAGGATGGCAAAAAATATTGCTACTGGGTGAAGGGTGTGGACGAACACGATCGAACGGCACGTTCACAAAACAGGTCGTCAATTCAAGATAATACTCATCCGACAATTGATGCTTTCAGCTTACAAAACGGTGAAATGCTGGATGGTCAGTTGTGGTCATTTAGTCGTGAAGTCGAGCTAAATCTGATTGCGCACGACCAAGCTCCCGGGGAGATTTGGAATTATGAAATTGTCGAAAATGGAGTTTCGAGGACTAGTGGAACGTTCTCGGATTCAGTGTCACGACAAAATACGTCCATTCAGCATCAATTACATGCTCAGGGAAGTGAACCTGAAGAAATCGAATTGTCGATTCGAGTATTTGATGGTGCAGGCAATGCCAGCCTCCCCAATTCTATGGGATTTTTCTTTCAGGAGGACTTGAAAGAGCTCATTGCGTTTCCCAATCCGTTCAACCCGATGAAACGAGCAGTAGTGATCCGATTCGATGACACGTTTGAAACGGAAGTGAGAATATTCGACTTTTTTGGAAACCTGGTTCGGGCTATCGATAAAAAAGCCAACAGTCACGATTTCGTCTGGGATGGAAGAAATGGAGAGGGTGAAGTGGTCGCAAACGGAGGATATATTTGCGTAGGAACCAAAACAGGGAGGAGATTCAAAATTGGTGTCATGAAAGAATTTTAGGGGTCTTATCTAATACGAGCTGGTCGATGTTAAGACCAATAATCACAATTTTTTTGGCAGTTCAATGTCTGCTCAGCCATGATTTACGAAGTCAAGGTTCGGCTGGGCAAGCGGGGGAATACCTGAGATGGGGAGTGGGTGCCAAGGCGATGGGACTGGGCAGAGCCTTCACTTCGATTGCCGACGATGCCAGTGCTCTCTATTGGAACCCGGCCGGGTTATCCGCTCTCTCCACCGTTGGGGGATCCTTCATGTTTATGCACACACCTCTTGAAGAAGGCGCTTCATTTAATTACTTGGCTGGAGCCATCCCTTTACGTTTGCTGTTTGCGAACCCCGAGAGCACGAACCCAGTGGTCAACACACTTCAAGGCGTTAAGATTGGGCTCGGCCTGCTTTGGCATTCCCTGGGTGAATTTGAACTCTACAACGAACAGGGACAAAGGTTGGACGACCAGTCTCAAAACTCAATCGGGCAGTCTGCCCTGTACGTTTCTGCTGCCTATCCGTTAAACGGTTTGCTCAAGCACATTCCAGCAAATGGATTGCTGAGATACTTGCGAGGTGAATTGGAAATCGGAATCACCTCCAAATTCATCAGTCAAGATCTGTTCGGTGCGAATGGCACGGCCACCAGTTTTGATTTAGGTTTTAGCTATACCCATCACTCGGGTTTTTTCAATGTTGGGATGACCTTTCGTGATTTAAACGAATCGTCGATCTCTTTTGCGGATAACATCGTTCAGGATCAGATTCCGGCTACGGGAATTGTCGGGGTCTCGCTCGAACCGAGGCTTGGCTCGTTTCGGGGATTGGTACTCGCCTTCGATTATGGAATGATTAAACCAGCAGGACGTGACCGCGACTACATGTTTGGTCTGGAATACGATTTGTCAACCGTTAATGCCGAACTGCCCGTGAGATTAAGATTGGGCGCAAACTCCAATTACGAATCCGTGACATTCGGCATCAACTTTAGCCCGGAACAACTTCTCGGAGAAGATTGGGTACCCTATTTCGATTGGACTTACTCAGATCGAAAAAGCTCCTTTGATGCCGTCGGTTCGGAATTCACAATTTCACTCGACCGCAACCCATTCACAGCGCACTACTGGTATTTGAAAGGGCTGACTGCTCGCACGAGTCCCGACTGTAAAGAACTATCAGAGTTAGAGACAAATGAGGACGCTTTGCGCTATTTTGAACTCGCCATGAAAACAAAGAACCCCGGAGACCGAGCTTATCGGTTTGAAGCAGCGTTACGCACGGCAGATATAAAATGTTTTTTGACTTTATCCTACCTGAGAAATGTCCCGCCTTACGAAGGGGACAATTATAAGCAACACATTCAACAGCTTGGTCAGGTTGCGGCCTATTATGCCAACAAGGCGACCGATTTTCTCGTCGACGACGCAGGTAAATCCGAAATTGACCGGGAGACATATTTTACGTCGTTTTTGTTTTATGTACAGAGTCTGATCTTATCGGGCCATGAGGAACGAGCCCTTGCAGCATGTCGTGACGCCGGAAAATCATGGGGAAAGAGAGTGGATGTCGTACAAGATGAATCCGACGGAATGCTTTCTAAGCGTGCGGATTACGTTAACTACCTGCAGGCATTTTCGTTGTATCGCAATGGCTCTTACGAAAAAGCCACACAACTGATTTCTCAAAAGCTCAACCAGGATCCTCTTGCGCAGTTCTTGTTAGGCCATATGGCATTCCTGCAAGGAGAGTACGACCAGGCAATCAACCAACTTGGTGACTTCGACTTGAATGAGTCGCATTTTCCACAGTATCTCTATGTGCCGCTGACCTATGATTGCACATTTGGAGACGAGCTGCTTTTTCTGAGAGCCGCCTCGCTGTACAAAAGTTCAAACAATACGGATCCGAATGAGTACATCGCTGAATTTGCGAAAATACCGAGATTCTTTCCGGAATCGGATGTTTCAAAATTTTTGAGCAATGGTGAAGCCATATTAAGTCGAATGATCGATTACTATGAGGCAGGGGACTCCAAGAGTTTGAACGAATTACTCGATCGCGTTATTAACTCCTATATCAAGGCTTTTTCAAAAGGGACACTACGAGAAGAAACCTATACTTTCAATTATAAATAGTCGGTTTTTAAAAAGGTGAGGCCATGAACGTCAAATACATAAGCAGAATCGGATTTTTTTGGGGATTACCCTTAATTGTTTTATTACTCCTTTTCACTGGTGTTAAAGCACAATCGAGGTATGAACTGTCAATTGACGACATTGCCTATCTTGAAGTGCACAAGAATTGGCTGTTTATCCCGACGGAAGTGGATTTGAGACTCAAGTGGTCGGTCGAGGTGAGAGAAGTCGTCAATGACCGTGAGCGAGTCGTAACCAAAGAAGCTAAAGACCTGCCGTTCACATATCAGATATACATGTATGAGGGGGATGCCGCTTCTGAACCCGCCATAAAGGAAGTGAAGGGCGTCGGTTTTGCAGATTTCCCGAAGAGAAAAATGGGGAAAAAGCTTGTGTTCAAAATTCGGGCTTATTCTGAGAATTCAACCCTTGTGGCCGAATCGGCGCCTGCCGAGATTCTGATTGGCAAGAACATCAGTGGGGCCGGTGCCTCAGAACGAAACCTCTCGTACTTTTTACACCCAGGTAGATGGCAACTGGCGGTGATAGGAAAAGCGGAAATTTACGACAATTCGACGACTTTGGGTAAAGTGGCCTTCCTGTTTTTGTCGGTCTCCACCTTCTTAAGCATCGGGATTTTGCTGTTTTACTCAACGCGAACATTGTATCTAGGAAATATCTTTCCCTACAAGAGGGCCAAAGGCAACTGGCTCTGGTCCTGCGCACTGAGTTGCGACAATTCTTATCAAAAACGATTAACCAACAAGTTCAAATTTGTATTGCAAGCCTGGGAAACGATTGCGACCAACAGTCGCAAGGTGGCGGATCGTGCTGCTAAAAGTATTCCAAATGGGTTGAGTTCAACCGAAAAATTGGCGACTGTCGATGTGGCTTGCATGGAATACTGGACCAGTGACGGCGACAAAGCAATCGGGACCATCGAGGACATCATTGCATTTCCGGACGAAGGCCGACTCAACGGTCGAAAAAATCCCGATGATCTGTTAACGGAGCTGGTGATCAAGATCGAAGACAGTTTTCAGGGTTTGATTTCGAAGAGCGGTCAAGCAGACCTCAACAATTCGAATGTTGAGGACATGGAAAAATTGATAGATGAGATTTATGAACCCGTGATAAACGATGATAAGTTCTCCGCTAAGCTTAGAAAGTGGGTTTTGCGCAAAGGCGTGTTTGATCAAAAGAAAGGCTTGGAACCTTTTCCGACCAGCAAAATCATCCGGGCAGGTCTTGAGATTCACAGAATGAATGGCTATCGATGGCTAAAGCCCTCAGAGGAAGTTAAGCGTGCGTTTGAAAACAGAGCTTCCATTGAAATTGAACACTTGCGAAGAAAATCACGGATCGAGTGGTTCTGGAATTATGGCGCCCTGGCTCCCCTGGTCGGACTCTTCGGCACGGTGACGGGCATTACGTATGCCTTTCAGCAGTTAAGTCGTTCCGGTGCAGTCCCTAATGTATTGATGACCATTCAAGAGCTCAGCAACGGAATCTTCGAGGCGTTATGGACGACAATTTTTGGACTCGCAAACGGAATTGTGTTTTTGTTAATCTATTACTATTTCAAGCACAAGCTTGATTGGATATACGCCAAGTGGGAGGACATTTATACTACCATCACAGAAAAACTATAAATAAATGGCATTTAAGAGACACACGAGCTACCGCGGCCTGGAATTCACCAGTCTAATCGATGTGGTGTTTTTGCTGCTGATTTTTTTCCTGGTATCCTTTGTATTTTCCGTTGCAGGAGATGTGTCCGAATCACAAACTCATACGGAAATCGAACTCCCAAAAACAGAGACTGCCCTTCCCCTTATTCAAGATGACATGTTGGAAAACCTGATGATTCAGATTGAGCCGGACACAAGTGGCCAGGAAGTGTCACGAGTGGCTTACGTATTGTGGCCCTCGATTAACGACACCAGTAGAATTTCGAGGGTGCAGGCGTTTGTGCAGACCCTCCGAGATTCGACATTTGCGGCTTTCCCTGCCCATTTCGGGAGCTTTTCAGAGGAGGAGTTCCGAAATCTTCCTGCGAGTCAGCTCATCATGGAGTCAATCGATCGATTTGTCACATTGCGTCGAAACACGCGTCCGATTATTGAGGTGAGAGCAGAGCAAAACACGGAATTCAGAATTCTGGGTTTCATCATGGATCAGTGTGGTTCCCACCAGGATGTCATCCCGCAAATTGTCCTCAGAACAACCTATTAAGATAAGTTCAAAACCGGTCGTGCTTAAATGGCTTTTCGAAAATTAACACATGATAATCGTCGTCTTCCGCTGGTCTCTTTGATAGATCTGATTTTTATTCTGTTGATCTTCTTTATCATCACCAGTGTGATGATAAAATTAACGAAAGGCGAATCAAGACTCTATGTGCCAACACCAAAGAACGAACCTGGCGAGGCTCAGATTCTCCTTCAAATCGTTGATGAGAATCAGTACGTTTGGCTGGATCATACTGCCATTGATACGCTTAGGCACTACCGTCAGCAATTGTCAAATCCAAGAGACACCGAGGCCACCGTTTCATTTTTGATCAAAAAAATGACAATTGACCAAGAAGAGCTTTTTTCTCGAGTTGAGGACCTGTTAAGTTCGGAGCGTGGCTCAAAGCGTGATGAGTACTTTGTGCTGATAAGATGCCCGAATGATCTGCCTTATTTTTATGCAACCAACGTCATCGAAAAATTAGTGGACAATCCCTACTTTGAATATGGTTGTGTCGCCGGAACCATCGACGAGATCAAAGCCAGCAAGCGGATTCATATTGAAAAGAACGTTCTTGAAATCGATTTCTAATATGAACTTGAAAAAGCTTTTTAAAAAATTGCTCTATGCGTTGGCGATGCTTGTTCTATTGCTTTTACTGTATCGACAAGTTCGAATTGAAAACATGCCTGCGGCGCAAACTCGTATTCCGTTTCGAGTCGAGCAGGAGGAGATCCCGACTCCCAAAAGGCCGGGTACGCAGAGCATCCGCATCGTAGGGCCGCCCATTAAAGTGGTAAAATTTCAGCTCGATTTCAGAAGACGTCCAAAACCATTGGATTGGAATTTTCTCGAAAGAATCGATCGCAGAGCAGATGTTAGCATCGAAGGGTTCATCGACGTGGATGGCAATTTCTTGATACTCCGCGTCAATGATCGGGGACATCCCAGGGCCGGAACATACATTCGGGACGTGCTGGAAACCTGGAAGTTTCTGCAATACAAGACCGGCATCATTAAATACTATTTCAACGTTCCGACGAGTATGGAGAACATGAAAGTGCAAATCGACCTCAGGGGGTTGCAAAAAAATGCAAGATTTGTTGGACCGTATGAAGAAGTCCAGGACGGCTTGATCTATTATTTGGATGGGCTCAATCAAAAGAATGTCATGCTGATAAACTGAAGGATGCTTATGCCAGGACGTGTTCGACTCACGAAGTGTCTCTTCGTGTGCTTGATGTGCTTCTCAGATGGATACTCGCAGGATTTTATTGACGGCATCAACATGTTTAACCGAGGTCGCTATGACTCCTTGACATTTGTGTATGCGCCCGAATTTATTCGAACTCATCCCCATGAAGAAGGACTCGCCCGATATTTTGTGGCAGAGAGTTACTACAATAAAGCCTTGTCGGATACAGACCTCGAAACCATCAGAAGGAATTTGGAGCTAAGTTGGAACGAATTTCGAAACGCTCGTGGCAGCTCGGATCTTTCGGGCAAGTACCCCGAATATTATGGCGTGACAGCTTATAAAATGGGCTGGTGTTCATACAGATTGGCTGAGCTGAATGTGGAGCCAATCAAAATGCTGCAGAGAGCGAATTCGGAGTTCAGGCAAGTTCCCGGAACCGCCCCCGATTCCGTGAAGGTCCGTTCTTACTACATGGCTGCCGAAACCAAAATCAGAGAAATCCTGGAGAGATACTATGAATTAGCGAACGAGGAATTTCAATCCCAGGAGATGGTCGGAATCGAGACGCTCTTTGATGATGCTGAACGAATGTTGAATAAAGTGATCCATTTTCCGACCTCCCCAGGTGCGCCACACAACTTGATGGAATTGAAGGCCGTTTCTAAAATCAGAAAGGAATCGCTAAGTTATTATCTCGGTAGATACTACGCAACGATGCCGACATCGGCATTCGAGAACGTCACGGACTCAGAGAAAATCGCAAACCCACGGACCACAGCGTTGTCCTATTTTCGGGGTCTTCAATATGACTCGCTCTTTGTCACCGATCCGACGGTTCGGGAGAAGTTTAAGATAGCGGTCCATTATTTGAAATTGATGAAACACCTGAATCAATATATTTTGACCAAAAGCTCGTTATCGAAACACGAATTTCTGCGCGAATGGGAAAACGTAGACCATTCTTCGTTTGTGTCTGAGCGTGCGTTTAGAATGGCCAATTTGTACCAGAGCCATCCAATCACGGGTGCTTCTGACTCTACGGAATTTGCAATGAACTACTATCAGGCTTCCGCTGATATTCCCGAATCCTACTACTGGCTCGCCTACTTACAAATGGTCTATTATGATCGAGAGAATAGCAGAAAGAACTACCAGAATTACATTGATTCCATAACTGAAGTCTCGGCGCAGAGCGATAGGATCCTGTTTCTCTTGGACGATGCTCGATATCAAAAATTTCTCCTGGATTTTGAATTCCATTATTTGGAAGACAAACGCAAGCAACTTAAAGAGCTGGCCACCGAACTGCAAACGTTTTCCCCTACAAGCCAAATCATTAAAACAAAGAAAGCACAATTGAGTCTGCTGGTAGATTGCAGCTTGACCAGCGACACGTCACTTCTGCTAAAGAGAGATCTGAGCGGGTCGGAAGAAGAGAAATTAGATCAGGTTGTGAAAACCGTCAAATTCATTTTACCCAGAGCGGCCCTGAACATCGGTATCCCTCGGCAAAAATATCTGGCTTTGCTCGATCGGCTTTTGGCGATCACGAAAAGAAAAAGGCCGGATGAAACCTATTTCTTCCGAGGCATTGTCAAGACTCTCGAAGCTGATTTACAGGCAAGCCCTATCGACAAGATGAAGAAATTTAGGGAAGCTGCGAATGTTTTGAAGAACGTGACCACAGATTACCCCAGTAAATCCGAAGCCGAATATATTCGGGCTAGCTGTTTATTCTTTGCTGACGAATTTGATGAAGCTGAAGTCGTGTTTCGGCGGCTTATAAATGAAAACAGATACCTGCGCGCTCTCTTTTATCTGGCGGAGATTTACAGGATTACCAATAGAGGGACTGAGGCCAAAAAATGTTACAAGGTGATCATCGATAAGCTTCAGGGTTCGAATGATGATTACGCAGATTTCTGGTTGGACAATGCCAAAGCCGGACTCGAATCATTGGAGAATCCAGGTAAGCTTGAGAGAATTGAAGGGATCGACATCGAACACGTTGATTTTCAAGCATTCGAGCAAGACGAGCGAGTGTCGTTTGAGAAACTTGCCAACGAGAAATTTCTGTCTCGACTGCAAGTCCGTGAGATTGTGAATTGGTTTATGATCTATGGCTTGCCCCAAAAAGAGATCTATCCATCTCAGCATAAGCTAAGTGGATCCGTTTTTGTGCTTGAAAACATTTTCGATAATGTATCCCCTTTAATTAACGAGAGAAAAGGAGTCGTGACGGCCACTCTAAATTTGACCGTTCATCTGCCAAACATTAGCAATTCGGATTTGCACGTCAGCTTGGGTCATGAAGTACTGAATGGAAAAGACGGTCAGTATCGACAAAGCCAAATTCCTCTAAATTCTAACTATGAATTGAAAATTGAGAATCCGGACTGCTATGAGTTTAAAGAAACGCTGAGTTTTACAAGACCGGGAAAAAACGACAAAACCGTAATTCTGAATAAACGGTTAGGCTTTTCAGCGGAGAAAGAGGCGGAAAATCTCCTTCATGCTCGCGATTATCCATTTGCGCCGCGTTGGGATGCCAACTTTGTGCTCGGCAAAATACCGGAACAAGCTGAAAACTCCGAATTACTCGAGGATTTTGCGAGTCGATATCAACTAAGGGACTGTGCCTTCGATCCGGTTGGCAATCGAGTTGTCGCGATCAATGCCAAAGAAAGTCGCATCTGGGTCTATTCCGCAGACTCTTCGGGGAGACGGACGGGGCAGCTTGAACCAAATTTGAGCGGAGAATTGAAAAGTCCCGAGGGCATTGCTGTGGACTCGAATGGGCATGTCTTTATTACCGATTGGGGTAACCACCAAGTGGTCGAATTGACGAATGACGGTCAATTTCTGAACAAGTTTGGCTCCTTTGGCACCAACACAACGTCCACCGTCGGAGAACCAGTGAAATTCACGTTCCCCACGAGAATCGTGGTTTGGGAAGACACAGAAGGTGTGCAGATCAATGACAACACATTTTACCGAGAGAAATATTTGCTGGTAGCCGATAGAAACGGCATTCATCTGTGTAAAGTCAACGGTGGGTACCTTGATACACTGATTGCACCATCGAATGACTTTTCGGAAGGCTGGTTCTATGCCTTTGATTTGCAAGGTTATGGTCAAGCTGCGAAATTGTACCTGGTAAATCGGTCCGGCGAACATAAGGGACACATTTTTGAATTTTCTGCTAAATAATGGCTTAGCGAAAACAGCCTTTTCGGGCATCTCTGCGTTGGAATCCTGTTGCGAATACCTTCAGGCACTAAACCTGTTAACGTACTTTGTCAAGCATTACAAATTTTTCAAAAAGAACTTGACAATTTTGAATTTATTTCTAAAATAGTGAGAGTGTTTATCTTACCAGTTTAGAGTGGGGGGAAGATTTGAATTTCGCTGTTGTGGCAGAGTTTGTTTCAGTAGGTTGAGAGTATTCTAGCTTGTTGTCACCGCCGGGTCTGAATCTTTCCTATTAGTCCTCCCATTTAACTTTCCCAAGGAGAGGTAAAGCTAAAAAAGAAAGACACGTCCAAAGGGGTGGATGTGTCACGCTTAGAGAGCGTGGGTGAGATCGTGGAATGTCTAAAAGACGCGTTTTGGCATAAAAGGTCGGTTATTCCAAACGGATGTTTCAGACGCATCTGCGTCGAATAATCAAATAAATAATTCCTCTGTATTTACACACAAATGATTGTAAGTTGAATAATATAGATGGCTTAAATGCCGAGCCCCGTAGGAATTGAGATTTAACTTGTCCTTTAACTCTTCTTAATGAAAATGTCACAAAGAACAATTAACTTTCAGAAAGACTTTTGATATGAATAAAAGCAATCTTCTGAAAATCTTGACCGTGCCGGTTTTTGCGGTTGTATTTTTTTGTCACTGTTCAAATCATCCGAGCACACAAACTTCCGCCTTGACCGGAGAACGGCCTGCACAAGCGTCGCAATCGCGAGCATCGTTTGCTCCTGAATATACGTTGGGTTTTGGTGATGTGCTCGATATTAAGTTTTTCCGAAACACCGAATTTAATGAGACCGTCACCGTTCGTCCGGACGGGCGCATCAGTTTGGCAAAAGTCGGTGAGCTGTATGTTGCTGGCATGACGCCTTCAAAATTGGACAGCGTGATCACAGCAACATATGGAGAGATTGTTCGCAATCCGGATGTTACCGTGATCGTGCGTGATTTTGGTGGCTATCAAGTCTATGTTCTCGGAGAAGTCACTAAACCCGGCGGCATCGCGATTCAAAGGAATATGACGGTTTTGCAAGCCATTGCTGCCGCCGGAGGTAGAAAAATTTCCGCTCAAATGGGCAGTGTTATGATTTTGCGTCGGGGAAAGAAAAAGGAGATCGACGCCATCAAAGTAAACCTCAAAAAATCAGTTGATCCAAAACGGCGGGCTGATATCCTCGAAAACGATATCCTGGTTGAACCACAAGATATTGTCTTTGTCCCCAAGACATTCATTGCGAACGTTTCAGACTTTATGAGACAAGTTTACGCCGGAATTTTACCGCCGTTAGACCTGTATTTAAGGGCAGTCATTGTTTATGATGAATTGTAAGTTCAAGCGATTTACCAGTAATTCCCGAAAACTTTGTCAATTTTGGCAGGAGAATAGAACATGCTTGACAGCGATACTCACGACAGCGTGAAAAGCCAATCGAATTCATTGCGGAATTTTTTCACCGTCATTTTCAAGCGCAAGAAGCTCATTCTTTCGGTGTTCATCTCAATCGTTGCGATCATCACGATCGCCAGTTTCATCATTCCGCCCGTTTATCAGGCAAGCTCCAAGATTCTGGTGGAACGAGAGGGAGCACCCGAGAAAGCGCTTCTTTTCCGCATGAGCCTTCCTGCTGCGGGCACCGAAGGATTCGATTGGATTAAATCCGAAGTGGAAATTATTAATAGTTATCCCGTGATTGCCCAGGTGATCAAGGAATTGGGATTGGATAGGGATGGTGCCGAATCCGAAAGCGAAGAAACGAGCGCCCTCAGATTTGAAAAAGCAGTGAGGAAATTTCGAAAGAAATTTAATGTGGAGAGCGCTCGTAACAGCAACGTCATCGAGTTGAGTTATGAGTCAAAAGATCCGGAGCAAGCGGCGGAAGTCGTCCGGCGTGTTTTAGCCACTTACCAGAAACACAGATCGGAGATCTTCGATGAATCAGAAACCTACAGCTTCTTCGAAGAGCAGATGAAGGTTGCGGATGAAAAGCTTCGCGATTTGGAACACCGCCTCGCCGAGTTTAAAAACAAGCAAGAAATCATTTCGCCAGAATTCCAGGGTGAAATCCTGTTGACGAAATTGGCGGATTATGAGAAAAGCTTGACCGCGGTACAGACGGAGCGGATCGGAAAAGAAGCCAAACTTTCGGTGCTGATGCAGCAGATCGAGAATGGCAATGAGTTGAACATCCCTTCGACGGAGGTAAGCAACAGTTTAAGCCATGAAAAATATATCGCAAAACTGCGGGGCGAACTGTTGGATATGGAGATTAAGAGAGATCGCCTGTTGCAGCGGTTCAAACCGACATATGAAGAAGTGGTGGAGTTAGAAAACCGCATCGCGGCCACCAAAAAAATTATAAGAAACGAAGTTCAGCAAATCATCGAGCAGGAGAAAACTGCCATTCGTGCCCTGAAGGCCGAAGAGCAAGCATTACAGAAATCAATTGCGAAGATTAACGAAAACATCAAGAAGTTTACCGAAAAGGAATACGAGTTTTCTCAGCTCAGTCGCGGGATTGACGACAACCAAGAAGTCTATTCCATGTTGTTGAAACAACGGGAGGAAGCCCGGATTTCCCTCGCAAAATTGGAGCGTGGTGTGAAGGTCAAAGTGATCAGTCCACCCGTCGTTCCGCAAAAGCCTGTCAAGCCCCGAAAATTCCTGAATATTATCCTGGGGATCATGCTTGGGGCGATGTGTGGTCTTGGGCTCGCTTTCTTTCTTGAGTATAACGATCACTCCATCAGCAGTGTGGAAGAGATGGAGAAAATGACCGGACTGCCGGCCTTAGGTTCGGTTCGGGAAATTAAAAGTGCCAAAGTAAATGACCGCACGTGAAAGACGAATTTTGCAACTGAGATAATTTCATCATGTATTTAGATTTCTACGGTCTCAAAAACAAGCCGTTCACCCTTTCACCAGACCCAAAGTATTTGTATTACAGCTCGAGCCATAAAGAGGCCGTTTCGCAATTCATCTATTCGATCACTCAGCAAAATGGCTTCATGGTTCTGACGGGCGAAGTCGGCACGGGCAAGACTACGCTGATAAACGCCATGCTGGATTGTCTGCCTGACAATTTTCTGGTCGCAAAGATTTTTCACACCGTGTTAAGCCCCAAAGGCCTGATTCAAAACGTCTGCAAGGAGTTCAAAATCACCTTTTCCAGCCACACCATGGCGGAATTGATATTCAAGCTTCATGAGCATTTGATGCGAAACTGCCGTGCCGGCAGAAAGTGCATTTTAATTCTGGATGAGGCTCAAAATCTCAAGCCAAACATTTTGGAAGAAATTCGGCTGCTTTCCAATTTCGAGGCAAAAAATGAAAAATATCTTCACATTATCTTGGTTGGTCAACCGGAACTGGATACAAGACTTGAAGATGTGAACTTACGTCAATTGCGAGACCGTGTGGGATTTAAGTACACGCTCAATAAACTCAATCAGGAAGAAACGCTGGAGTACATTTCGCATCGTTTGAAAGTCGCGGGATTCTCAAATTCGCGCCATATTTTCACAGAGGAGGCGGTGGAGAGAATTTATTCTCTATCGGAGGGCATACCGAGGCACATCAATATTTTGTGCGAGAACGCACTTTTACTCAGTTACGCAGAGAACTCGCAAACAGTTGATGCAGAGACAATTGAGAAAGTGAAAATAGACGATGCGTCTTTTGCCAACCCCTCGAAAGCAGAAACAACGAACGAGAATCTGTCTCAACCTGCTGAGGATCATCTAGACAGGGAAGCAGGCCCGAACTCTGTGAGAAGTGGTGAGCCGCTCACGGTTAAGGATAGTGCTTCCAATGAAGACGCGGAGTATCGTCGGTTTGAAAAGCGTCTGAATCGATTTCTTAAAGAGAACAAGCTCCTGGTGGTTAAGAAGTCCGCACTTACATTAGTCCTTATCACTTCCGCATTAATGATGTTGTTTTTGCATTTTGTCGTATTTCTATTCGCCCTTTACATAGGACAAAGACTGGATGTGTTGAGATAGACAAACATCAAGGGCCAGCGGAACGAGTGGGAGGTTTCTTTTTATGGATTTCATACATGAAGTTTTAAAAAAAGCTGAACAAGAAGGAAAGATAGATTCAAATTTGGTGCCCTGGAAGTCGGCTAACAGGGGAAACGATGCAAATAAGGAGCAAAACACTGACAGAGGTTCGGCGGCGTCTTTCATAACATTTCCAGATGAGATTCTGGACGAAGTTCAGATCATCCTTGACAACATCCGTTCGGTTGCCAAAAAACAGGCTCTGAGAATCATTGGGGTCACCAGTCCGGACTCGAAAGCTGGCACCTCAACTCTTGCAACGATGATTTCACTGATCATGGCGAGAAATCAAAATCCCGGTTCCGAAACCTTGTTAATAGATGCGCAACTGCGAAATCCCACGCTTCATGAATTCTTTCGGTTATCGCTTAGCCCCGGGTTGTTTGACTATTTGCAGGATCAGATTTCGCATGATTCTATCATCAATGACTTTGATCAATTTAACTTAAACGTTATCACGGCGGGTCAGGCGCACAAAGACTTTGCGGTGCAGTTGATTTCCGAAAAACTCAATAACTTGCTGCAGAAGCTGAAACAAAAATTTGAATGCATCTTTTTGGATATTCCACCGGTACTCCGCTTCGCAGAAGGTCTGTCTCTGAGCAAGCTATGTGACGGACTGATTCTGGTTGTGCGTTCCGGTCACACACGCGGCGAGGCGGTCGAGGAAACGAAACGCCTGCTGAAAACCGCTGAAGTCAACGTATTGGGGGGGATCCTTAACAGACGAGAGTTTTTTATCCCTGAAAAACTCTATCGATTCTTATAGTAAACCGAACGTTTTGAATGTCATTTTGACGATTAAGCAACATCGGACATCAAACAAGCGAGATGATTGGGGAATGACGGCAGAAAGCTTTTGGCATCAATTGAATCCGTTCTTTAAAGTCAAACAGAATCGCCTAGAACTTCGTCTCCTCTCTGTGGAAAAGATGAGGCATAAAATCTTGCAGGAACAGGCTCGTGCCGATCGCAACGGCCATGCCTTCTCTTTGGTTGCATTTGCCGGAGCAGACCTGAGCCATGATGTTCAATATTTGGAGCAATTGACACAGGCGTTGGTCCGACGCAAACGTTTGACCGACGAAGTCGGTTGGCTTCGAAACGGACAGATCGTAATTTTGCTCCCGGATACACCAGCCGAAGGTGCCCGGAAAGTCGTAGAATACGTAAACAAGACCTGGGATAAACGATACTCAGAGCCAGAATGGACAGTGTATGTTTACCCACTTCAAAAGAATGAGCATGATGACAGAAAGGTTAAAAAACTGAACGGCACGGTTTTTAATAATGCTGGCGGAGGCGGACCTTCTAAAAACTCAACCCGCGTCTCAAAGGCTAAGACGGAGGCTCGCACAAGGCAATCGACCTACGCATTCAGAAATTCTCAAAATAACGTCAAGAGTGTTGATGCACTTGTGGCACGCCAAATGCCCTTTTGGAAACGCAGTATGGACGTGATTGGTGCTCTGTTATGTCTGTTTGTTCTCTCACCGATCGTCCTGGTGATCGGGATGGTCATTAAAATGGTCTCAAATGGCCCTGTTTTCTTCAAACAAGACAGGGTCGGCTATATGGGCCGGCATTTCAAATTTTGGAAATTCCGTACAATGAATTCCGGAGCGAACGATATTATTCACAGCGAGTATTTACAAAAATTGATTGAGTCGGATCGACCGATGGTTAAATTGGACACGCACGCGGATCCTCGTGTCTATCCATTTGGCCAGGTACTTCGTCAGACCTATCTCGATGAATTACCCCAACTGTTCAATGTTTTGCGGGGTGACATGAGTTTGGTCGGTCCCAGACCGTGTCTTCCTTACGAAGCAGAGAAGTATCGGCAATGGCAAAATAGAAGATTTGCTGCTGTGCCCGGGTTGACCGGGCTCTGGCAAGTGAGTGGCAAAAACAATACGACGTTTAAGGAAATGATAAGATTGGATATTCGGTATGAGAGAAAATGTTCCTTTTGGTTTGACTTGAAAATCATGCTGAAAACCATCCCTTTCATGTTTGAACAGGTGAAAGGGACCCTAATGAATGTGTCAACAAAGGGGGGGAAAGATTGAAGGAGTCGTATAAGATTGCTGTAATAGGCTGCGGTTACTGGGGGCCTAATCTCATTAGAAATTTTAACTCCCTGCCTCAAATCAATGTGAAGCAGGTTTGTGATCTGGATCAGAAGAGATTGACTCACATGAAGAAACTGTACCCATCGGTGCAGACCACGACTGATGTCGAAGAAATCATCCGGGATGACGAAACCGACGCGGTGGCCATCGCCACGCCGGTGCATTTGCATTATGAACCGGCCAGGCGATGTATGTTAGCAGGGAAGCACACGTTCATTGAAAAACCCATGGCCTCGTCGGTAGCTGAATGCCTGAATCTCATTGAGCTAGCGGAAAAGGAAAATGTGACATTGATGGTCGGACATACGTTTGTATACAGTTCCGCTGTGCAGAAGATGCGGGAAATTATTGATGCAGGAGAGCTCGGTGATATTCTTTACATCAGTTCGCAGCGCTTGAATTTAGGCTTGTTTCAATCGGATATCAATGTCGTTTGGGATCTGGCTCCGCATGACATTTCAATCATACTGGATATCTTGGGGAAAGAGCCCATCTGGGTGAATGGGCACGGTAAAGCTCACTTTTTCGACAACATCGAAGATGTGGCGACGGCGACCCTTCAGTTTGATAATGGTGAAATCGCGTTTTTGCATCAAAGCTGGCTCGATCCCTACAAGGTGAGGAGAATGACCGTCGTCGGCAGCAAAAAAATGCTCGTCTACGATGATGTCCAAACCAACGAAAAAATCAAACTCTTTGACAAGAGGGTGGAAGCTCCGCCACATTACGACACTTTCGCTGAATTCCATTTCTCTTATCGCTATGGCGATATTTATATCCCGCGTCTGGAAGAGTGCGAGCCTCTGAAAGCGGAGTGCGAGCATTTTGTTGAGTGCATTAAACAAAATAAGCCCCCAAAAAGCGACGGACATTCGGGGCTCAAGATCGTCGCGATTCTGGAGGCGATTTGCGAATCGATGCGAAATAATGGAGTGGCGGTTGGAGTGAATGACCGAAATGGCAAAAGGGTGCCGTCAAAAGAGTTCTGGGGTGCAAAAGGAAAAAAGTCATCCCTGGTCGTGTGAAGTTATTTATGGCTAGTTCTTGTGCCTGCATACCATTTTCGGTTCAGTTATCTATTCTTCCTTAGATGTCGTGAATTCTAGTCTGGACCACAACATGATAAAAAGATTGAGGGATCAGGGCAACAAGAATGCGTTGGTAAAAAATTTTATAGCCGCACTCTTATGAGCACAGTGTCAGAAAACAATCCACCTGCGCAACGGACGAGCGGTCGTCTGCTCGCCCGCAATAGCTTCATCAATCTACTGGGGCGCATTGCTCCGCTTTTTGTGGCCATCTTTGCCATCCCCATTCTCATAACAGGATTGGGGACCGCCCGCTTCGGGGTTCTGACATTGGCGTGGATGTTGGTCGGCTATTTCAGTCTGTTTGATTTAGGCATCGGTCGGGCTGTAACCAAGCTGATCTCGGAGAAATTAGGCGCCGGAGAAGAAGAGCAAATTCCTGCCATCATCTGGACATCGTTGTTTCTGATCCTTGTGTTTGGAGTGGTCGGGGCATTTGTGGTTGTGGTTATTTCGCCGTGGCTTGTCGTGACAATTCTCAAAATACCTGAAACGCTAGAATTAGAGAGTCTGCGTTCCTTTTATGTTCTTGCCATTGGTATTCCGATTGTCATAAGCAGCATTGGACTGCGCGGAATCCTGGAGGCCAAGCAACGGTTTGATCTCATCAATGTTGTGCGGATTTCGTTGGGTGTCTTTACTTACCTTGGTCCCATCGCTGTATTGTTTTTTTCGGCCAGATTAGAGTCTATTACTGCTGTTTTGGTCCTGGGTCGGGTCCTGGCCTGGTTTGTTTACCTCTTTCTGTGCATTCGGGCGGTTCCGGGTATGCGTGCCCGCATTACTGTGAATCGCAGCCAGATGAAGCCGATTCTGCGGTTTGGCGGTTGGATCACCGTCAGCAACATTTTGAGTCCTGTCATGCAATATATGGATCGCTTTCTGATTGGGGCTATGCTTTCAATGACGGCGGTCACCTACTATGTGACGCCGTATGAGGTGGTCACCAAACTTTTGATTGTTCCCAGCGCACTGGTCGGCGTTCTGTTTCCGGCCTTCTCCGCCAGTTATATGCGAGATTCTCATGAAACCAGCGTCTTGTTTCAGCGCGGCATCAAATTTCTGTTTCTTATCCTTTTTCCCGTTGTGTTGCTCATCGTGACGGTTGCGCGGGGGGGACTACAATTGTGGCTGGGCGGCGAATTCGCGGAACACAGCACCTGGGTCTTGCAGATATTGAGTATCGGGATCTTTGTAAACAGCCTAGGCTATTTGCCATTTACTATGATCCAAGGCGTGGGCAGGCCGGAGCTGACGGCGAAACTCCATCTCATCGAAGTGCCGTTCTACTTGGTTTTGCTTTGGTGGCTGATTCAAGGCTACGGCATCGTGGGCGCAGCAATCGCATGGTTGGGGAGAGTGCTGATAGACCTGCTGTGTCTTTGCTATCTTGCGCAGAAAGTTTTGCCGATGTCTTCTCTGGAGTGGCAGCGGCATGGGCTGTTTTTTATGGCTGCCATCAGCATTTTGTTCTTGGCCATGATCCCCATGAATTTAGCCGTGAACAGCATATTTCTGCTTGTGATTCTGTTTGGTTTTTCGCTGATTGCGTGGTTCCGGATTCTGGCGCCAGAGGAAAGGGGCGTCGTGCAAAACTTTCTTAATCTTGGACGGGTGCCTAAATGAACGAGAACAAGATCCTCAGGGCCGGGCAATTGTCTGTATTTGTGCTCCTTGTGGGCTTAATCGTCTACGCTATTTTGGACGATACGCTCGTGGATTTTATTATTTCGGAGCCTTACTACGGCTATTCCATTTTGTTGGGCATCATTTCTTTGTTTCTGGCACTGCTTATCCTGCACAAAAGCAAAACATTCCCGCCATCCATTGTTCTGTTTTTTTCGTTTCTGGTTGTGCCGTTTATCGGTCCACCCGGAAATCGAGTTTATGAAAAACTCTACGGGTTGTTTCACGGCATCCATTTGAGTTTTTCCTATCCCACTCTTGTTTGGGCGGTTGGAACGGTTGCGTTATTGGCGGGTATTTTGTTTTCATACTATTTGATTCCCACTGGCAGAGCGAAAAAGCTGGTGAAATGGGATTTAAAGCGCGCATCCCTATTGGCGTGGGGCACAGTGGGATTCGCTCTCTTTTTCACCTTGTTTGCCATATTCAAAATAGGATATATTCCGCTTTTGTCGGGCGACATTGATGACGTGCGCACAGGTTATGAAGCCATCGTCGGAGACTATCCGTTAAAGTTCTCACGGTTGTGGCTTGTTGCCGCCTCCCTGAGCTCCATGCTGGCTTTTCTTATGAAACCGAAAAGGATCTATCTGCTGGTTGTCTTGGTGTCGTGCGTTGCTTTGATGATTTACGGTCAGAGAATTTACACGTTCATGGTCCTGGTTTCGTTTGTCCTGATTTACTGCAAATTCCGCAGGCCGAAGTTGATTTATTTTGGGACGTTTGGTCTGTTCATCATCGTGGTGTTTATTTTGTATGCTGAATACCGTGCCGGTCGGTCCAACAGCGGGCTCTCCGTGCCCGAGGTCGTGACGTTGCAGTTGTTCGGTGAATGGCGCGAATACAGTTTGGTGGTAAATGATCTGAAAGATAGCGGCGATTTTTACGAGGAAGACATTTTTATCGGAGCTTTGTCACCTATTTTCCCAAAACAAATTTGGGCGGTGTTTGGCATCGACAAGAACGAGCTCATCGAGGAGTACAGCGCAGTCTATGTGTTTGGCAGACGGTTTGACAATCCGCTCTTGGGGATCCGCCTGGGCACCATTGGCGAAGCTTATGCCGGATATGGCATGTTTTACGGTGTGTTCTTGCAGTTGTTTGTCTTCGGCGTCATCTTTGGGTTTCTGGAGAAATTCTACCTGAATCTGAACAAAGAAGATGCGCGGTTGTGTCTCACCTGCTTCTTGATATCGCTGTTCATGTATTTACCCATTACGACGTTATATGTCACCATGGCGCACGCGATTTTCTTCGGGTTCTTTTTTGTTGTGTTTCAAGTGTTCGGGTCTTATCATGAAGGTAAAGCATCGAGAACTTCGGATGCACAAGTTTCTATGCAGCAGGCTTAGGCTCAGATGACTAAAACGATTTCAAACCAACCGGTTCTTTCGATCATTATTGTCAACTGGAATACCGGAAAGCTCCTCAGGCAATGTATTCAATCGGTGCATCGTTCGACCCACAAGACGTTATTTGAAATTTGGGTAATCGATAATGGCTCCACAGATGGGAGCATTGAGATGATGAAGACGGAATATCCGAAGGTCAATCTGGTGGCCAACAATTTGAACCTCGGATTTTCCAAAGCGAATAACTTCGGCATTGGCAAAAGTACGGGGCGTTTTGTTTGCCTGATGAACACAGACGTTGAGGTTTTGGACGGCTGTTTAGATCAGTTGAGCGAGTTTTTGAAACGGAATCCGAAGGCGGGCCTTGTGGGGCCGAGAATCCTCAATCGTGACAAGTCGCTGCAAATCTCCTGTTACGGGCACCCGACATTTTGGAACGGGTTATGTTATGGCCTGGGGCTGGATCAGGTGTTGCCAAGATCGAATCGGTTCGGCGGCATGTACCGCAAATATTGGCCTTATGATCGCCTTCGTCCTGTCGACGTGGTGTCCGGCTGTTTGTGCGTGGCGAAAAGAGACGCCATGGATGAGGTTGGACCGCTGGATGAGGATTTCTTTATGTATATGGAGGACTTCGATTGGTGCAAGCGATTTGCAGAAAAAGGTTGGGAAGTTTACTATGCGCCCGAAGCACAAGCTATCCATTTTGGAGGAGGAAGTTCTTCTGACAAGTCAGAAAACTATTGGATTGAACGCAACCGCGCCATGGCACGATACTGGAAAAAACATCATGGATTCATCGGGAAGGGCTATATTCTGAGCATGATTTTTCTTCGACATTTGCTTCGGACCATTCAAGGATTGATTTGGTATGTTTTGAAACCGTCTCAAAAAGTAACCCTTCGTCCAAAAATTAAGGAAAGCGTGGCCAGCTTACATTGGCTCCTTGGCATTCGTGCGTCAAAATAATCCGATGATCAGGCAATGGGGTCGAGAAATCATAGCGTGTGTCGTACGAATATTAGGATTACATCTCATATTTATAAAACTAATTAGCCGAAACAAAGCAGCGGTCATCGTTTATCATGATCCTCAACCGGAGGTACTTAGCAAGCATCTTGAGTATATGTCGAAACATTTCACCTTCATCACCTTGGGCAGATTGGTAGAGGCTATACGGAATGGAAATTGGTCGGACGTTCCCCAAAGCGCATTGGTCATCACGTTTGATGATGGCTACAAAGGCAATTACAAATTAATGAAAATCTTAAAACAATATAAAGTACGACCCACGGTTTATTTATGCAGTCACATTGTGAACACCCATCGGCACTTCTGGTGGAGGGCGGGCCATCCAAACTTTTATCGGTTGAAGAAAATGCCGAACCAGAAGAGGCTAACCGTTTTGCGAAACGAGGCCAAATTTGAACCCGAGCGCGAGTATGACAATCGACAAGCGCTAAATAAATCAGAATTGCTGGAAATGCAACCACTTGTAGACTACGGATCTCACACGAAATTTCATCCGATCTTACCAAACTGTCCTGCTGAGGTCAGCCGGAATGAAATCGCGGCTTCGAAAACTCATCTTGAGGACATGCTCGGTCAGCCTATTGAACATTTTTGTTATCCAAATGGCGATTATGGGACGCGGGAGATGGACTATCTTAAAGATTGCGGGTATAAGTCGGCAAGAACACTGGCCTGGGGTTGGAATGACAAACACTCCGATCCCTTTCAGCTAAAGGTTATTGAGTTTTTGGATGATTCGTCTATCAATATGCTGTGCGCTCATTTTACCGGTGTGTTCGTTTTGTTCAGAACTCTGCGCGTGGCCGTGAAGAGGTTGTTAAAGTTGCAGTGAGCATGGATTGACCAGAGTCACCAAACCCGATGAAATTAACCATTCTAACAAATATTTATCCCACATCCAAACATCCGGACTCCGGGACCTATGTTTCGGATCAAGTTAGATCTTTGACGCCATTCGTGGAGACGAAGGTCATCAACAAATCGCAAAGGTCAGCCATTGGATTTGTGCCTTTTGGCCTAAAAACGCTCTGGAATCTGCTCACTGAAAAGCACGATATTGTGCACGCTCATTACGGCTTTCATTCGGCAATTTTAGCGGTGCTGCTTGGACGGAAACCTTTGGTGGTGACGTTTCACGGCAGCGATGCCCTCATCGAACCGAAGAGAAACAGATTATACCGGCTTTTTCAAAAACGCGTGGTGGCGTCCGCTTCCAGGATCATTGCCGTAAGTGATCACATCAAACAAGAGTTGGTTCACAATTTGGGTGCGGATTCAAGAAAGATTTGTGTCCTTCCGTGCGGTGTGGACACGGAGAGATTTCGCTTCCGTTCGAAAGGGGAGGCTCGAAAGCGTCTTGGGTTGCGAGATGATATGAAGTTGGCTTTGTTCATCGGGCGGCTCTCCCGTGCCAAAGGCGTGGACCTGATTAAAAAAGCGTCTGAGCGACTGCCGGATTTAAATTTTTATTTCATTGGAACGGGTCCCATAAAATGGCATGCGCCAAACTGTGAATTTGTCGGTACCGTAGATCATGAGAGTATTCCGCAATGGATAAACTCGGCGGATGTGCTAACGCTGCCAAGCCGCTCGGAGGGGACGCCCGTGACGGTGCTGGAGGCTTTGGCGAGCGAAGTCCCGGTGATCTGTTCAGACGTTGGCGCTTGTTCCGAGATCGTTTTGGAAAACCGAACCGGCAGGCTCATTCCTCCAGGTGATGCTGAGGCGCTCAGTGGAGCCATCAAGTATGTCTTTTCGTGGAACGCATTCGATTCAAAAACCGCACGTCAAATGGTTGTGGAGAAATATGATTTGAACGTCCTGTCTGAAAAATTACTCCGATTGTATGAGGAGGTTCTGGAAACAAAAAATGGTCGTACGCTTCAAGCCTCTGTGGCTGAAATGAACCGTAAGAGGTCGTTTTGAGAATTGCATTGATCGGTTGCGGCGGCATCGCAGAGTCACATCTTGCCGCGCTAAAGAAATATCAGCCGGGTGCCCAAATATTTTTGATGGATTCGGTGCAAACTCAGGCGGATCGTCTGGCATCGCGGTGGTCTGTGGAAAAGGCGTATAGCGATCTTGATCTTTTGTTTTCAGAGGCCAGGCCCGAATCGGTTCATATTCTGACGCCTCCCGGAATGCATTTTATTCTGGCTCAAAAAGCGCTCAGGTCAGGTTGCCATGTGTTGATCGAAAAACCGCTGACCGAAACCACCGAAGAGTTTTTGAAATTATCGCAGTTGGCGCAAGAACAAGAAAAACTGCTCGCCGTAGATTACAGTCTGCTTGGGATGCCTGTCGTACGTCAGGCTTTAGAAGCAGTCGAGTCAGAGAGCTTTGGTCGGCTAATTTCGGTTCACTGCGAGTTTGCTTGCTCATGGCCAAGCAACACCATTCCTTACGGAAACCCGAGTCACTGGGCGTATTCCTTGCCCGGCGGAGTTTTGCAAAACATGGCCGATCATCCGGCCAGCCTGGTAGTGAGCGTGATGGACGGCGTGTCCAAGCACAGCGTTTCGTGTGTTTCCCGCAATCTGCTGCCGAATGATTGCCCGGATCTATTGCAAGTCACACTCGAAAATGACGATCAAATCGGCTCCTTTACGCTTTCATTAGCTCATGGAAACGCAGAAAGGCGAGCGATTCTTTTGTTCGAAACGGGCTCGATCATCGTTGACATGGGAAGGCAGTTGATTTACTGCACCAGTGGCCGCGGGCCACAAAATTTTGTAAAAAAAACCTGGTCGGGGTTTAGCGAAGGCAAAGCTCGGATATTTGGAACCGTTGGCAACGTCCTCAAAGTTTTGAGCGGAAAACTGGGCCGCGATCCTGGAATTTTGAATGTCGTGGATAATTTTTACAGAGCGATTGCGGGAAAAGAAGGGTTGCTAGTTGATTATCAGACTGCCTTAGGTGTGACCAAACTTTTGGAAGCTATTTGGACTGAAATTAAGGATTCGGAATCTGGCGTGAGACCGACAAAACGGTTAAAAAACGTCCCGGTTCTGGAGGCTCAAACATGAAAGTTTTGCTCACAGGTTACGCGGGATTTCTCGGGCGGCATTTGGCGCGGGCGTTACACATAGAAGGGAGCACCGTTCGGGTTCTGTTGCATCGACACACGGTCTCGAAAAGCGACTTTGTGCAAGAAGCCGACGAAGTGATTTGGGGATCTCTGGAGGATATTGAAACGATTCGCCAAGCCGTAGCGGGAATGCAAGCCGTTGTACACAGTGCGTGGACGCAGACTGAGTCTTCAAGGGAGGAGACCCTTGTCAATGAAAAAAATACCACCTGGCTTGTACAAGAAAGTACAAAGGCCGGAGTGCGCTCCTTTGCATTTATAAGCTCTGTAGCCGTTTATGGCATGCGGGGAAATTCAGCTCTCGATGAATCTGCACCGTATGCGCGCAACTCGGAACTGAATTATCCCTATCCTGCAGAAAAAATTGCGGTCGAACAAATGCTGCGGTCTTTTGAGAGAC
>JAABYK010000428.1:0-4203 GCA_011775825.1 Candidatus Zhuqueibacterota bacterium | reverse complement strand
GAGCAGAAAGGACCGCCCAAAAAACTGCTAACCTTGGGACGCTCCGTTTATGCCATCGGAATTGGCACCGGCAAGAACCGGATGCCGTATATTCATGCGAATGATGTCGCCGATGCTGTCGTGAGATGGTTGCAGGACGGCACCAATGACGCGGTGCTTAATGTGACCCCTTCAGACTGCATGTTCAGCCATGACTGGTATCAGCAATGGGGCAGAACCACGGGTCGGCCTGTGAAGCCTATTTTTATTCGACCAATTGTGATTGAGCTGTTGGGACTTGGTGTTCGAATGCTCAAAAAGTTTTTGGCTAAAGACAGCAAGTCCGATGTAAAGTATGCAATCGCATCCGCCACTCGCAATTTGGTTTACAGCAACGAGGCTCTCAAACAGACGCTCGGCTGGAAAGACAAAGTCACAGCAAAATTTACAAACCATGCTTCGCATCTTGAAAATACCGAAAGATGAAAGCAAGGGTTCGGGATTATGCCAAGAATTCTGATGGTGACCATGTCCCGCTATCCCAATGATCCGAGAATTCGCCGGGAGGCCGAGACTCTGGAAAGGAATGGCCTTTCGGTGGACATCATTTGCCTTCGGGCTGCCGGCGAAAAGAATGTCGAACGCATGGGTAAGATTACCGTTTATAGAAGATTCAGGGAATCGGACAAGGAAAGCATTTTGCGATATTTTTGGCAGTCCACGATCTACATGGTTTGGACATTTTTTTTGACTCAGAAATTGTATTTCCGTCAGCGTTACGACCTCATACAAATACACAATATGCCCGATCATCTCATATTTGTCGGGATTATCCAGAAACTTCTCGGGGTTCCGATCATCCTGGATCTGCACGACCTCACCGTCGAACTGTTCGAGTCAAAATGGAACGACGCGGGTCCAAACTTGTTGAGATGTTTGGTGCGATTCGGAGAGAGCATTTCATGCAAATTTGCAGATCATTTGATCACAACGAGTATGGGTTTCAAAAACAAGTTAATCGAAAGGGGGGTCGATCCAAACAAGATTACTCTGGTTTTGAATTCGGCCGATGAACATATTTTTCAAAATGCTTCCGATCGACGATTTAGAAAAATTGAGGAAGGCGCGAAGCTCCTATATCACGGCACGGTGGCTGGACGCTTCGGGTTGGAAGTTGCAATTGACGCCGTGGCTCGTTTGCAGGATGTGATTCCGAACACTACCCTGTATGTTTACGGCAAATACGATCCGAGCTACCGCAGGCAACTCGAAGCGCGGATCGCAAAACTTAATTTGTCGCACAGGATTGTCTTCGGCGACTGGCTCAGCCTTGAAGAAGTGAGCCAGGCGATTAACCAAGCGGATATGGGAATTGTCCCTTACGAAAGCGATGCGTTCATGAACCTCGCTTTGTCCACCAAGACCTTTGAATACGTCGCCATGCAACTTCCGGTGGTGGCTGCGAGACTGCCCTCGCTTAAAGTCATTTTTGATGAAAATTGCATGCGCTATTTTGAACCGGGTAATGTGCAAGATTTTGTGGATAGTATCGTTCAATTCTGTCTAAATCCGGAATTGAGACAAAACTGCGTTCAATGTGCCAGCGAAGCTTACAAATCGATATCGTGGCCTATTATGGCCAAACGCTATGTCAACCTCATTAGCGCTCATTCAACCGGCAGAAATGGTAAGAATTGATTGGCATCCTCGAATCATTCCAATCCCAACTCAAGGCGAATGTCTCCGTTTACAATGAAGTCAAAAGTCATATTCATTCTGTTTGTAAAATCCCTGTTTCTCGTTGTTTCGTGCTACGCATCCGAGATTGTGTTTCTTCAGAGCTCTGATCGTCATTCCGACGTGCGCAAACAAGTGCAACTGGCCTGTCAATTCTACGGTCTGGAAATGAAAACAATTGTTCTGAATGAGATAGGTCATGCTCAGTTAAGCAACCTCGTGAGAGAACGAGACGTTCAGGCTTGGGTGATCGACGCAACTGCTCTTTTGAAATATGGAGAACAGGTTTTATCTTTGAGAAGGGAAGTTGATAAGCCTATTTTGTTGACAAATATCCGTTCCGAAGCCAAAGGGTCTCTGCTCGAAGAGTTTTCTGACGGGACAATCCGTGCATGTCAGATTAGCCCCAAAAACGACACAGGTGGTCACGCTGGCTTCGGTGATGTCAAAGGTGTGACCCGGCAGCTTTCGGGGTTGAAAATTCTGTTTTCACGACGAAAACAGGCCTGCTATTTTGACTTAGATAAAAGTTCAAAGGATGACGTGATTCTGCAGTTTTGGGATCAAGACTCGCTCCAGAGTTATCCCATCTTTGTACGAACTGGCCGTGAACAGGAGGTGTTTTATTTGACTGGCTTGCCCGAAGTTGAGCTTGCGCCGGAATTCATTATCGAAGAATCTTCGTTCAAGTTGGTCCCTTTGCTGATGTTTTTGAAATATGCCAGTGTTAATTATGTCTGGCATAACCCAAAACATATCGCGAATTTTACCATCGACGATCCCTGGTTGACGGAACCGTACGGCTTTTTGAGTTATGCAGGTCTTCTTCAGGAAATGGAGAAGGTCGGCTTTCACACCACCATTTCTTTCATTCCCTGGAATTTCGATCGCAGCCAGCCGGAAGTGGTGGAGCTTTTCAAAAACCATCCCGACATATTTTCAATTTGCATCCACGGCAACAATCACGATCGTGGTGAGTTCCGAGACTTTGACAGCGAGCCGTCCCAGTCTGTTTCAAATGAAGAAGCAGATATCCGCCAGGCGCTTGCTCGTATGGAACGGTTTCGGGATTTGACCGGTATATCATACGACCGAATCATGGTTTTTCCGCGCAAGATCGGACCCGCCAAAGCACTTTCCGTATTGAAAAAATATAACTTCTTGGCAACCGTAAATGGCCTAAACGTCCCCATAGATTCCCGTGAACCCGAAAACCCGCTTTTCCGATTGCGTCCGGCTACTCTCGCTTTCGCGAATTTCCCAAGTGTAAGAAGATACCACCCGGATCGGCCATTTTTTGAAGTGGCCCTGGATTTATTCCTGGATAATCCGGTTCTGTTTTATACGCATCACGAGTTTTTTGAACCAGGCATCGACGCCTTTAACGACGTGGCTGAATTTGTAAATAAGATTCAACCAGACATCCAGTGGCAGAATTTGAAAGCAGTTATTCAGAATCTCTATCTTCAAAAGCTCAGGGATGATGGGAACGTCGACGTCCTGACATTTTCAAATGAAGTTGTTATTCAAAATACTCACGAAACGGAGCGAGTCTATCATATCAAAAAAGAGGAATCCTTTGCATCGCCCATTCGCAGTGTGACGGTTGCCGGACGAGCCGTTGCTTTCGAGAAAGACAGAGAGCATTTGAGACTTCAGGTCACGGTTCCGGCAAAGAATTCGCGACACATTGTCATCGAATATGAAAATGACCTGGACCTCACGGCGGTTGATGTCTCCAAAGACAGCTATTGTGTCGCGCTGATCCGCCAACTGTCTGATTTTCGGGATTTAACCCTGTCCCATAATGCGATGGGCCGGGCTTTTATCCAATTCTATTATGAGTATGGTTTCCTCAGAATCGGACTGATATTTCTGACTTTTATGATCATTATTTTGACAGTGGGATTTTATTATCGGAAAAGAACGAGAAGACGCCGCCTGGCACACTCTACTTAATGGGAAAGAAAGTTACTATGAAGAAAATCGCTTCAGATGTCAAACTCGGTAAAGATGTACAGCTTTATGAGTTCGTCAACCTTTATGGATGCGAAATCGGCGATCGTACAAAAGTCGGCTCCTTTGTGGAAATCCAGAAGGGTGTGAAGATAGGTAGAAATTGCAAGATTTCAAGTCACACATTCATTTGCGAAGGGGTGACCATCGAGGACAATGTCTTTGTGGGGCATAATGTGACGTTTATCAACGATGCTTTACCCCGGGCGACAACTGAAAACGGCCGCCTCAAAAAGTCGGAGGACTGGCAGTGTGTGCCGACGTTAATCAAAAGAGGGGCGTCTGTCGGTTCGAGTGCTACCTTGTTGTGCGGAATCACGGTGGGTGAAAATGCCATTATCGGCGCCGGAGCTGTCGTCACCAAGGATGTCCCGGCCGATACAATCGTCGTTGGCAATCCGGCACGTGGACTGAGAAAGATCTAACTAATTAATTAGATTAGGCAGCTAAACGAAAACTCGATTCTTTGTG
>JAABYK010000712.1:4090-5017 GCA_011775825.1 Candidatus Zhuqueibacterota bacterium | reverse complement strand
CGATAGAGTCGTTACGCCAAAGTCACCAAACTCGCCGAATCGTACACCAAATTCGTCATCGCATAGCCTTCACTTATCCCCCAAACAGATCCATCTGCGACTCCTCATTCGAGAGCGCACCCTCCTTATCCGGAGGCCACTTTCGTTTCATCAGCAATTTCTCGGAAGGAAAGGGTGAGATCAGCTCCGTTAGAAAATCATCATCGTCCACGTTCTTGTCCAACCAAACCTTCACCATTTCGTTCGGTAGAATGAACGGCATGCGCTGGTGAATTTCCCCGATGAGTGAGTTCGGGGCCAAAGTAATGATGCTGCAACTGAACTGATCCTCGCCCCAGACGTCGTAAATTCCGCCCAGCAGCATCAAAGATTCCTCTCTGAGCGTGAATTCATACGTCTCTTTTTTTCTGACGTTCCTTCCGCCGATTTTTTTGCTATGATACACGGCTTTTCCATTGGCTTTCTTATTCTCGAAAAAGCCATTTATAGGAACGACACAGCGTTTGTACCGCAAAAGATTTTTCTGATAAGGCTCGGCCAATTTTTCCTTTCGAGTATTGAACCAGGTTTTTCGAGGTTCAAAACTGCGTGAATTCTTGGGGATCAAATTCCAAAACATGGGTCTCGATTTGACTCGATTGGACGAAGGGTAGAATGTGGTAATGTCTCGATAGGGGAGGATATCGTCATCGAGAATCGGTGGATATTCAAATTCTGGCAACGGAATGCCAAACAAATGTTCAAACAACTCCTCAGAACTCGGGAGGAACTTGAGATAGAAGCGTCCGCACATGATGTTCCTTTCAAACTAACAGTGAAAATATGGTTACCCAATATAGATCAAAAAGCCATGCAGATCAAGCGAAAAATTGGGGGCCGGCTTTACCCTCTTGAACATAGATGGACCTCACTGATTTTTGCATTGCT
>JAABYK010000712.1:0-4072 GCA_011775825.1 Candidatus Zhuqueibacterota bacterium | reverse complement strand
GCTTAACTATTTATTTGTAAAAAGCTTAAGCTTACAGGCATACTGTATGCAAATCGCCGTATTTGTATGATTAGCCTGCCTCTGTGCCAACATTTCACATAAGAATCAGGCAAATGGTATTCAATGTACCAATATTTCACAAATCCACGCATTCACTGTGTAACCAACCTGGTGATTTCTTTTTTAAACATAAAATTTTCAAATAGTTGTGTGATCTGGCACATGTGTTGCAAAACCATGGCTGTAAAAAGGGGATGCTCAGGTATTCTATGATCCTCCTCCCTCCGTACCTGAGCATCTCCGTAAATATAAGGTCTGAAGTCTGAGGAGGGGAAGAAATCATACATAAATGTAAGAATGTAAGTAAGAAGGAGGTAGCCTTGATGTTTTTATTCAATCGAAGGATATTATCAGCAAAAAATCAGGCTAGTGTGCTGACGGTGCTCCTTGTATTCACGTTGACATTTCTGTGCATCGCGCTGGTGGAAGACGCGCGGGCGGTGGATGAAAGGATTGCAGACAAAGATATTAGCGATGCGATTCAATACCATTTGATTGTTGACCCCAATATCCCCGGAAATGAGCTCGACGTGCAGACGATTGAGGGCGTCGTAACTCTTTCCGGTTCGGTGAGTAATTTATTGGCCAAGAACCGGACTTTGGAGATCGCACGAACCATTAAAGGCGTCCGCGCAGTGGTCGACCACATCTCGGTTGAACCGATGGTGCGTACGGACAAAGCATTGCGGGAAGATGTTGTGCGTGCATTCCTGAGTGATCCGGCGACAGAGGCTTATGAGATCGATGTTTCCGTCGAAGAAGGGGTGGTCACTCTAACAGGTGAAGTCGCTTCCTGGCAAGAAAAAGAATTGTGTACCAAGGTAGTCAGAAGTGTCGAGGGAGTAAGAGAGATTGAGAACAAAATTGAGTTTGTCGTTGAAAGTGAACGCCCGGATGTTGAAATAAAAGAGGAAATTGCAAGACATCTCGATTCAGACATTTGGGTCGACGAGCAGTCGATTGAGGTGAATGTGGAAAACGGCAAAGTAGAATTGTCCGGTCATGTAGGCAGCGTAGCCGAGAGAGCTCGGGCTTACACCAATGCGTGGGTAACTGGTGTTCACTCTGTTGATGCGAGTACCCTCTCTATCGACTGGACTGCTGCGGATCAAATTCTAAGAAAAGACACACTAGTCACGAAATCTGACACAGAGATTAAGAATGCCGTCAGAGACGCATTCTTGTACGATCCGAGAGTTACTGCGTTCAAACCCGAAATTGAAGTCGAAGATGGTACGGTGACACTAACGGGTAGGGTCGGCGATCTGAAGGCCAAGCAAGCCGCTGAGAAGGATGCAAGGAATACAGTAGGGGTTTGGAGAGTACGAAATTTGCTGAAAGTCAGGCCAGAATCGCCATTCCCTGACGAAAAGATAGTGAAGAATATTCAGGAAGCGATCGCTCGAGAGCCCATTCTGAAAAAACGTAAGCTCGATGTCTCTGTGTATGATGGTCACGTTCATATAAACGGAACCGTGAATTCTGATTTCGAGAAACGACACGCTAAGAGTGTGGTTGCGGGAGTCCGGGGTGTCGTAGACGTTCGTAACAACCTGATTGTTCCTGAGACCAGAGTATGGAAGAGCGATTGGGAAATCAAACAAGACATTAAAAGCGAGCTTTTTTGGAATCCCTTTGTTGCAAGTGAAAACATCACCGTGGAAGTCTCGGATGGCATCGCAACGTTAACTGGCACAGTGGATTCCTGGAACGAATATCGTTTGGCGACAAAAGAAGCATATAAAGGCAATGCCAAAAAAGTGGCGAACCGGTTGGCTGTGAAGCGCGGTCCCGAAGAACTTAGACCCAAAGATCTCGAGACGTTGCCTGTTGAAAAATAGGGGATTAGCTTCAATAAGGTTGCTCTTGAGAATTTCGAATCGAGCAAAGATCACAATTTCGCACCGAGGATGATAAGAATTGAAAGAAAATAAACTTCGAAAGACTTTAGCAGGAGGTCTGGTTGCGACAATCGTCATGACCGTGATTATTTATCTGGCGCCCTTGTTAGGCATGCCAGGTGTGGATTTGCCTAGCATGCTGGGCAAGTTCCTGACCGGATTGCAAGCGCGGCCTTACAGTGCGGCCTGGGATTTAGGGCTGCTTGTCCATTTCGTGTTAGGTGTTTTTGTTTTGCCAGCGCTTTATGTTTTTCTGTTTTATCCGAGGGTGCCGGGCAAAGCACGGATCAAGGGTCTCTATTTTGGTCTGGTTGTTTGGGTTGTATCGCAAATTGCGGTCATGCCCTTGATGGGAACCGGCGTTCTCTCTATATACACTCGATATCCGGTACTTGTCTTACTTGAAACTCTGATCGCCCATATTGTTTATGGAGTGGTGCTTGGGAGCATAATTGGCGAGTCCATGATACCCGGAGCGACTCCTGTTGAAACGTCTGAGACCAAAGAAGAAATAGGAATTTAATTTTGAATGAGTTTAAATCGTTGATTTTTAGTTAGCAGATTGTTGGCTGAATGAAACTCGTTAGTGCGCTCATTCCGGATTGTTTCCCGGTTAAAGATTGCGGGGAAGCTTGTTCTGGAATCTCGGATTTAAACAGGAGATTCCCGAGTAAAAGATCTCGAGAATGAGAGCAACAGCCCGTTTTGATTCAGTCACTAATTAATTAAAACCCAATAAAAGGAGGTTCCAAAAACTGACAATCAGGATCCTAAATGTTTAGCGGTACGACGGGCGTAAAACGACCGTGTAACCGCTTTTATTATTTGATAATGACAACTGAACTTGGATGACAACTTTCTCAAATTTCATTCCGTATTTTCCAGATTTTAGGTTTAATTGAAAGGTTTACAAATGCAAATAGATACTTACCTGGACCAAATAGGTAGCTGGCTTTTGACAAGTGGCTTGCGGGTTCTGTTTATTTTAGTTTTGACTCTCATCGCCATGAAAGTGGTGAGTATGGTAATATCTAAACTTTTTGTGAAGTTTAAGAAACATAAAGACGATGATGAATTCAATAAGCGCGCCGATACCCTGGGGTCGGTTATTCGTTATATTTTGAACATTGGTATTGTTTTGGTGGCCGCCATGATGATTTTGAACGAGATCGGCATCGAGATTGGGCCGATTCTGGCGGCCGCCGGAATTGTTGGATTGGCCGTTGGTTTCGGTGCTCAAAAGTTGGTTCAGGATGTGATCAGCGGCTTTTTTATTTTATTGGAAGATCAAATTCGAGTGGGTGACGTCGTTCAAATAGCTGATAAAGGTGGGTTGGTAGAAAAAGTCAATTTGAGAATGGTGGTTCTGCGGGACTTAGCCGGCAACGTCCATTATGTCCGGAATGGTCAGATCGATGTGGTGACCAATATGACCAAGGATTATTCACGCTATCTTTTCAATATCGGTGTGGCCTATCGTGAAAATGTGGACGAGGTCATCGACGTTATCAAAGAAGTGGATGAAGCACTGCGCAATGATCCGGAATATAAAGACGATATTCTGGAACCCATTGAGGTTTTGGGCTTGGATGAGTTTGCGGATTCTGCATTGGTCATCAAAGCCCGGACCACCACCAAGCCCATTAAGCAATGGCGTGTTGCACGAGAATTCAATCGTCGGCTTAAGAAACGATTCGATGAAAAAGATATCGAAATTCCATTTCCGCATCGAACGCTCTATATTGGCACCGATAAAAAAGGTGAGTCACCGCCGCTTCACCTGGCGGTTGAAGAAGACCAAGGACTTGACATAAAGGAGAAAACCAGATGAGACTTGCACTGATCGGAACGGGACTCATGGGGTATCCAATGGCAGAAAGGATTCTGGAGAATGACTATCCCCTGACGGTTTACAATCGCAGTCGCCACAAAGCCGAACCGCTAGCTAAAGTCGGTGCCAAAATTGCAAACTCTCCTGCGGAGGCCATTGGGAATGCGGAGTGTGTCATTCTGATGCTCTCTGACGCTGAAGCCATCCGAGATGTGCTGTTTAACTCGGAGCCAAGGCCAGACATCAACACTCGTACAGTCATTCAAATGAGCACGATCGC
>JAABYK010000105.1 GCA_011775825.1 Candidatus Zhuqueibacterota bacterium | reverse complement strand
CATTACTGACAAAGCTCAGTGTTGCGCGTTTGCCGTTCACCGAAGTCGGGTTGAAACTGACCACCACATTGCGATTTTCACTCGGAGCAAGGGTAAACGTGCCGCCGCCGCTGTCGATGGAAAACTGACCCGCATCCGTACCGCTTACGGAAACAGCACTGACTTTTAAGTCGCCGTCCCCTTCATTCGATACAACAAACGTTTGAGATGCACTGGAGTTNNCCGGTGCCGCTCAAGGGAACATCAAACGGATCCTCGTCTGGATCATTGCTGGCAAACCTCAAGGTCGCACTCTTGCTGCTCACCGAGGTCGGATTGAAACTCACTACCACATTGCGAGTTTCGCTCGGAGCAAGGGTAAACGGCCCACCACCACTGTCAATCGAAAATTGGTCCGCGTTTGCGCCACTCAATGACACAGAACTGACGTCCAAATCCGCACCGCCTTCATTCGTCACCACAACTGTCTGCGATGAACTGGAGTTAATCTCAATATTTCCGAAATCATGCGAGGAGGGATTAACGCTGATATCGGGGACCACTTGCGGTGCAGTATAGCTGATAGTCAAGGCGTTGGTTCCGGTAACCGTAATACTGCTGTTCGTTAACATGTCCGTGGTAGTGCTACCGTCAGAAATCGTAAGGGTCCCTGCGATATCGCCAGTGGGAAAATCATCGCTGTTCCAGCTAACTGCATGAGTTTCGGGATTCGAGGTGTTGTTTGGGTCAAAAATACTAAGCTCCCAACTATTGGGCGAAGCCGTGTTGCTGCGAAAATCTTTGGTCAGACGGTTAGGGAAGGTTGAGATAAAAAGATGGGCGTCGAAGGAATTGGGGGCTGGTGGCGGTGCGGCCTCATCGATGCCGGTGTCAAAATCGTCAGTGGCGCCGGACATCGTTCCAAATTCTAAATCCGTCGTTCCGTCACCTCCAAAGTCCACCTGAACTGGCACCGACCATTCCTCCGTGACGGTTACTTGCGCGTGCCCAGTGCTGCTTAGCGAAAAAAAGCAAATGAAAGTCGGAAGGGTGATAATGACAGTAGAAAACCGTCGCAATGTCATACTAATCCTCCTCGTGGATATTCTACGATGTTAAGAATTGAAACTTGGTAAAACATTTTGCTTGATTCCTGATTGAAGTTGTTGACAATTCACGGGGAGACATTCAAGCCTGCCAATCATGCATACCACTCGGTAGTCTATCTAAGACTTCTGGCTATTGGCATGAGTGAAACTCCCCCACGGAATTTATTTATGCCACTAGATTGTGATTTCAATAATTTCGCCGCAGGACGAAATCGGAGTACATGGCACTTGAAAGTCTGTGAGAATTGATAAATCTCGGGATGTATTACACAGACATATCTAACTATAAATTACAGGCTTTGGCAAGGTTTTGCGCAAGTGAAGTTTAGTTTCTGACACAATGTTACAAAGAACGCATTTACTCAATCAACATGAGCTTGCGGGCCATAGTTAAATTGCCGATACGCAGATAATAGACGTAAACGCCTTGCGGCAATTGCCGGCCGAATTTGTCTCGACCGTTCCAGTATACCACATGGGTGCGTGGCTCAACAATGGCATCAAATAACGTGCGCACATTTTGACCGAGGAGATTATACACCTGTAAATTAACAAAACTCCTGATCGGTACACGAAATTGAATCGCCGTTCCGAGTCGGTTTTGTCCTGAATTGACTGAGAAAGGATTGGGATAGCTTTGGGATAAGTAAAAGCCTTCTGGTACCGATTTCGAGTTGTCGGGTGATCGCACCTCAGTTACTTGAGCTTTCTTGAATCTTATTGTTACATTTTGATCACCGCTCACCTGCAGACAGGTATCGGATAACATATCGGTTTGGTTTATCATGAAGCTGCCGACGGGGGTACCGTGGATAAAAAAGGATGTGCTGTCCCAGCAAATTGTGCTGGTTGTGCCTACCGTATTAAGGAGAGTTAAGGTCCAGGTGTGAGTGGAATCGAGTGCGGAACGAATATCGCTAACCAGCCAATCTGGAAAAGCCGGTATGTTGAAGGCCGCGTAGAAACCGAAGCCAGGTGGCGGCGCCACCATGTCGAT
>JAABYK010000116.1 GCA_011775825.1 Candidatus Zhuqueibacterota bacterium | reverse complement strand
CGTAATCGAACAACTCCCTCTTGAGCGCAATCAAACGCTCGTTGTAGACCTGCTCAAGCTCAAGATGGTTTTGAACATGTTCTTCACATTGGTCGAAAAACGGATGAGTGGGCGGGAGATGGTTTTTCTTTGTGCCCTGAGTGATCGCAGTCGTGCTGAACTTTTCAAATCCGGGGAACAGCACAGGGTTGGCGCTCTCGGAAGCCGTGTACAAATCCATGGCTTTGATCCAGGTCGGGACTTTGGACTTCTTGTACTGATTTCGGTTCAATCCCGGATTTTCACGCAAAATCGTTTCGACCTTTTCCCGGCACAACGGCCACATTTCTCGTAGGCGACGAAAAGAGTCGTGGAAATGGCGCTCCTGACTCGAACAATCGGAGGCAGTCGCTTGCGGAATGATTTCCAAATAAAGCAGGCCAACTTTGTCCGCCAGCAAATCAAACAGCGCCTCGGGACTCATCTTGCTGACGGCGTAACTGACGAATAACCGCGATTCCTCGTACAGATGCTTGCGCCAGAAATCCTCCACCACCTGTCGCAACAATTCCGTCTGTTCGGTGACGAGCTCCGTGTCGAACAGGCCACCGCTTTCAAACGCATGCTCTTGCAACACCCGATTGCAGAAACCGTGAATGGTGTAAATGGCCGCTTCGTCAAAGTTGCGGATGGCTTTATCAAGCGTGTCGCCGGCTTTTTCAGAGTTCTGATTTTTTTTGATGTAGCCAGACAAAAACTTATCGTCGCTCCGCCGGGCCAGGAAATCCTCTTTTGCTCTGAGCAGAGTGGCTCGAATCCGCTCTTTGAGTTCGTTGGTGGCTGCTTCGGTGAAGGTGACGACGAGAATCTCGTCCACCTCGAGATTCTCCTCGAGAAGCAACCGCAAGTACAGACCCGTGATGGTGTAGGTTTTCCCGGTGCCGGCACTTGCCTCGATGAGATTCCGTCCCGAAATCTCGCTTTCGATGTGTTTGAATTCCTGCGGTTCAGCCATCGCTAATTTCCTCTTCAGTCTCAATCACAGGTGAAAAGACGTCGCTCGCCAACGTCTGAAATTCTTGACTCAGCGGGTCGATCTCTTTGCCAAAACAGAGTTGAAAATACAAGTCTTCCCGTTCTCCCCTTTCGGAGTCACTGCCAAACCACCTCTTGCGAGCGCTGCGCCTAGCCCATTCTTCTTTCCAACCTTGCTTGAGGCGTCCGATAAAAGCAAACGCGGAGTTCGGGAAAAACCGAAGGGGTTCCCTGAGCCCTTCCCAATAGATCTGCAATAAACGCGTGAGTATCTCCGTGCTGTGATCGAGCGGCCTGAACCGCCACCCAACCCAATTGCCGTCTTTGGCAGAATCAACGCCCGCCAAATAGCTTTCGCGGGGAGTGGCTCCCGCGGCACAGGCGTTCAAGGCCAGATGCTGAATCCAAACTCGCAGATGATCTTTGGCTTGCACTCTGGCAAAACGATAGACGACCAGCCCGCTTTGCGTAATCTGATCGAGGTGTCCGGTCAAGTGGAATTCGTTCAATTTCAAATCGATTCCAAGGGGTTCCAACTCGCGACCTTTGAGATAGCGTTCAGTCTTCAAGACGAACTGCTCCAGTTTTTCGTTGAGAGTGTCAACCTCATACTCGCCCACGGCGCCGTGCGGCAATTGACCGCTGGCGATGGCGGCTCTTTTCACATCCTCTGTATCAAGTCCGGCTACCTTCTTTTCCAGCAGTTTTTCCGCCACTTTGTACCGGTCGAGACCTCTGAGGGCAAAGGTCTCTTTTTCTTCCAGGACAGCCGTACTTTCATCCAGGTAAACCCCCAGGCGACGATTGAGTAAAAACTGACATGGATTCCGGAAAAAACGGTAGAGGTCAGACAGGCGGACTTCTTTAAATTCTTTTTGCGGCTCCGTCAGCCTTTCCATAAGAAACGGTTTTGGCGCCTCACGTGGCGCCAGCAGATGGCAAGCCGCTTGCATGTTTTCATGAGAATAACTGAAGAGTCTATCTCCGCCTCTAAAATACTCCGGACTAAACGCTTGCAGCCGATGCCGGGTCGTCACGTGCTCCAAAATCCGCGATTCCTCGGTTGTGAAATTGGCACTGATGTAATCCAACAGTTCGCCCACTACCACGGAGGGCGGAATCAAAGAATTGTCTTTGATGCTTTGTCCGACATAGCTGATGTAGAGATGTTCGCGCGCGGAAAGCAGGGCTTCGAGAAACAGATAGCGATCGTCGTTCCGGCGCGAGCGATCGCCTTTCCTCGGTTGTTTGGCCATCAGGTCGAAACCCAACTGAATGTTTCTGCGGGGATAAGCGTCGTTGTTCATACCCACCAGACAGATAATCCGGGCAGGAATGCTGCGCATGGGCAGCATCGAGCAGAAGGTCACGCCGCCGGTGAGAAAACCATAGCCGTGCCCCTCCCGATGAAGTTTTGTTTCCAAATGATGTCGGACCACCTTGAGCTCAATCGGCTCATCGAAGCCTGAAAGATGTTCGAACCCATCCAGCTCTACCAGTGCGCGCCGAATGACCTGAATCTCCGCAACGGTTTCGTCATCGGATTCGAAAAATGTGTCCAACAGCTCATCCAGCTTCGTGTGCCATTGCTGCAACATGCGTTTCTTTCCGAGCGCATCCACTTTCTCGAACAGGTATTCCGTAAATTCAAGAAATCTTCCCAGGACAAGCGATTGGTCACCTTCCACGTGGGGATAAGGCAGAATAGAGCCATTGTACAAGGTCTCGTCCCGTCCGGGCAGAGCGTACCCCAGAAGCAGGCGTTCGAGTCCCGCTTGCCATGTATTTTGCGCATGTTCAGGGAGTCCCAATCGGCGGCGGTCTTGAGCGTTTTTGCCCCAACGGATGCGCGTGTCCCGCACCCAGTTATGAATCAACTCGATGTCGTCCTCAGAAAGATCGAATTTTTTCTGTACCGCGGGCGCTTCCAGAATCGTCAACACCTGAGCTGCGCCAAATCGGCTCCCTTGGAGGTTCAGAATTCCGAAGAACGTTTCGACGATTTCATCCTCTCTGCCATAACTGCGATCGGCGATGCTGTAGGGAATGCGTTTCGGATTCTCGAACGGCAGGTCAAACACCGACTGAATGTACGGAGCAACCGGCTCGATGTCCGGCGTCATCACCAAAATGTCGCTCGGTCTCAGATCCGGGTTCGTTTCAAACAGATGCAGGAGATGATCTTGCAGTACTTCGATCTCGCGTCTTGGACTGTGACACGAATGGATTTGGAGGGATGTGTCTGTGTCCGAAATCGCTTGCTTGGGGTCGCCGGTCAATCCACGATCGCGCAGATTTAGAATGTCGGACTGCAGATCTGTCAAAAGAGAATGCTCTCCCGGATCTTCAAACTGCTCGAACGGTTGATAGTCGAATTGCTCCTCAATGACGTCAAAAAAATCGCGACCGAGTTTCCCCATGGATGCCAAAAGTGAATTGCCTTTGTCAAAATGAAAAAGATCCAACGTCAGATCTTTGTCTTTCTTCTTCGAAGCACGTCGGATTTCCGATTCGGAGACGATATCGCCCCAATATTC
>JAABYK010000419.1 GCA_011775825.1 Candidatus Zhuqueibacterota bacterium | reverse complement strand
GTTCGATCAATCAAATTGAATAACGGAATGCGATGCGTGTTTTTAAACCGGTCGGTGAAAATAGAGTGCTCGATGGTGATGCGATACGTGTGCCCGGTCAATGCAGACGGCTGGACGACATAAAGACCGAACGTCCCGGTGGCCGGTCCCTGCAGATGCTGCACCGATTGCGTTTCGGGTTCAGCCGGGAACGGCTCCACCGTCAGGGTGAGCTTGTTGCGCCACAGGTTGAAGTTGGTGTCGTAATGAGTGATATCAACATCAACGACGTGACTTGGCGGCGTCGCCGGATCGAATTGGAGCGCAAAGTAACTCTCAGGATTGTCAAGATCGTAGACCACCGCAGTAGTATCTCGTGTATTCAATGCCGGCATTTCCTGAGACGGATTTTGAACCGTGACCCAGGGATCTTCGGTTTCTAAACGAAGCTTCAATGAACCAAGCAATCGTTTGCTCCCGTTACCCACCAAAGCAGAAAGATGCACATTTTCCCCCGGATTGATCTGGCCGTCGCTGTTGATGTTGTCGGAACTGACGCGGAGCTTCAACGTCTCAACCGGACCAAAGGTCGGAATTTGCTGGACGAGCCTGGGCCAGTTTAAAGAGTCGGTATTGATGGTGACCAAACCCAACGACAGACCCTGGTGCTGAATTTCGGTTGTCCATTGATTGCCCCAAATGCCGTCGTTAGCAAGGCTGTCATGGTGGGCGCCATCGTCAAACAGTGGCAGGGTCTTCGCCAATTTCCCCGAAGACGCTGAAAATTGCGCCAAAACTTCGCGTGCATCCGGGGCTTGCGCTTGAATTGTGAACCGAGTTTCGTCTTCAAAATACTCGGGTGCCACGGTGACGTTCGGAACGGTGCTTGTGAAAAGACTGTTGTAAATGGATTGAATGTGATCGCTGGCTTGTTTGAGGTCAGCCACACTGAGCAGGTGGTCGGCTCCCGTGGCCCCGATCAGAGCAATGACGACTTCCTGGGTGTCTCCCAGGGCCATGTTGAAGGGACCGGAACTCAGGAACATTCGTCGGTCGCCGGGGGGCAGAATGATGCCGTCAATATCGCCCTGACCACTGAGTGGATCGCCCGCGAGTGGAAATCTGGTTGGTTCACCATCCACCGTCCAGAATCGTTCGGGATTACGAGGATCGCTTTGGGGAGTAAACCCTCTGAGGACATTCCAATGTTCCACAGTGCATTCATAGCTGCCATGTCCGCAATAAAAAGGTGCGATGGCAGAGCCGGCAGCAAAAAATGCGAACGACGTCATGGGTAGATTTTTAAAGTGAGTCATCTTTCTAAAATCAAAGATAGCTCTATCTCCAGCATTTCCTGGCACAATCGGTCCCTGCACAAAATCATATCCAAACGCGGGTGGCAGAAGATTAAACTTATCAAATTGTGGATCTGCTAAACGGCCATTGTACACATAGCCAAGACTGAGCAAGCTGTCGCACCCGACAAAATCGTCACTGTAGGTGCCCAAATCCGGATCGCTCCACTGGGCGATGTACATGCTGTCGATGCGTGCCGTGTCCGGTGTCTTGGCGGTCCCTTTGTAGATAAGCCGATAGCGTTTGAAAACTGTATTTTGTAACACATCAGGCTGTTTGTAAGCCCAGAGGGTGACTTGCATTTCCAGTCCAATGGGCGGCGAACCAAAATAATCCGAAACAACAGCAGAATCGAGATCGTTGGCCACAAACCAGACGACCTGATCCGCGCCCGCCAGGCCGGGTTCCTCACCGGCGTCCATGATGCCATTTCCGTTGTCATCGTAAAACGGGGCGCCTTTTTGCCAGGGCCATTGAAACCAGTCGTTGGCATATTGCTGTCGAACTTCGCGGATGTGCTCTTTTGTGACGTCGGCCACCGGGATGTTGTTATGCTCGGCGGCGTCCCGTGTCAAATCAGCGGTGCGCCAATCCGGTCGGATGCGCCAAATCCGCACGTCCGGTTCGGTTGGCAGCTCCGCCACGCCTCTTGAGGTGATGCGTCCCGGCACGGTGCCGACGTTGTATCGCTGTCCTCCGACTCGCAATGTGGGCGGTTGGCCGTCTTTAACGAGCCCTCCCCAGATGATACCATCCTGGAAAATCACATTCGTCGTTCCCCGTGGAAAGATCGTGCCCGCTTTCCCGGAGATGGGATTGCGTCCCGACCGACCATCGGCGCGCACCCACATCGAAATATTGTTGATGTTGACTAAGGTGGCCATGGGTTGGCCGCTGGGTTTCGTGAGCTTGAAATTAGGAGACGTATGTTCAAGCTTTTGAGATTTGAGAGAAAATGAAGTGCAAATTATCGTGACTGCAACAAATAAACAATAGCGTTTCATTTGAGTCTACCTCATCAGAATCATCTTTTTCGTGCCGCTCGCAATCCCGGCATCAAACCGGTAGAAATAAACTCCCGACGGTATGGGCTGTCCGCGTTTGTCCGTGCCGTCCCAGGTAACAGAATAGCTGCCTGCTTCTCGGATTTCATCCACGAGGGTTTTCACTTTTTTTCCTAACGCATTGTAAATCGTTAATGTGACATGATTACGGGACGACAGTTCAAAGTGAATTTGTGTAGCCGGGTTGAACGGATTAGGATAATTCTGGAAAAGCTCAGCGATTGCCGGAATGGCTTTAGGTCGGTCCTCGCCGACGCTCACAACTACAGGCGGTCCTAATTCGGAAAGATCTTCACTCGCTTTGGACAAAAGTCTGGTTCGTGTGCAGATACTGGTAAATAGCTGGCCATGTAAATCTGAGGAGGTATCTTCGATTGTGTAGGCATAAACAAGATAGGTGGAATCGGGCTCAAAGGGAAAGCCGCAACTGCCCTCGTTTGTGTTGGTGCTAACAGTTATGGTATCGTCGGACACTCCCTTCCAGTAACGATCGACGAGAAATTGCACCCGATGAATCCTTCTGCCAAACTCAATCGTATCCAAGTCAACACTTAATACTCCTCCGACAAAGACCGCATCTTTGAGTTTGAGTTCTAACTTTGGAGGGATAGGCCCACCACAGGTGCAGGTGTGCGCTGCCTGGCTAAACCCTAAAACTCCGATGATAACAATCAGCAAGATAAGTTTTGTTCGTCCGTTCATGATAACACCTCCTTATTTGATATCTACCTCATCAAGATCATTTTCTTCGTTCCACTCACCACCCCTGCATCAAACCGATAGAAATAAACACTCGAAGGCACCGGCTGCCCGCGTTCATCCGTGCCATACCAGGTGATCGAATGAGCTCCCGCTTCTTTCACTTTGTCGACGAGGGTTTTGATTCTTTGGCCCAGCACGTTGTAGATAGTCAGCTTGACGTGTTGCTCTTCTGGCAGTTCGTAGCGAATTTCGGTGCCGGGATTGAATGGATTGGGATAATTCGGGAAAAACTGTATCGTTGAAGGAACTGCCGGTTTCGATTTAATATTGGTAATTGTACTCTGGGGAATTGAACGGCCTAAGATATCAAAACCGTTGCCCGGTTTCACGGCATCGGACCATGCGAACATCACCGTCTGGTCGCCCAAAGCCGCAGAACTCTCGAGATACCTAATTTCTCCCGTTTCGTACACGGCGGTTTTCCCCACAATCGCGTTCGCCATGGCGTCAAACGATTGATACCAAACGCCCCCATCGTCATCATAAGTCATGAGAAGGGTTTTATCAGAAACTGAAAACAGCTTCACCTGATCCACATAGTAATCTTCAACATTAACTTTTATCTCTGTGCCATCGGACGAGGTGTCGCGTACTATCAAATAGTGTCCCATCTCAGGTATCGGAGTGCCGATACGTCGTATGTAAGCCAATCGTCCGTTGGGCAGAAAAGCGAATTGCGTANNCTCGAGGTCAAATAATTGCACGAAAGTGCCCGAATTTGTAGAACGCCATAGTGCCCAAACAGTACCGTCCTTATCCATCTCAACTCTACGGCTATCAAAAACCACGCCCTCAGTTACCAGCACATCGGAAGTCACCCCTTCACCCTTATTAACCTTTGCCAGGCGCAATTCGGTGGAATCCTGTAATAGAATGATAAATGTGTCGTTATCCACGATATCAGCCGCAACCCGCAGCCAGTATGTAGTTCCATAACGTTGTGCGATAGGTTGCTCCGCTATAATTTGCCAGTCTTTAGAATAAATCCTGTATCCAAGAACGGAGGGGTTATTTGAGGTGCTACGCCAGAAAGTGAGATACTCTCCGGAAGGGAAAAAATTGCCTGCCTCAATGCTGACGTTCAGCTCCTCAGTCAAAAACGTGCCGTTGGCATCCATGAGGCGTGATTTTCTAGTTGAGTCCTCTTCCAGCCAGGAAACTAAAAATTGATCATCCGGTGCGGGGATAATTGTCGGGTCGGTGTGATTTGCGCCGGAGATGTCGTCGTTGAGTTTTACACTGTCAATAATTGTTGATTGCTCGAAGGTGTAAACATAAATGTCATTGTTACTACTTTCCGGAATTAGTGAAATCTCCCGATTTCTTCTATGAATATTATAAATTTCACTGATAGTTGGAAATTGCTTTTCTAAAACAGTTTCTCCAACCTTCTGCCCTGAAGCGCTAAAATCAAATTTGGAAGTTTGGAATCTACTTCCACCTTCTGTACCAAACCAGCGATAAAAAGCAAAAATAATTATTGAGAATCCATTGTCAGAGATATTTGAAAGTGCAAATTTTGTCCTGACACGAGCCGTTTCCGGAACGTCCAAAGGGCGGCCAATAGGAATGTGTTGAAAATCCTGTAAAACATTACCAAGACCATCAACCTGAATGTTCCACAGCGTATCGGAAATCGTATAGAACAATTGAAACGAAGAATCCGAGAGTGTAATCGCGCGCATACTTGTCCCAACATCGCAAGACTCGTTTCCGTACCTGCCAAGCTTAACACTATCTGCAACATTCTGATGATTTGCATCAAAAAAACTTGCATATACGGCTGCATTTTCAAATGTATAATCGTCAGGGCCTATCCAGAAAATAGCGTAAGCACCATCCCAGGTCGCAGCCATTGCAAAGCCGAGGGCATCTCCTCCAGGTAGAACAATGTCTGGCCCTGAAGAAACGAGATCGCCGGCAGCATCAAAGCTGCGTATCTGTATTTCACCATTATAAGCATCGCCGAGCAGATAACCGTCTTGTTTTGCCTGCAAAAATGACGCGATTGCCGGGCATCCCAAGAAATCCGGCGGTTGACTAAATTCAGTTGCTAAGATTGGGTCTAAATGATTACCTGTTGGTGGGTAAATTTGAAAGAATCCCCGGTAATAAAAATTACCGGCATCTTCCCTGTGACCGAATGATGCATAGGAACCATCTGCTCCGAATGCAAAAGCTTCATTGGAAATTACCCGAAAATTGGAGCCCTTTAGATCACCTTGCTCATGCATCAACTGGCCGAAATAACTTTCATCGCCATTGCGAAAGTCCCGCCACACCACCACAAATTCACCGCCAGGTCCGTTAAAAAGGCGCGGCTTATCCTGTTTAAATAAGGCCGGCATTGGCTCGGTGGATATGGTGAAATAGGATTGTGCACACAATCTTTGCGAGAGTAAAATAGAAAAGAAAAGAATGACCCAAATGGTTGAGCTCTTGATCATTTCTTTAAACCAATTCATCTTCTGCCTCCTTTATTTTCCCGCTCACAAAAAACCTACCTGCCTGCAATTCATACATGTCGACGCCGGAAAAAACCGCTTGAGCTTTGACCGCAAACGGCATAAGAGTAATTGCGACTGTGAGACTTAAAAAATGACGTTTCATTTGTCTATCTCATCAAGATCATTTTCTTTGTGCCACTCACGACTCCGGCATCGAAGCGATAGAAGTACACACCCGAAGGCACCGGTTGCCCCCGTTCATCCGTGCCGTCCCAGGTCACAGAATAGCTGCCCGCTGCTTTCACTTCATCAACCAGCGTTTTGATGTTTTGGCCGAATACGTTATAGATGATGAGGCGGACGCGGCGTGGCTCCGGCAGTCCATAACGAATCGTGGTTTCGGGATTGAATGGGTTGGGATAGTTGTAGTGTAAAATGAAATTTTGAGATCTTGTTGTTGGGTGTTCGATTTTGGTCGTCAGGTCATTTCGCAGAATGTATAATCCATCATCATTATCAGCAACATGGATCAGATCATTTGCCACGTATGCACTCCGAGCCACATCCCCTGTTTTGAAAAACCCAACTTCGACCGGAAGGTCGCGCTCACTGACATCAATCATTGTTAAGCCACTTACTGTTGCTACATAAGCAAAAACATTTGCCACAAAAACACCCAAAGCGGCTATTGAGCGATGTGTTTGTCCTAAAACGCGCGCCGCTTTCGGATTGCTAACTTCTATGATCCTGAGTCCGCCTGTTTCAGCGAGATACGCGCAATCCTGCAAAACAAAAACGTCAAGAGAGGACCCATTGGCTTCAATATGTGAAACTTGTATGGGGTTATTAACATCCGTAATATCAAAAATGTGCAATCCAGCAGAAGCTGCAGCCACATAGGCATAGCCGTTTGAAACGAAAAGATTGCCGCCGAATGCCAATTTAGGTAGTTCTATTTGATATTTCGAAATCCTCTTGGGATGGGCTGGATCGTTGACATCAATGATATGCAACGCCTGATCTCGATCCAAAACAAAAGCGTAATCACCGACTACTTGAACGGCCCGAGCCAGCACACTAAACGAAGCTATTTGAAATAATGAATCCGGGCGAGTAATATCGATGATCCGTAAGCTGGCATTGGTAGTTAAGAAGGCTAACTGATTTGATACGAATACCCTGCCAGCCCAGGAATGAGGAGATATCTCAAAATGATCCAGTTGTGACGGGTTGGATGGGTCTGTGAGATCAAGAACGCGTAATCCATCGCTGGCTACAAAAGCCAAATGATCTGAGACAAAAACATCTCTGGAGGCATCGGGCGTGTCATAATTTCCGATAACTTCAACAGAGGATGGGCTATTTACATCAAGAATACTCAATCCATTGCGACCATCAGCTATAAAAGCGAGCTTCTCGTCATCCACAAAGATGTCTAGCGCAGCAAGCGTAAAGTGATGTCCAACTGTCATCGGATTTGCTGGATTACTCACATCAAAAATTTGTAAACCATTGCCAGCATCAGAAAAGAGAGCCACATAGGCAAGACTATCTTTTAAGACCACTTTTCTGCCACTACTGGCCCAATCACCAGTTATAATATCTCGCCCCACTTCGTATAAAGAATCAGGCTTGCTAATATCAACAATACTTAAGGCTCCTCTTGACAGTGGCTGCTTACCAGTGACTAAAACATAACCATATTTGCCTTGCACAGTAACACTAGTTATGCGAAATAAGCCATCAAAATCGAAGGAACTTATCTCAACCGGTGATGCCGGATCAGTGACATCTATAATCTTTAATCCTTCCTCTGAATTAGCCACATAAGCAAAGTTGCCCGATACAAACACGTCTTGTGTATAGCCGTTGGATTTGACCGTTGCCACTTCTTCAGGCGCAAAGGGATCGGTAATATCAATTATGCGCAATCCAGCCGTGTCAGCAGCCATATAAGCATGATCCCCTTGCACGAAAACACGCAGAGCTTCACCTGATGTTGCCAAGTGAGCAATTTCATGTGGACTCGCTGGTACCCTGATGTCAACAATTCGCAAACCAGCTTTTCCATTGGCAATATAAAGATAATTCCCAGTGACAAAGATATCGTTGACAACGCCAGGCGTAACGACTCGTCCTATCTTCGCCGGTCTGTCGGGCTCGAAAACGTCGAGAACGTCAATGGCTCCGCCATTTCCCGTGTAAGCTATATTTTCTACGGCAATAGCTGTATTGCAAGGGCCGTCAGGCCATCTCCCCACGAGAGTTATATTTTCATTGGTCTGTGCCCAACTATGAACAGTGAAAATGAAAAGCATGAATATAACTTTAATTGATTTCATAGGTACTCTCCAACTTTACCCCTATCTTCATCCGAGTTTTGCTATCTCATCAGGAGCATCTTCTTTGTCCCACTGACCACCCCGGCATCAAACCGATAGAAGTAGACGCCCGAAGGCACCGGCTGTCCGCGTTCATCCGTTCCATCCCAGGTCACCGAATAAGACCCTGCTTCTTTCACTTCATCCACCAGCGTTTTTATTCTTTGGCCCAGCACGTTGTAGACAGTCAAATTGACGTGTCGCTCGACCGGTAGTTCGTAGTGGATTTCGGTGCCTGGATTGAACGGATTGGGAAAATTTTGTGACAGCCGGAAGTGCTTCGGTAGCGATGGCTCTTGGGGCTGTGGTTCAGGTGGCAGCTCGAAATTTGCCAGGGCCAGTTGTCGTGCCCATTTGGCGTGGTGTTTCATCACCTGCACGCTGAACAAGCGGTCTGCCCCCAAACCCGCGACCAGGGCAACGATCACTTCCTGGGTGTCTCCTAATGCCATGGTGAAGGGGCCTGCATTAATCATAATCCGGCGGTCTCCGGGTGGCTGCAAGACACCGTCAATCCAACCTCTACCGTTTATCGGGTCTCCATTCAATGGAAATTTAGTTGCATTCCCCTCGGGATCAACGTATGGTTTGAGTTCAACAAGAGGTAAGAATCCATTTAGGTTATTAAAGGTTTTTCGGCGAATCCGGGTCTCCGGGATAAAATCTGGTTTCTGGAGTCCTGGATACGCATAAACAAACGAGGACATTTTTAGGTTTCTGAAACCTCGCTTTGTCTTAAAGTCAAATCGAGCGTCGCCATTAGGATCGGGAACAATCGGTCCTTGCAGCAAAACATATCCCACAGAAGGAGGCGGGAGATTTAGCTCGTGAAACTCTGAATCAAGGGTGGTTGAATTGTAACCGTATGCCACCTGCAAAGTTGAGTCGCAACCAGCAAAATCATCCTGAACGTCTCCAATATCGCTATCAGACCATTGACCTATAAACATACTGTCAATGCGGCTGGTATCCGGCGTAGCCTCATGACCTTTGTAGATTAATCTGTAACGTTTGAAAATAATATTATCAAAGGCATTTTGCCGATTATAAGCCCACAATGTGACTTGCATTTCGATGCCGATACGAGGAGATTCCCAGGCACTAAATGTACTTCCCTCGTCAAGGTCATTGGCCACAAACCACACCACTTGGTCGGCGTTGGCGAGGCCGGGTGCTTCACACGGGTCCATCACGCCGTTGTCGTTATTGTTATAGAACGGCGCGCCTTTTTCCCACGGCCATTCATTCCAGTCTTTTTCGTATTGTTGACGCACGGCCTGAATCTGCGCTTCGGTGACTTCGTCGACGGGGTTGTTATTCAATTCGGCGGCATCCTGGGTGAGGTCCGCGGTTTGGTAATCTCTTCTTATACGCCAGATGCGTACGTCCGGCGCGTTCGGGTCTTCAGCCACGCCTTTTGAAATAATTCTACCCGGGACAGTCCCTGTGCTAAACTTCTGGCCGCCAACTCTGAGCTTGGGTCCCGGTCTTAGGCCGTCTTCGACAATCCCACCCCAGATGATGCCATCCTGGAAAATCACATTCGTTGTTCCCCACGGGAAAATGGTGCCAGCACTGCGGGTAATGGGATTTCGTCCTGACCAACCGTCGGCACGCACCCACATGGAGAGGTTGTTGATGTTGATGAGGGTGGCCATGGGTTGTCCGTTGGGTTTTGTGAGCTTGAAATCAGAAGACGTAGTTGCAGGCTTTTGAGATTTAGCAACAAACGGAATGAAAACTACCATGACCGCAACGAGTAAACAATAGCGTTTCATTTGAGTCTACCTCATTAAAATCATCTTTTTCGTGCCACTTACCATCCCGGCATCAAACCGATAGAAGTAAACGCCGGAAGGCACCGGTTGTCCGTTTTCATCCGTTCCATCCCAGGTCACCGAATGGCTGCCCGCTTCTTTTACTTCATCGACGAGCGTTTTGATTTTTCGGCCCAGCACGTTGTAGATAATCAGATTGACGTGTCGCTCCACGGGCAATTCAAAACGAATCTCCGTACTCGGGTTGAACGGATTGGGGTAGTTTTGTTCGAGTACAAAACTTTGCAATTCATTTTTATTTACTGCCTTAACCGAGGTTACAGATTCCGCACTCCTAAACACGGCATTGCCGTGAGTACCCGCAAAGAGATGACTGTCCATACTCATCAATAGAGAACTAATGCTATGATTTGTCAGTCCAGTATTAATTGTGGTCCAGCTTTCTCCTCCATCTGTTGATTGAAAAGAAGATCTTACCATCTAAATCACCTTCACCAGTCAGNNTTGAAAAACTCCACTCGAGTAGGTGCCTGCGAATAACCCACCAGAGGAATCCGCCGCTAAGGCAGAGATACTGAACTCGGTTAGTCCTTTATTGGTTAGAATCCAATCGCCTCCAGTATCCTTAAAACGGAAAATGCCATCCCGCAGAGTTCCAGCAAAAACGGATCCCTGCGGACCGACAACAAGGGAAGAAATGCTTGTAGTATCCAAACCAATTAGGCTCCATGTTTCACCGTTATCCGTAGATAAGTACACGCCACCCTTTTTATCATATATTGGGTCGGCTTCAACGCCGCAAAATAGATTTCCTTTTGAATCAACGGCAAAAGCACGGATGAGACCCTCAATAGATTCGGTATTCATCCGATTCCAGGAGTCTCCGTCATCTTTAGATCGGTATATTGAACTGCCCGTGCTGGCCAATAAATCTTCTCTTGCATTCAAGCCAAGTGCGGTAATGTTGTCGGGAGTTAGCTCGTTATTTATTTGAACCCAACTTTGGCCATTATCTTTTGACCGCAAAATTCCTTGCCCTAAAGTGGCTACAAAAATATGTCCATTTTCACCAGATACAATATCGTTGATGTCGGGTTGAACGCCTGTTTGTTTCGAGCTCGAATATACCATTTGCCAGCCATGTATGATATTGTCGGTTCGGAAGATTCGGCCGCGTATGGTACCTGCAAAAACATCCCCGGTTAAGTTATTACCCAAAGTGTTGATGTGTGTATGGGTTACTCCTTCATTTATTTTAGTCCAGTTGGTTCCGAAGTCATTGGATCGAAATACGTCTTCTCCGGTCCCGGCATACAAGTTCCCAATGGAATCGACCGCAATCGACTGAATCTGAAATTGCTTAAAACTTGTGTCAAGTTGTGTCCAACTTAAGGCGTTATCTTTTGAGCGAAAGATGCTATTGAAAGAACTTCCAGCAAAAATCATATCTTCAGAATAAAAAGCGATAGCTGTGATAACATCATCTTCAAATCCAAGTAACTCCCATGTTCTGCCATTATTAACCGAACGATATAAACCGGCCTCGTAGACTTTATATCCTGAAGCAAACAGATCACCATTTTCTCTGCTGACAAGAGTAGAAATATCTTTATCTCTTAAGCCGCTAAATCTCCAGATTTTATCTTCTTCTGACCAACGATAGATGCCACGACTCGTACCAGCAAATACAACTCCGTTGGAGTTTATGGTAACTTGTGTTACAATGGAAGGACTCAGGCCGGAATCGATTTTAGCCCATGTTCTGCCTTCATCGCTTGAGCGAAAAACTCCACTTACAGTTGCTGCAGCATAAATCACGTCGTTGGAATCCACGGCAAGAGATGTCACCACTTTATGTAACAAACCTGTCGCTTGCCACATGTTACCGTCATCGTTTGAAAAATAAATACCACCGAGCGTTCCGGCGAATATGGTTCCTTTAGAATTTTCTGTAAACGTGTCAACCTGTTTATTCTTTAAACCATTGTTACTTTCGAACCAAATATTCTCGTTATCTGCTGAGCGAAAAATACCACCTCCTCCAGTGCCTAAAAATATAATACCAGAAGGATTGATGAAGATAGTATTAACCCATCCTCCATACGG
>JAABYK010000175.1:52895-53431 GCA_011775825.1 Candidatus Zhuqueibacterota bacterium | reverse complement strand
ACCAAACCCTGGGTCAAGACCAGTTTGGCGCCCGGCTCAAAAGTCGTCACCGACTATTTGAAAGAATCGGGCCTCATGCCGTATCTGGAGCAACTGAGATTTAATCTGGTCGGATACGGATGTACCACCTGCATCGGAAACAGCGGCCCTCTACCCGATTACATTGCGAACGGAATTGAGGACGGCCATCTGGTTGCCGTATCGGTGCTGAGCGGTAACCGCAACTTCGAAGGACGAATCAATCCACATACGCGCGCGAATTACCTGGCATCGCCGCCACTGGTGGTGGCTTATGCCCTGGCCGGACGCATGGACATTGATCTTTACAACGAGGCCATCGGCTACGACAGAAACAACGATCCGGTTTATTTACGCGATATTTGGCCGAGCTTACATGAGATTCGAGACGCGATTCGTTCATCCGTCAAAATGGAGATGTTTAAGAAAGAGTATGCTGAAGTCTTCACGGGTGACGAACGGTGGCGTAAATTGGAGATTCCGGAGGGCGATCTTTACGAGTGGGATGCGAATTCCAC
>JAABYK010000175.1:42957-52847 GCA_011775825.1 Candidatus Zhuqueibacterota bacterium | reverse complement strand
GGTGCAATTCCCGTTGACAGTCCGGCTGGCAAATATCTCATCGACCAGGGCGTGGAACCTAAAGATTTCAATTCGTTTGGATCACGTCGGGGCAATCACGAGGTGATGATGCGTGGCACGTTTGGCAATATTCGTCTGCGTAATTTTCTGGTGCCGGATATGGAAGGCAACTGGACGCTGCATTTTCCGGACAAGAAGTTGAGTTCGATTTATAGAGCGGCCATGGAGTACCAAGCGGAAGAGGTGCCGCTAATTGTGCTGGCTGGAAAAGAATACGGAACCGGATCTTCGCGCGATTGGGCAGCCAAAGGTACGCGTCTGCTGGGCGTGGAAGCGGTGATTGCCGAAAGCTTCGAACGCATCCATCGCAGCAACCTCATCGGCATGGGGGTGCTGCCGCTGCAATTCAAAGACGGTGAGAATCGTGAATCCTTAGGATTGACCGGATTTGAGTCGCATGAAATCACTGGCATCGCTGACGACCTGAAGCCCGGCAAAGAGCTGAACGTGACTGCGAAATCCGAAGATGGCAAGACCAACTCATTTCAGGTCATCGCACGCGTCGATACTCCGGAAGAGCTGAACTATTATAAGCATGGCGGCATTTTGCAGTACGTTTTGCGGCAGTTGTTATGACGGACGTATTTATTTAAAGAGTCCTCAAACAACCTAACTGCGGAGAATTGGACGCCAATATTTACAAAGAGAAAGCCAGAGAAAATCTGAAAATTGCGGAATTGGCCTTCCGGGAGAGCTGCTTTAACGCTTCGGTGAGCCGGGCTTATTATTCGATCTTTCACGCTGCGATTGCGATATTGGTTGAACAAGGTCTGCTCAGCGAAAAGAAGGGTTTCGCATCAATGGGTGCAAGCGAATTTTGCCTCTAAGGTCATTACACAGAGAAAGCTATTTGAGTCGAAATTTAAAGCTTATCTCCACTTCACTCATGAAACGAGAATCAAAGGGGACTATTTACCCCAGCAAATTACTAAGAAGGAAGCACGTCGTGCTTTAAACAAAGCCCGAGAATTTATACAAGTAATCTTTGGCTAGAGGATGCAAAATGTCGACAAATCCAAACAAATATGTTGAAAAAATCTTAGACTATGTAAAAGCCAAATTCCCAGACATTGAATTATTAGATATTATTGAAACGCCTGATTCTGAGAATTCTAAAACCATTCTTGTAAGAGCTCCGGAGGATGGAGACATTCAGTTTGATATTATGGAAAGAGCTTCCGAAATTGCTATGGATATATTGTTAGAAAACGGGGAACATTTCTTAGTCATCCCCTTGAGTAATGCTGAGGATTTAGAAATCTGAAATAGCGAGCTATCATGAACTATATTTGAGGTCAAAGTGAAGAACGAAAAGCATCGAGTTTTGCACGGCTTTGAACACGAGACATTTGAAGCCAAAATAGAGAACTTCCTGCGCCTCTCACCTGCTGAGCGCTACATGCAAATGGCTGAATTATCACAATTTCTGCGTAAACTCAATCGGCCAGAGGTAAATCTGGATGACTATAAGTCATTTAGAAAGATACAGATTCTTAAACAACCAGTCTGAGGAACAAGCATGAAAGATAAGACTCAAAAAGTTTTGCAGCAAGCCTTTGAGCTGTCGGAGGAAGACCGACTTCACGTCATTGAGCAATTACTTTGCTCTCTTGATGATGGAAGGACTGAGGAGAGTATTGACGAAGAGTGGGCTGAAGAAATTCGGCGCCGTTCACAAGAAATAGAAGCGGCCAGCACTAAGACATTAACGTGGTCACAGGTAAAAAAGTTGGCCCACGATCGCATTCGTAAAAATGTCTGATTATATTTTTCATCCGGAAGCGGCTGAAGAATATGCAAATGCTTATGAATGGTATGCCAAGCGCAGTCTAAGAATAGCTGATGAGTTTGAGCGAGAAATTGAAAGGGCTCTAAGACTAATTACCAACACTCCCGAAACTTGGCCGAAATATGATGACCAACATCGATATTTTCTGATTCGCAAATTTCCTTTTTCAATTATCTATCGAATATTCAACGAACGCATATACGTTATTGCCGTAGCTCATGGGAGTAGAAGACCGAACTATTGGAAAAATCGAGAATAACATAACCTCAAGTCTTGCCTATAGATCAATTATTTAATCTGAGGGAGGAAAATTGGAACGACTCTTCTTTGCAATCGGCGCTGTCTCCGCCTTCGTTGCCGTGGCCGCCGGTGCATTCGGCGCACACGGCCTGAAATCGCGTCTCTCACCCGATATGCTCGACACGTTCGAAGTCGGGGTGCGGTATCAAATGTATCATGCCCTTGCTCTCTTGGCGGTCGCCTGGGCTTGCAGCCGCTGGCCCGGCACGCTGACCACTGCGAGCGGCTGGTTATTCATCATCGGGACAATCATCTTTTCCGGAAGCCTTTATGTACTCAGCATGAGCGGCATCCGCTGGTTTGGCGCCATTACGCCGGTTGGCGGGGTCGCATTTCTGGCCGGTTGGGCCTGTTTGGTCGTGGCAATAATGAGGAGTTGACATGCCGGAAACCGAAGCACAAATCGGAGGTCTCGCCACAACCATTGATGAGGTAATCGAGCAACTAAATGCGATCATTGCACGCTCACGTGAGGAAAAAAGTCGACTGGGTTTTTTCCCGGTTTTGTATCGAGATGTGACCGTCAAAGTAAAGGACGGTATTGCTTCCGGGCGCTTCGAAGATGGCGACCGAATGGAACGATTGGATGTCCTGTTCGCCAATCGTTATATCGAGGCGTATCAACAATTTCGTACTGGCACGCAGCCAACCAAAAGCTGGCAAGTCGCATTTGATGCAGCCAACACCTGGCGGCTTTTGATTTTGCAACATTTGCTCCTCGGTATCAATGCCCACATCAATCTCGACCTGGGGATCGCAGCAGCGCGTACTGCCCCGGGAGAGCAGTTGCCCGGTTTGAAAGCCGACTTTCATGAAATCAACAACATCCTGGCTGAGCTTCTTGACGTGGTGCAGGACAAAATTGGCGTGCTCTCGCCATGGTTGGGTTTGCTCGATCAGGTCGGTGGGCGCACGGACGAAGCCATCGTGAATTTTAGCATCCAAAAAGCGCGCGATGCTTCCTGGCAAGTTGCGGAGAGATTGGCTCCACTGAGTATAGAGCAGCAAGAAGCTGAAATCGCCCGACTGGACCAAAACGTCGCAGACTTCGCGCAAATCGTCCAGAATCCAGGATGGTTGCTCCGAATCATTTCGTTCTTAATCCGAATCGCCGAAAGCGGCAATGTGGTCAAAATTATCAATGTGCTTTCGTAAACTTCGGAGGTGACAACAGATGACGCAAAATTGTGTGGTTAAGATCAAAAAGCTCACCGCAACCGCGATCCCCCCGCAATACGCCCATGCAGGCGATTCGGGTGCGGATCTGTTCTCTACTGTCGACGATACCTTGCAGCCGATGGAACGAAAAGCCATTCCAACCGGACTTTCGGTGGAAGTGCCAAAAGGCTTCGAGCTGCAAGTCCGTCCCAAAAGCGGTTTGGCCTTGAAAAGCGGCCTCACGGTCCTGAATACGCCCGGCACCATCGACTTCGGCTACCGGGGCGAGGTTAAAGTCATTCTGATCAATCTGAGCTCGGACCCGTACCAGCTTAAAGCAGGCCAGAAAATTGCACAACTGGTGGTGGCTCCTGTAGTCTATGCGCAATTTCAAGAAGTGGAGGAACTCTCCGAAACCACACGCGGAGATGGCGGCTTCGGTTCAACCGGGCTAAATAGTGTCTAACCGACCAAACAAGATTGAAACAATTGACATTTTGGAGGGAACGATGCAGAAAGTCACGTCTTTCTTTATCTTATCCGGCCTTCTGATTCTAGGAGCCTGCTCTCCTCCTGAGCCGGATTTGCTTAGCGGTAAAATCATCGACTTGAGCTACGCTTACGACGACACCACAATTTTTTGGCCAACGGCGAAAGAATTCGAGTTGGAGGTGGTTCATGCCGGCATGACCGACGCCGGTTATTATTATGCAGCCAATAATTTTTGCACCGCAGAACATGGTGGCACCCACATCGACGCCCCCATTCATTTCTCCGAGAATGGAAAGACCGTGGATGCCATTCCCGTCGACCGACTCATCGGAAAAGGCGTCGTGATCGATGTCTCGGAAAAGTGCACAGAAAACCGGGATTACCGCGCTCAAGTCGAGGATTTCACTGCCTGGGAAGAAGAGCATGGTGGCCAACTAAACGATGTCATTATTTTGCTCCGTACCGGTTTCGGAAAATATTGGCCGGACAGGGAGCAATACATGGGCACGGACGAACGCGGTGAACAAGCGGTGCCAAAACTTCATTTTCCGGGGTTGCATCCCGAAGCGGCAAAATGGCTCGCGGAAAATCGCTCCGTGAAAGCCATCGGACTCGACACGCCCAGCATCGATTACGGTCAGTCGAGGCTGTTTGAGAGCCATGTCACCCTGTTCGAACACAACATTCCCGCGTTTGAAAATATTGCTAACCTCGATCAGCTTCCGGAGAAAGATTTTACCGTGATTGCCTTGCCGATGAAAATAAAGGGCGGCAGTGGCGGGCCGTTGCGGATTGTGGCTGTGGTTAAAGAGTAGCGGGAAACTTTCTGTACAAATAGATCGCGCAGTTATATTCATGCTGCGCGGTAAATGAAACTTAGATATTTATCCAATTTTTGTGACCATTCTTCTTTCGAAATCACACTTCACCTCAAACATTTCAAGTGACTGCTTAAAATTTAACAAATGACAATGAATGATTAACCCTTCTGCGCTTTTTCAATCTTGGCCCACGTATCTCTCAACGGTACCGTGCGACTAAAAATCAGCTTTTTGTCTGAAGAATCTGGATCGACGCAAAAGTAACCCTGACGCTCGAATTGATAGCGATTTCCTACTTCTGCTTTTGCCAGACCTGGTTCAAGCATGCAGTTAGTCAGGATCTCCAGTGAGTTAGGATTTAAAAAAGTTTTAAAATCCGCATCTCTATCCTCACCCGGATCGGGTTTGGCAAACAGGCGATCATAAAGCCGCACTTCGGCCTCCAGGGCATGTGACGCAGACACCCAGTGCAGTGTTCCCTTCACCTTGCGTCCGTCCGGAGACCACCCGCCTTTGGTCTTTGGGTCATAGGTGCAATGCAATTCAACCACGTCACCCTGTTCATTTTTTTTGACATCCACACAGGTGATGTAATAGGCATAGCGCAGTCGCACTTCCCGACCGGGCGCCAATCGGAAAAACTTCTTCGGCGGATCTTCTCGAAAATCATCCTGTTCGATGTAGAGAACGCGCGAAAACGGCACCTTGCGTTTGCCCATACCGGGGTCTTCCGGATTGTTCACCGCCTCCATTTCCTCGACCTCGCCTTCCGGATAATTGACGATAACCACGCGCAGCCACCGCAGAACGGCCATGACCCGCTGAGCGCGTTTGTTTAAATCCTCCCGCAAGCAGTGCTCCAGCAGCGCCATGTCGACCGTGCTATCTTTTTTCGCCACACCGATGCGTTCGCAGAAATCGCGAATGGACTCGGGGGTGAAGCCGCGCCGACGCAACCCGGAAATGGTGGGCATGCGGGGGTCATCCCAACCGGCGACATACCCTTGCTGCACCAATTCCAAGAGCTTGCGCTTGCTCATCACCGTGTAGCTCAGGTTGAGGCGGGCAAACTCGATCTGCTGCGGATGATGAATCTTCAACTGCTCGAGAAACCAGTCGTACAAAGGACGATGGTCCTCAAATTCAAGCGTACAAATGGAGTGGGTAATCCCTTCGATGGAATCAGATTGTCCGTGAGCAAAGTCGTACGTGGGGTAAATGCACCATTTGTCCCCCGTCCGATGATGACTGGCATGCTTAATGCGATACATCACCGGATCACGCATGTTCAAATTTCCGGATTTCATATCGATCTTAGCCCGCAGCACATGGGTGCCATCGGGGAATTCCCCGGCCCGCATGCGTTGCAAGAGATCGAGATTTTCTTCGATGGAACGGTTGCGGTACGGACTCTCTTTTCCCGGTTCCGTTAAGGTGCCGCGGTACTCTCGGATTTCATCGGCGGTCAGACTGTCCACATACGCCTTGCCATCCTTGACCAACTTGACCGCAAATTCGTACAACTTTTCGAAATAATCGGAGGCGAAATACAAATGCTCGCCCCAATCGTAACCCAGCCAGCGCACATCTTCTTTGATGGACTTCACGTATTCTTCTTCTTCCTTCACGGGATTGGTGTCATCGAAGCGCAAATGGCAGCGTCCGCCGAATTCCTCCGCGAGACCAAAATTCAGGCAAATGGATTTGGCGTGTCCGATGTGTAGATAACCATTCGGCTCAGGCGGGAAGCGGGTAATAACCCGGCCTTCGTTCTTATTGTTCTTGATGTCTTCGGTAATGATGTTGCGAATAAAATTCTGTGTTGAAGTTGTTTCCTTGTTGGCCATAGCTTCTAATCTTGTTTTTTCATGTTGTTAGTTTCGGTTCGAGCCATCGTGAGATCGATTTTAATTTCTTGCAATTAAACCGGACTTGGCTTATATTTTGAAGTAGAACATAATATAACAATTTTAAACTCAGAAAACAGGGAAAATGAAAAAAAACCGGATAGAATTCGACTCGCCTTTGGATGCTTTTGTGGCTATCGCAAAGGAACTAAATGACTATGAAAGACGCTATGCGATGACATCGGAGGAGTTTTATGATAAGTTCAGCAAGGGACAGTTGGACGATTCCATCGACAACATTGAGTGGGCAAACGACTATCAGCTTTTTCTTAGCTTGAGACGAGAATTAGAAGATCAGTTACGTCGCGTTGCATAAAAAACTGGCGAAATATCTCAACGAACTCGAATTGTCAGTACGAACGACCCCAAATGTTTTTGTTAAAAGTATGACGAAATAATTATATCACCGGACAAGGCAAAACTTGGCGTTCGGGTTCGATTTCATAAAGGACACTTGCTGGAGTTAAATGAAGTGCTCGTCGTTGATAGTAACGACCTCAAGCATTTAACTTACCGATATCACTTCCAAGATGCAAATAACAAGCTTATTTTTAGGTATGATAACGCTCCGCACTTTCCAAAGTTGAAGACGTTTCCCCACCACAAACACCTCCCCGACAAAGTTGTCCCCACTGAAAAACCGCCCATAACCAGCCTAATCGAGGAAGCTAAAAAGATAGCGCCCTGAATTGAAATCGGATTATCCTTTCAAAACCGCCTTCCCTGGATAAACCGCCTCTTCACCAAGTATCTCCTCAATCCGCAAAAGCTGATTATACTTACAAATGCGATCCGTGCGGGAAGCCGAGCCGGTTTTTATCTGACCGGCATTGGTGGCGACGGCAATATCGGCGATGGTCGTGTCCTCGGTCTCGCCGGAACGGTGGGAAATCACCGAGGTGTAACCGGAACTTTTCGCCATTTCGATGGCATCCAACGTCTCGGTCAGCGAGCCGATTTGATTCACCTTGATAAGAATGGAATTGGCAACGTTGCTGTCAATGGCTTTCTGCAGGCGTTCCGTGTTGGTCACGAGCAAATCATCGCCAACAAGTTGAATTTTGTCGCCAAGTTCAGCGGTCAAATATTTCCAACCGTCCCAATCGTTTTCGTCAAGAGCATCTTCGATAGAGACAATGGGATATTTATTGCTGAGTTCTGCGAGGTAAGCAACCATTTCCTCCGACGACAACTGCTTGTTCTCAGACGCCAAATTATATTTCTTCGATTGCGCATCGTAAAACTCACTGGAAGCCGTATCGAGAGCGATGAAGAGGTCATCCCCGGGTTTGTAGCCGGCTTTTTCAATAGCGGTCATGATGACTTGCAGCGCTTCCTCGTTTGACTTTAAATTGGGCGCAAATCCACCTTCGTCGCCAACGGCTGTGCTGTAACCTTTGTCCTTCAAAACCGACTTCAACGCATGAAATACTTCCGCGCCCATACGCAACGCTTCGGAAAAAGTGGGTGCGCCTGCGGGCATGATCATAAACTCCTGCAAGTCGACGTTGTTGTCGGCATGGGCGCCGCCGTTGATGATGTTCATCATGGGTACAGGCAAGGTCTTGGCGTTGACCCCACCTAAGTACTGATACAATGACAAATCCAAAACATGGGCAGCGGCTTTAGCCACTGCAAGGGAGACCCCCAAAATGGCGTTGGCGCCGAGCTTTTCTTTGGTTTTGGTCCCGTCTAATTCCAGCAACAAGCCATCGATGTAGGTCTGCTCAGTGGCATCCTCCCCAATGATCTCCTCGGCGATGACCTCGTTCACATTCTTAACGGCGTTCAGTACACCCTTACCGCCGTATCGTTTCTCATCTTTGTCACGGAGTTCGAGCGCTTCATGCTCACCGGTTGATGCTCCGGACGGCACCGCAGCCCGGCCAAACGCGCCGCTTTCAAGCAGTACATCCACCTCGATGGTGGGATTGCCGCGTGAATCCAAAATCTCTCTGGCGAATACTTCAACAATTGTTGTCATGGATAAATCCCTTCATTTGAGAATATTCCTTTCGATTCGATAAACGAGGTTTGTTGAGAATCCAACAAAATAACATCTTAAAGGTCAACTTGTCAACACTTTTCTTTTGAACGCATCGTATTCCACACACCCTAACCCGGCCAAGACGGAAGACGGCTTTAAAGATATAGGGTAACTATTCAGGCCATTTCAAAAGGCAAAACCATTAAGTGGGCTTTAACAAAAGCCAAGACAGAAAAATGGAAGACAGAAAGATACCGCTTGACATCATACCAGAGAAGTTGACGATACCGGAATTGAACAGGCACAAACATTTTTCTGTCCTTCATCTTTCTGTCTCTCAAATCTTTTTGTGAGAGATTATACCTTAGTTAAGAGTTTTTGTTAATGATTTTGACTCAATCATTTTGACTATTTTTACTTTTCCCATGAAGGATGATGTGCATAAGACTTGAAATTTAACCTTGTATTTTGAAAAGGCTTTTTTGGTTTTAACCTTGTCTTCTTAAATCCGCTGGATGTGGAACGATTAAGACGATTAATCAGAGTTACTGGTGGCGTGGAAAGAAAAGAAGTACAGCGGAAGTGGACTATCTCGGGACCATACCTCTGGAGCGTCGTTCACGGTTCATAGAGTTACAAAACTTCAACCTTGATTAGATTCGTCGTGCCTTCTTCTCCGACAGGGATGCCTGCCGTAATGACCACTTTTTCGCCTTTGTTCACCCAACCCGAATTCAGGGCAGCGCGTTTGGACTGTTCGATCATGTCATCAAAATTAGAGTACGTTTTGACCACAATCGGACACACTCCCCAAATTAAATTCAGACATCTCACAACATTCGGATTGGGACTCAGAGCGATTATAGGCTGCTTGGGGCGATAAGATCGCACCTTTCTGGCTGTACTCCCGGAATGCGTCGGCGTGATGATGGCAGCGGCCCGCAAATCTTTGGCAATCTCATACGAGCCGTGACTGACCGCCTGCTGTATCGACGTGGGCTCTTCATACGCATGCTCGATTTCTTGCAACGCAGAGACTTCACTGGATTCAGTCGCTTTGATGATCGTGGCCATGGTTTGCACCGACTTGACCGGAAATTCGCCGACCGTGGTTTCCTCCGAGAGCATCACGGCATCTGTCCCATCCAACACCGCATTCGCCACATCGTTGGCCTCGGCACGCGTCGGGCGTGGATTGTCGACCATGGACTTGAGCATTTGCGTCGCGGTGATGACGGGCTTTCCGGCGAAATTGCATTTTTGAATCAAGGATTTTTGTACCAGCGGCACCCTTTCCAAAGCCGTCTCCACGGCCAAATCGCCACGAGCCACCATGATGCCATCCACGGTCTCAATGATTTCATCAATATTCTTCA
>JAABYK010000175.1:40479-42923 GCA_011775825.1 Candidatus Zhuqueibacterota bacterium | reverse complement strand
ACTTGCAGGATGTCTTCCTTTGTGCGCACAAATGACATAGCCACAAAATCAACCTCCTGCTCCAACCCGAACTCCAAATCCGCGCGGTCTTTGTCCGTGAAGGCAGTAATACTCAATGAACTGCCCGGCAGGTTGAGCCCCTTTTTAGACGAAAGTTCGCCGCCGATCAAAACTTTACACACGACATTCTTCTCATCTGTTTCCAAAACTACCAGTTCTATGCTGCCATCGGCCAGCAAAATTCGATCGTCTTTATTGACTTCCTTCGACAACTTAGAATAGCTAACCGAGACCTTTTGATCGTCGCCAACTAAATCGTCAACAGTCAGGGTGAAGGTCTGCCCCGACTGCAATTGAATGGCACCGCTTTGAAATTCGCCCACACGAATTTTGGGGCCGGAGAGATCCTGCAAAATTGCGATGGGGAGACCTTTATCTTCTGCCACCGCACGGATTCGCTGAATGACCTCGCGATGTTCTTCATGCGTCCCATGTGAAAAATTCAGACGGGCCACATTCATGCCGGCATCCATCAGTTGCGCAAGAATCTCCTCCGAATTGCTGGCGGGTCCTATGGTGCAGACGATTTTGGTTTTTCGCATCATTTGGTATTTGGATTTTTAAATTTGACATTAAGTTTGATCCACCAAAACCAACCGCAGATCTATCACATTGGTGTTGGTCGGACCGGTCATCAACAGGTCATCTAATTTCTTAAAGAAAGGATACGCATCGTTATTCGACAAGTGCTGCCGAGCGTTCAGTCCCTGTTCGGAGGCGCGTTCCACAGTGCGACCGTCACAAATCGCACCTGCAGCATCGGTAGGGCCATCGGTGCCGTCGGTGCCGCCGCTCAAAATCACCACCGAATGGAGTCCCGCAATGTCGAGGGCAGCGGCGAGCACGAATTCTTGATTGCGCCCCCCTTTGCCATCGCCGCGAATGGTCACCGTGGTTTCACCGCCGGAGATCACACAAGCCGGGGGTTTCACCGGATTGCCGGTTTGCAGAATCTCTTTGGCGATGGCGGCATGCACTCTTGCCACGTCCTTTGTTTCTCCTTCTATAAAAGAGGAAAGCACCAACGAATGGTAACCGAGGCTGTTGGCTTTTTCTTCGGCTGCCAACAGTGCTTGAATGTTGCTACCGATCACAACGTTCTGCGTCTTAAAAAATATTTCATCGCCTTCCTTGGGCGTTTCGGGAATCTCTCCGTTCACCCCTTTCAGGATGTGCTCTTTTACGGTGTCCAGAATGTCGTTCCAGATTTGATAGCGCTCGATGATCTCCTTTGCATCGCGGAATGTGGAGCTGTCGGGAACCGTCGGTCCCGAGGCGATCACATCCAAATAGTTACCAATCACATCCGAAAGCATCAGCGTAATCAGGGTTGCGGGAGCAGCGGCTCGAGCCAACTGTCCCCCCTTGATTTTGGAGATATGTTTGCGCACCGCATTCATTTCGTTGATGTTTGCGCCACAGGCCAATAATTTTTTAGTCACGTCCTGTTTTTCGTTCAAAGAGATGCCATCCGCCGGCAGCGGCAAGAGCGCCGACCCACCGCCGGATATCAAGCAAATCACCAAATCGCGCTCGCCGGTTTTTTCCAACAGTTGTATAATCTGCCGGGCTCCCGCCAAACCGGCTTCATCCGGGAGCGGATGGTCGGCTTCGTTGATCTTGACTTTCTTTAAAGGTTCGGTGTGGCCGTACTTGACGTTGATTAAACCTTCGGTGATTCGGTCTCCGAGCAGTTCCTCAACCGCACTCGCCATGGAAGCGCCGGCTTTTCCGCCACCCACTACGTACAGATTTTCATAATCCTCCAAAGCGTATGGTTTGTCATTCACGAGCAACTTTTGCCCGTCGCGGTGCACATATTTTTTCACGGCCAATTTGGGGTCGGCGGCTTTTAAACCGGCATCAAAGATGTCCAGGGCGTCCTGCCTGATTTTTGCTGTCATCGTCAATCCTTTGCTTTAAGTGGATAATTTGTAATCACGAGTTCGTAAATCTGGCCGCGTTTCTCGCCGTCGCTATTGATCATGCGACTCGCCATAACCTTGCGTATAGTATACCCCTGATACAGCTCTTTGAAGAAACCATCGTCCGGGTTCTCGTTGGATGGGTCTGAATTGCTCAGCATCAACTTCGCACTCGATGTTCGATCTAATCTTGAGAAAAAACGGCTCAGTCGAATTTGTTCGTGTTCTCCGAATTCATTTTTTGAGTAGGAGGTAAAACTCGACGTTCGACTGATGGGGCGATACGGCGGGTCGAAGTAAACGAACGATTTCTCGTCCACAAACGTTTCGCAGGCCTCAAAATCGGCGGAGCGGATCTCGGCAATCTGCAGAATCTCAGACACTTTCAAAATATTTCTTTCGTCCAAAATTCTCGGATTCTTGTACCGGCCAAATGGCACATTGAATTCGCCACTACGG
>JAABYK010000175.1:6531-40416 GCA_011775825.1 Candidatus Zhuqueibacterota bacterium | reverse complement strand
ATTATATCTCTCTCGAATCTCGTAATAGAACTTTTGTCGACCCTCGTCATCCAGAGAACGGTACTGTTTTGAGAAACCTTCCAATAACTTAATCAAACGCTTTGGATGTTTCTGAATCACTCGATAGGCTATAATGAGTTCTTCGTTGATGTCCTGCAAATAAGCCCGCCGGACTGCGTACCTTTGCATGACATCAAAAAAGACTGCCCCACCACCGATAAAAGGCTCGACATATCGCTCAATTTTGCCCTGTTTCAATTCTTCAGGATAATAACGGTCGAACTGACGTAAGAGCTGTGACTTGCCACCGGCCCACTTTAGAAAGGGCTTGGCGGCACGAGCGTCCGTTTTAGGATTTACGCTAAGCTTTTTCAAGTCGGGTCTGACTTTCTGCGTTGACCTTTGAATAACGCACGGATGTGTAAAAATACCGAACTGTACATTTTGGTTTTAAAATCGGGAAAGCTGTAAGGATAGGGCTCAAACTCGCCCTTTTCGTACCACAACGTCGGATCGGCGTAAATGCCGCGCCCCAGGTAGATTTTCTGGGAATTGTATTTGGCCGAAGCAAGAATCACCTTGTTGTAATCCATGTAGCCCGGGTCCAGATTGACTTTGCGCTTGCCATCAACGAGAAGTCGCTCCTCGATTTTATTGGTTTCTGTTTTGATTCTGGCTCAAATCTCCCGGGTTAATCAACTCGATGAACGAAACGAATCTCCGGAAAATCGGCCAGCCCATTTCGTCTCGATAGTAATCGGACACCTTGAATTCAAACTCCGGACTTTTGTAGTCGATCTCGCCAAATTGTTCACGGAGCAGATCAATGGCTTTCTCCATCAACTGTACATCGCTGTACAGGATTCCGATAAAGAGTTTGACAGGTTCCGGGTCGGTAGGGTGCATTGAAAATTCGCAACTTTAGCACTTAAAAATATTACGGGAAGTATCTGTAAATGTCTTTTCGATGCAAACATCGCACAAAGATTGCCTTGTTTCTCCCAAGCTTAATGCCTATTCGATATTCTCCGATCCTCATTCCTTACTGACCGACTGCGTTTTTTCGCCTTCTTTAATTGCATTTATTAAGGCCACGTCTTCCATCGCTTCTAAAACTAAATCATGAAAGAAATCTTTCTTCTCAGTAAGAACTTCGTCAATGGCTTCCCGCAGTAATTCTTTCAGTTGAGCTTTATCTGCCAGAGGTTCCATCATTTTTTCCTCATGTCAATTTGTGGATTTCCCAGACGAGGCACGTTTTGATTGTCCGGCCTCCTCTTCTAAAAAAGTCTCGCTGCTCAAAATTCTTTCGTAGCTGATTTTCCTGATCCTGTGAAGCTCCTTATCAAATGATTTCTTTTTGATGTATTTAGCAAAATCTTTCATTTCCATAATACAACTCCTATGTTGAAATAAATTTTGCGATTCGAGACAATTTTGTAGATTACAGCAATTGCTCTCTCTCACGCTTGAGATTCTCCTCCAGGGCAGCCCGTCCCTGTTCGATGATTTGCTTGCCGATGCCAAAGATGTCATGAATGCGGGCATGATAATCCTTCCTGATATTGAAATTCTTTTTGCCTGTAAACGTGGTCTCGCGCATGAAATTCTTGTGCACAAAAATGAGCCCGCCTTTCATGACCTTGGTCAAACAGATGCCGTGCATGGAATTCCAGCCAAAGGAAGCCAGCCAGTGCTGCGAAAACTCATCGAGCGGTACCGCACGATCCCGAAAACGATAGCGCCACTTTGTTTCGTTCTTGTTGAATGTGAACAGATTGTAGTGAAGATTACTCTGATCGAATTGCAGCTCCACACCGGCAAATTCAGTCCGATAGAGTTTCGGTTTTTGAGGATTGATTTCCATGGGCTGCGTGAGCACGTATCCTGGATCCACCAGGTATTTCACCGAATCCAAAATCACAATCAGGCAGCAGTGGATGTTCGGCCCGGCGCGCATGTCCGCCATGACCGGGTAGCACAGGTAGCCGCTCTGCGTCAAGATGCATTGCAGGAAGAACGTCAGCGAGAAACAGGTGCCGCCGAGTCTGTGCGTGATGTGATCGTCAATGACTTCTTCGGGCAAGCGGATGTCGTTAAAGTCCGGATGCCAGCTTTGATTGTATTTGATGATCTTGCTGATGTTTTCATAGGGAATGCGCGCAAACTGCTCCAGAATTTCAGCTAAAAAATTCAGCGTGGCCGGCTTTCGTGGAAGTTTGAAAGCCTCGAAAAACGTTTGTACGGCGTCGGCGTGATGCGTTGGATCTAGGTGGATTTTTTGTAAGTGTTCAGTCCTCATTTGTACTTAATCTAAGGTCATCATCAGTATAAATATCTTCTTCGGGAGCATCCAGTCAAATGCGCGACCCTGCTGAACGGGTTTATTTCTAAATCTGCGTTGCTTGAACAGCTTTTGTATTTGCTCGATCCGAAAAGTCAAATAATCCGCTCTTTCAAAGTCTTCAAGAAGATCAGATTCTTCATCGGGACGGTCGGTTATATACTGGTCTAGTTCTTTAAACGAGTTCACGCCAAACTTTCGGAAGATTTGCTGACGCTCCACCTCCATCAGATGAAGCTTATCTTGCAAGAAAGCCTTAATCCCTTCCTCGAGTAATTTATCCTCTGAGATAGAGAATTGGGATGCAACTTCTTTAAGAATAGCTGGTGACATCTTCAACTCCAAAATTCTTATTTCATTGTAAATCTATAAATAATGATCCAAAAACACAAATAGAATAATTTCCATTTGTGTTCAAGTGTCTGTTGTTGTATCTTTGTTTATGATGGACAAACAGAAGCCAGAAACAGGAACAACGGCTCCCTCCCAATTGGTCGTCCGTCAAGGCAACCAGATTGTCATACCGGGCTTTGCTTCGGCGCACTCGCACGCGTTCCAACGTGCCTTGCGCGGACGGACTCAGCGCAGGGCCACCACCGGCAGCTTTTGGTCGTGGCGCGGCCTGATGTACCAACTCGCCGAGAAACTCGATCCGGAGCAGATCTTCAATATTTCGCGTTTTGCTTTTATGGAGTTGGCCATGTCTGGCGTAACGGCCGTCGGGGAATTCCATTACGTGCATCATCAGCCGGATGGCACGCCCTACGACGACCGTTTGGCATTAGCCGAGGCTGTCATTGAAGCGGCCAGGGAGGTGGGCATCCGCATCACACTGATTCGCACGGCCTATTTCCGTGGCGGGTATCAGCAGGAGCTCGAACCGGTGCAGAAACGCTTCAGCGATCCGTCCGTGGATAAGGTGCTGCAGGATGTTGAAACGCTGGCGAAGCGCTACGAAACCGATCCGCTGGTCAACGTCGCTGTGGCAGCCCATAGCATCCGCGCGGTCCCCATCGAGCAAGTCAAAGAATTGGCGGATTACAGCAGGGAACATGCCATGCCATTTCACATGCACGTAGCCGAGCAACGTCGCGAGATCGAAGAGTGCCAGGCTGAGTACGGCAAGCGTCCGGTTGAAGTCTTGGCCGAACACGGCATTCTGGATGAGAACTTCGTCGCCATTCACGCTACTCATCTCACTGACCACGAAATCAATCTCCTCGGAGATGCCAACGCCTTTGTGTGCCTCTGTCGCACCACCGAACGCGATTTGGGCGACGGCCTGCCACGCACGTCAGATCTGATAAACGCCGGAGTGAACATCTGTGTCGGCGTGGACAGCCACGCCATGAGCGACGCGTTTGAAGAAGTTCGCGCCGTGGAGCTGGATGAGCGCTCGCGCACGGAAAAACGCACCGTGGCTGCGGAAGCGCCGGAATTGCTTTTGATGGGAACGAAGCATGGATTTGAAGCCATTGGTATGCCGGAGGTTTGGCAGCAGGATAAAGTGTGTCTGAATGCACAGGACGCCTGTTTGGTTGGCGCAAGCGATGACACGCTTGCGGATGCGGTAATTTATGGGGCGACACTGCGGGCCTTAGATCAAGTGATTATTGGTGAGGAACGGATCGTCAACCATGGGATGCATGTCGGATATGAAGACGCTTTGAAGAGATTTGAAACCGCGTTGAGAGAATTGTATCGGAGTTGAAAATAGTCTTGCTTGAGTGGTCTAAACTAAGATCATACCAAAACGACAAACGCAAGAGCTTTGAAGAACTCTGCTATCAAATCGCCAAGAAACTTTACGGTCATCTTGGTGAATTCACCTCGATAGACGACAGCGGCGGAGGTGATGGTGTGGAATTCATTAGCCATTCCTAATAGAGAGATATTGCACGCCATAAAAGTAAAAACAGGACGACAAAGTCATCAACACAATAGATAAGAATTCTGTCAAGTTCGACTTTCTGACGAATTTGCTCAACAAATCTAGACTAGTTTAGACTGGAGCAACTCATCCCCAAAAACCAATTTTGATGAAGAAATTCTGAAATTGTCCAACGAGATCAAACGACGTAGGGGAAGAAAAGCAAAGCAAACTTATTAGAGACTCCTGAGTGACCTTGGTCGGAATTGATACAAATATCATTTTCTCAATTCTGCTTGACAGACATTCCCACCTCAGGTTAATTCCATGCTATTTCAATTGCTTTAAGCGCCCACACCTACCGCAAAGGGCTGATCAAACTATTTGTTTTTTGCTCAATTTTTGATTACATTAAAAATGTGCGGTAAGAAATAAACCTCTCTAATACGTGTTCCGGTCTTCGCCTAATTGACCGATTTCAACAAAGGTCGATTTATTGCAAATTAAAGGACTTATTTGGCTTGACAAGGTCATCTATAAGCTGCTAAGCAAACATAAAGTCGGAAAAGATGAAGTTAAGGAAGTTCTCAATAGCAAGCCACGCTTCAGATTTGTTGAAAAAGGGCACCGTAAGGGAGAAAATGTCTATGCGGCAATGGGACAAATTCAAGCCGGACGCTATTTGATTGTATTTTTGAGTATAAGAAGAATAGACATGCGTTAGTTTTATCAGCGCGTGACATGAGCTCAAAAGAAAGGAGACAGCATGCCAAAAAATAAAAGTTCCATTTCGGAAGCGAAGAGTTATGAGGAGATCGCCGAGTTTTGGGACGAGCACGACCTGACCGATTATTGGGACAAAACCAAAGAAGTTACTTTTGATGTGGAGATTGAAACTGAGAGAATATACTACGGAATTGATAACAAGCTTGCGGAAGAAATCGAAGCCCTCGCAAAACATCGCGGTATATCCGGTGACACGCTTGTAAATATGTGGATTCAGGAAAAACTGCTCCAAGGCAATCCTGACTAAGAACCATTTTCAACCATGTTTTCAGCATTACCAGAACAAACCTGACAGATAAGCTGATGGAATTAAACCTCAAAAACAAAGTCGTCATCGTCACCGGTGCCAGCCGTGGGATTGGTAAGGCCATCGCGCTGGCGTTTGCTGAAGAGAGCGCTCGCTTAAGCATCTGTGGCAGAACTCGGGAGACGCTTGAAGAAGCAGCAGACGAAATAAAAGCACACAATGTGGAGGTCTTTGCCAAGGCTACTGACATCACAAAAAGGGCGGAGGCAGAGGCGTTGGTGCAAGAAACGTTAGACAAATTCGGTCGCATCGATGTGCTCGTCAACAATGTTGGCGGCAGCCAAAAGACGCCAACGCTTGAAATTTCGGATCAAGAGTGGCACGACATGCTCGACCTCAACGCCATCTCCGCGGCGCGCATGAGCCAACTTGTGATCCCGACGATGAAACAGCAAGGGAGCGGCGCCATCATTATGATAACATCCATCTATGGCAGGGAGAGCGGCGGACACATTACGTACAACGCCGCCAAAGCGGCCGAAATCAGCCTGGCAAAATCGCTGGCACGCGAGCTTGCGCCTCACAACATTCGCGTCAATTCGGTGGCGCCCGGCTCCATCCTGTTTCCGGGCGGAAGCTGGGACCGCAAACAAAAAGCCGCCCCCGAGAAAATCGCCAGGTTTATTGAAACGGATTTGCCGCTTGGACGGTTTGGCAAACCAGAGGAGATCGCCAATGTAGTTGTTTTCCTGGCTTCCGAACGGGCTAGCCTGGTAAGCGGAGCCTGCATCAACGTCGACGGCTGTCAGTCCATGTCGAATATCTGAAGACCGCGATTACTTGGCCAAGACTTTAATCCTGTCTCCGGGCTGAACCAATCGTCTAACTAACTCCATTCCATTCAAAATTGCCATCTTTGCGATAATATTCAATCTGGGGTAGGACCGTTTATTTAACAATCACGAAATCTCACGTGAGGACTTCGTTACTTCAAATGACTCGGGAGAAAAGAAAAAACACTCGAGACGGGAAGGATTTCAAACAAATTGCTTATGCTGATTTGGGCTTCTCGACATCTTTCTTGGGCATTTCATCCCAGTATTCCACGGAGACTTCCGGGCATTCGTGTTGTACCTGGCATTTCTTGCAAACCAGGCGTATCATATCAAGTCCCCCAATTTCGATCTCGTTTTCTCTAATGTAGCCGTGCAGTTCTTTCAAGTGTTCGCATAGCATGGGTGTGCGACTCCTCAATTGTCTAAAATGCTTCGTAATTTTGATGCGAGAATATAGAGATTGGAAATCACAATGTCAAGCGCATTCTGAGGAGATCGGTGCTTGAAGTTGGCTTCTCAACAAACGGCTCACAGATTCAAACTTTGCCTGAGTTTAAGAAAGAGTCCGGGAGGGTTTTTATCTGAATTGAAGAAAAGGAACCGACACACGGCCAATCCGGTGTGTCGGCCCGATTCCACAATGCTCTTATAGGTTAAGTTAAGCAGAAACGTTAAAACCCTCAACCAGTTTCTTAGTTCCCTGATTTTCAAATTCCACAATGATCATCTGGTTTTTGCCGGAGGTCTCCTCTTTTTTGACAATTTCACCCACCTCGTCAAAATCGGGGTGATGAATTTTCTGTCCAATCCAATAGGTTTTGTCCGGGGTGTATTCTGCAACTTCGGACATAGCCTCATTTCTTTTTTTCAATTCAGATTTTGTCAAAACCCGACCCGTTTTCCGCAATCTTTCCACGGCGTAAGAATGAGTTTCCAAACACTTATTGCATCTAAGCCAAACCACGCCCACATCTTCATCTTCCCCAATCAAGGTGAGTTTTCTCGGTCTATTGCATTTTGGGCATCGTCCGTTAAAATACTTCCTTCTGAATTTTTGCATGGGAGATCTCCTTTCTTTGTTCCAATAGAATGATTTACGGAGAGTTCAAACGAAATTCACAGATGAAGTGAATAGTGAATTTCTGAGCATCTCCTCATTCGGGTTGAGAAAGTCTCAGATATTGCAAAGAGGCCATCAAAGCTGACCTGAGCTTTCCCATCCCGAATGCAAAACTAGGCCACTTCTAAATCTTCCCGGTGAACATAATTCTTTTCTTCTTTAAGCCGCTCGATCTCTACGTCGCAGTTTTTCACGGCGTCGATAATGCCGTTCGTTGTTGGTGGTAAAAATCGTTTTGTGCGATACTCCCTCGCAGAATGATAAACCCTCTCACCTAATTCGGTGATAAGTTGCTCTTTAATTTCTTCCCATTGTCGAAGTTCTCGATCCACTTTCCCGAGTTTGGCTTTCCGTTTCGTCCTATGTTTAATAGGCGGAATCCCGGTTGCCGTCTTTTCAGTGATTGCTTTTCTCCCCCTTTGGGTGTTTGCTTTACCCAGTCTTTGTTTTAGAAAATCTGTTATTTTCATGATTGCTGAAATTGCCCCTGATAGATTTCATTTAGATATTGTTCTCGACTCACTTTGCTGTCCGTCTGGCGGTACTTTTGATAAATTCCGCATTCCTGAAACTCCCCCCTGCAAAACCTCTGCTCCTCATAGATGCTTGGGTGAAAAAGTCCCTGAAACGCACCGCAAAGGTTTCTTTTTCCTTCTTCGAAGTATGGACAACTCATGTGTATGCCACCCCTTTCTCCCGAATGGTTGCCATGCCAAAAAAAAATAATTCGTTTAAGTTTTACCCATAACATGCCCATCAATAAAGTCATGGTGAATTGTCTCCATGACTTTATCCTAAAACAGCAGGACGTTACTTACAGCTTTTCTAATTTCTGAACAACGATATAAGCAGAGCCATCGGCGGTGAAATGGGGAACACCCTCGATCTGTATCAGATCATTTGAGCTAAGCGTGGGCAAAAGTTCTTCGTACGTCGGAACCAAAACATGCGGAAGGCTGGTTTTGCCATCCTGGCTTACCAAGGAAACCAAAAAATGCGTGGTTTGGTACTGTTCCATTCCAACAAAATCGAAGCCTGAGACGATTTTCGAAAACTTGGCTGTGAACTGGACTTTTTGATTTTCATACTGTCCGACCAGCTTTGGCTGACTAAGATGATCCACGGACACATTCTTTATTTCTTCACCATTGCCCGAGGAACCTTGGTTTTTTGTTGTGCCGCAGGCTAATAGCAACAGCCAAGTGACACCGATTGTGGCAACGATTATTTTTTGCATTTTGCAGGATTCAATTATGTGGATGATATTATATATCCTTCAACCAGCTTTTTAGTTCCATTTTTTTCAAAATCGACAACAATTATCCGATGATTGCCATCGGTTTCGACTTTGTTTACCACCTTGCCGACATCATTTAGAACGGGATGTCGAATCCTCTGTCCTTTCCAATAGGTGTTTTTGGGACTGTATTCCAAGACTTGCGAAAGCGCTTCTTTGCGATTCTTGCGCTCGTTTTCCGTCAAAACCCGCCCATTTCGCAACACGCGCTCGACGGGGACGTCATTCATCGTGTAACAATCCAAACAACGTAGCCGGAGAATTTCCCGTGAATCATCTTCTTGCCACAAGACCAGCCTTTTTAATTCACCGCATTTACGACACAGGCCTTTGTAGTACTTTCTCTTGTAACTCATTCAGGCATGTTTCCCTTCTAAAAACGTTTCCGGTTCGATACGGAGAAACCGGCAATTGACTGTTGACTGTGTCTTGCTCCTAAACGATTTCCAAGAGTGTGATATCGAAAACCAGGTCCTTACCGGCTAATGGATGATTCAAATCCAACTTGACTTTGGCATCTGAAACATCCACCACCTTCACTTGTCCCATTTTGCCATCCGTCTGTGGCAGCTCTACAGTGTTGCCGGCCTCATAAGATACATCCTCAGGCAAATGTTCTTTTGGGACATCTTTAATGAGATCATCTCGATATTCCCCAAATCCTTTCTTAGGTGGAACCTTTACCGTTTTTGACTCCAGGGGCTCCATGCCAATGACGGCTTCTTGTATGCCATTGATGATATTGGACTTTCCAAGGGCGATTTCAACGGGCCCATTATCTTTTGAGCTTGACAATACTGTGCCGTTTTCCAACTTACCCGTGACGTGAATTTTTACTTTGTCACCTGATTTTGCCTTCGCCATTAAATTAATCTCCATGTTGCGTTCTTAAGTTATCCGTTAATTTTCCATCATTTCTTGCTTTGAATTTGTTGAGAGCCATGCGTTGGTCTCTTCAAAAAACTCATTGACATTGAGCGTTCCGGAATATTGTCCGACTAGTTCTCCATCACTAAATACCAACAAGCTCGGCGTACCGAATACGCGGTATTTCTCTGCTAACTTATGGTCCTTTTCCCAATCGACTTCAACTATTTTGCACCCCTGTTCGAGTTCACTATCCAATTTCTTCATCAGCATTTTCATCTGCTTGCATTCTTCGCTCCAATTCACCCAAAAATTTACAAATACCAATTGGGAGGACTCCAACACTTCTTCTCGAAAATTATGACGATTGACTGACAATAACATAATCAACCCTCATCAAAGTTTTTAAACTAAACCACAATTTGATCGGCGAGGCCACACAAACACATCATCTTGAATTTCGCTGGGCCTTCTTTTGTCGCCTCTTTGCTACTTTTTTTGCCAGCTTTCTTTTGTCGCTGGGCTTTAGATAATAGCTCGATTTTTTGTATTCTTTGATTACCCCAGCTCTTTGACATTTGTGTTTGAATCTCTTAAGAGCTCGATCTATAGATTCGCCTCGTCTTATGTTAACAACGATCATATCAATCAATATACCCCAAAACTTTTAGTCTTTCCGATAAAGCCGAATCGTAAACAGCTTGACATTTTTCGACTTTAAAATCTTCATGTTCATTTACCCATTCATTAAGTTTTTGTTGAAGTCGAGCTGCGACCTTAGGCTTAGATCGAATAATATTCTTTGTTTCGTTGGGATCTTGCCTCAGATCGTACAGCTCGTGCATGCCGTTTGAGTTCCAGATGAACTTATATTTATCTGTTCGGATTGTGCGAGAGCGCATGCTATTCAAACTCTTCGGTGCCGTATTCTCGGAAATTGTGAACTCCCGCTTCCGGCCATTGCAAAAATCACACAGACCGCGAAACCCATTGGACGGCGCTTCCTCGGATTTTACTTCGGTCAAATCCAGGAATGTTGGGTACAGGTCGCTCAGTTGAACCTGCTCCTTCACATGTGTTCCTGGTGTGAAGACTCTTGGATAGCGAATTAACAATGGCACGTGTATCAACTGTTCGTACAATACTCTGCGATGTCCCAACTCATCATGTTCTCCGAGACTGTCGCCGTGATCGGACGTAATCACCGTGACCGTATTTTCAAGGATACCCTGACTATTCAAGTAATCAATCAACTCGCCTATGCGCATGTCCAAGTAGTTGAGTTCACCGTCATAAAGTGCCTTCATGATTTCCAAATCTTCAGCCTTTTTCTTCTCGCTCGACTCTAAAATTTTCTCTTTGTCGGGATTGACTTGCAGGACACGCCAGCGAGAGAATCGAGATGGCATAAACTTTCTGTCGTAAGGATATGGAGGGTTGTATTTTTCGTGGCACTCCATGTAATTCACAAACATAAAAAATGGTCGCTCCTCATCCCACGACTCTGTCAGCCATTTCTTGATGCTCTCGTTCGTGACATAGGCTCCGCTATCCTCGCTATTCTTCGTTTCTCTCAAAATCTTACGCCCGTGTCTGAGCAAACGCATCAAAGCAATGAGAGGCTCACTGAGCTTTCCAAACTTTTTAAGCTTGATCTTTATTCTGGACATCAGAGTCCGTTTCGTGCCTCTCGGATGGGTTAAGCGCCAAATATCTTTCACTTCCTCAAAACCTTGCGTTAATCCCGTGCCCTTACTAATATAGGCATTGTTCGATATGCAACATGTTTGATACCCATGTTCATTTAATAGACGGGCCAAGGTTGGGAAATTGTCTGGCAAATCGTCCTGAGAAACGGTCACTCCGTGATTCATGGGATACAATCCCGTAAACAGTGACGTATGCACGGGCAGCGTCCAACAACTCTCGGAAATAGCCTGTTCAAAAATGGCGCCCTCCGATGCAAATTCGTCAAGATTAGGAGTTGTATTGCGGTGGTATCCGTAGCATGAGAGATTTCGAGCTCGAACCGAATCCATCACGATGAACAAGATATTAGGCTTTTTATTCATTAGGCACCCCGTCGTCTGTAGTATTTCACAGCAGTTCGTTCTACGATGTCACCTCAGTTCTCATCACATAAATATTCTGCAAATACAATACCACGTTCCAGATTGGCGGTGCGGGTTAGCCCAGCAAACGCTGCCAACAATTGTTCCCAGACGCAGAAAAATCAGCTTATCACCATAACAAACCCAGACTTAGCCTATAATTCTGCTGTAACAATTACTGCCGGACTGGTGAGAGAGAAGCGATAAAGAGGATCAAAAAAGTTCAGAGGATGAGATGAAACCAACAAACAAGCGTTGCATGCGACACTTATGTTGCATCGATCTTGTTGCGCTACAATTAAGTTTTGCTTCCGTTTTGAGCGCTCCCCTTCTCAAAAAAATGATCAATCGTTTCGATGCCAGCGGAAAGCGCTTCTGATAATGTCCCCGAAAACAGAACCTGGCCATTGTCTAAAAACACGATGCGATCTGCCAGACGCAAGATGCTGGCAACTTCGTGAGTGACCAGGGTGATCGACACGCCCAGTTGATCCCTGAGCTTCAAAATCAGATCGTCGAGTGCGGCCAACAGAACGGGATCGAGGCCTGCACCGGGTTCGTCGAAAAAGAGCAGCGGAGGATCCATGGCGATGGCCCTGGCTAAGGCAGCCCGCTTTCGCATGCCCCCACTAAGCTGGGAGGGGAACAAATCGTACGCCTGCTCCAGGTTTACCAGGCTTAGTTTCAATCGTACAAGTTCATCGATAAGATTATCGGACAGCCTGGTATGTTGCTGCAAAGGGAGCGCGACATTCTCCGCAACCGTTAGTGAGTTGAGGAGCGCGCCATTTTGATAAAACACGCCGATCTTTAGAAAAAACTCAGACTTTTCCCTTTCACTCATCTCTTCCAGTTTTCGGTGCAAAACTTCTACCGAGCCTTGCTCGATGGGATACAGACCAATCAGATGTTTTAAAACTGTGGTCTTGCCGCTTCCACTGCCACCCAGGATCACGGTGATTTCATTCTCAAACGTTTCAAAGTTGATATCTGACAGGATGGTGTGCTCTCCAAATTTGGCCCACAGGTCTCGAACTTGTATGATTTGCTGTCTCGCCATGATTATCTCGTCAATTATCATCCCACATTAGTAAAACATCAGCCCCAAAATGCTATCCGCGACAATCACGAGGGAGATGGCCAGCACAACCGCTGCTGTTGTAACCTTGCCAACCTCTTCCGCACCTCTTGCAGCACGAAACCCGAAGTAGCTCCCGGTAACGACAATAATGGTTGAAAACACGAGGCTCTTAATAAGGCCGGTCACAATATCTCGGAAATACAAGACGTCTTCCATGCGATTCAAAAAGGCCCGCGGCGTGATGTCCATGTAGAAAAACGCAATCACCATCCCACCCGCAATCCCTAAAATATCCGCCAGAATGGTTAAAAACGGCATGGTGAAAATGCTGGCATACATTTTCGGAATCACCACAAATCGCACCGGATCCAGCGACATGGTCGTCAGCCCATCTAACTCCTCGGTAATTTTCATGGTGGCCACTTCCGAGGCGATGGCTGAGCCGCTTCTACCGGCCACGATTATGGCCGTTATCAGCGGCCCCATTTCCCGCATCATGGCAATCACAACGAGGTCCACGAGAAAGCGATTGGCGCCAAATTGACGTAACTGCGCGGTTGATTGCAATGCCAAAACCAGACCGATCAGGAATGCCATGGCCCCGACAATCGGCACAGCGTTGACACCGATCAAAACCGACTGATTAATAAATTCACCTCTGCGATAGGTCTTGCGCCGAAAGAAATCGACAACCGACCAGTAAAAAATATCCGACATCAAGAAGAAAAAATTCTTAAGAGAATGAGCAAAAAGACTGTAGGCCCCTTCTCCGATCCATTCCAGGAGGTAAGGCCTTTGCTGTTCTTTATGCGGCCGACTCTTTTCAATTGTAAACGTGTCCAGAATTTGCTGAACCGAATCGGAGCCGCCTTCAATTTCCACCGACACACCCTTCTGCTGCATTTCTTTTCTTATTGAATTCAAGATCACCACACCCGCGCTATCCAAGCGCTGAATTTCATCGAGGTTGATCCTTAAAAATGGATGCGGATATTTTCGCAGCTCCTTGAAAAGCTCTCGTAAAATCTCGTCGACTGTGGCAATAACAAATGAGTCGCTCAGGTAAAGAGTTTCTCCGGAAAGATGGTAGGTCGCGGATTGGCCATTACGGTGGTTTTGCATGAAAATTGGTTCCATGAGGGAAACCCGGAATCAGCTAATTTGCTGAATCAGACACGTCGACGTCTTGCAAATAGGATGTGATTTTTTCCGAAAGAACCTGCAATTCCTTATAAAACAGATCGCTAATCGTTGAGGCGAATGTGTTCAAGTCGTTTTCAGCTAACGGAACCTTCCGGTCGGCCGAATGAAACGCCACTGCCAGCTTTGACGCGTTTCGGATTAACGTGAATTCGACGTTCAGATGTGCCGACAACTTCTCATCCTGCTGCACAACTTCCAATTGGTTGACCCGTGTTTGAAGTTGGTATTCCGGCGCAAATTTCCAGACCCGACTGGACGCAGTCGCGAAAATGCGACGACGCTGCAAATACTCTTCAGTAAGCTGAGTTAAGGTTTCTTCTGGTGTAACCGCCCACTTATGATGCGCATAATAATTCAGTTCATGGGTGTTCATTCGCACAGCAATGCGATTATCGGCAAACGCAGGATGAACGCTGACAATTCGGATTTCACATGAAGCATCCGTTAACGGGATTTCTCTCGACAACGTTGCCTCGGCTGCGGCGGGAGACTCAATCAGGTAATATCTTAATTGCACTGCCTTGCGACTGAAACAACCCCACACAGACGAAGCGAGCAAAATAGCAATCAGAATTAGACGTGGCATATTTATTTATCTCTCCAGGTACTGGTCGGGGGCGCCTTTGACTTTCGTACCTCGAACCAGCACCGAGGGATCTTCCTGAATTAACCTGGAAACCGAATTGAGATTTTCCAAGGTAGTGCGCAACTCCCTCATGCTCGACAGAAAATCGACACTGCCTCGTTCCATGCCTTCATTCACCTGAATCAATAGCTGGTTTGTTCGATCTGCTACCTGACTGAGTTGCTGAATGAGCTGTTCAAGATTTGCTTCTTTCAACTTAATGGAAACATCTCTGGTGCTCGCCAAAATCTGGGCAACCGTATCACTGTACACAATGCGGTGCACACGATCAGCAGAACTTTGCAGTAATTGACTCGTGGTATCCAACTGCGCGGTAATGTCCTGTGCTGCCCGGATACTTTTCTGAATCCCGTGGCGGTTTTCCCGGAGCATCGATTCCACCTGATCAAGCGCAGCAGAGGTTCGTTCGATCATCTGCATGATTTTCTCCAGGTTCGCTGGCCGGGTGAACCTTTGGAGATTGTTAAAAACACGCTCCATTTTTTCAGCCACCACTTCTGCCTTACCGGTGATTTCTTCCGAGCTACCAGCCTTGATGAATTCACCCTCGCTGAGCAGATCAGCCTCTTTGCTGGCTCCATGAATTTCAATCATCTTCAGCCCGGTAATTCCCATGGAGACAATGTCTGCGCGAGCGTCTTTCTTAATCGGTGTCCCTTCTTTTAACTCCACTTTGACAATGATACGGCTGACATCCTCAGGATCGATACGAATATCCGTGATGGTTCCCACCTTCACACCCAGGTACTTCACCGGACTGCCGACCTCCAATCCACTCACGGACACATCCTCATAGCCGATAAAGTACGTGTCTCGTTTTCGGAGATATTTTTCGCTGGTGAAGAATGCAATGAGTGATATCACGGCCAAAGATCCGATAACCACAAACACTCCGAGTCGTATTTTTTGCGCGCGGCTTGGCATAGAGTTGTTAACCTGTTTAGTTCAAAGTTCTAACTGGGAGAATTTAAGAAAATTTCGTCAAAATAACCACTAAAATCTGTGTAAATTCTTAATTTCCATCACTGCTGTCCCGACGTTGTTAAAAATGAGGGATCATAAGTTGCTAAAATAAAGGAGTTAACTTATGAAAATAAGTGTCCTCGATTTCCTGCCATTCCTCAATATATAACAAAGGAGTGGCGAATGAATGATGGACAACGTGTTTTTTCCCAGATCATGGCGTTTCTACCAATTAAATCCTTTCGACGAATCGCGATTGGCGTATTTGTGCCGATTTCGCGCAGCTACTGATTCAAAATGCCCGCGCGCTTTATCGCGATGAACAATTCGGTATAGAGCTATCTGATACCGTCTACGCGCTTGATTCATCAACGATTGACCTATGTCTGTCACTTTTTCCATGGGCGACATTTCGAAAAACAAAAGGGGCAGTTAAGTTACATACTTTACTTGATTTACGCGGAAGCATTCCTACCTTCATAGAGATAACCGACGGCAAGTACCAGGATGTGAATATACTTGATGAATCGATTCCTGAACCCGGTTGTTACTATGTAATGGAGCGTGGTTATCTGGATTTTAAACGTCTTCACAGCTTCGAGAAATCTGACGCATATTTCGTTATCCGTGCAAAGTCCAATTTCCAATTTCGAAGATTATATTCGAACGGTGTCGACAAGTCTACGGGACTCAAATGTGACCAAACAATCTATTAACGGCTTCTACCCATCAAAAAAATACCCAGACAAGTTGCGCCGGATTCGATATTATAACTCCGAAACCGACAAGGATTTCACTTTCTTAACCAACAACTTCTCTCTTCCTGCGATGACAATTACTCAACTCTATAAGTGTCGATGCCAGATCGAACCCTTCTTTAAGTGGATCAAGCACCATCTAAAAATCAAATCCTTTTATGGAACTTCTGAAAATGCTCTCAAAACTCAAATCTGGATTGCCATCTCTGTCTATCTTCTGGTGGCAATCGTTAAAAAGCCACTGAAAATAAAGGCGCCTCTCTACACTTCTTTGCAAATATTGAGTGTCACGCCTTTCGAAAAAATCCCTATTTTACAACTACTTAGAGATAACGATTACAAAAACATTAACGTCCAGATCACTAAACAACTGTTTTTATTTGACTAATAGCGGGACAGTAGTGATGTTTGAACGAAAAGTCGATATTGCTCAACCAACATCCTTCGACTTGCTCAGGATGAAGCTAAATTTTCTTCATGGTGGAGTCGAACCATGATTTCTTTAGATTTGAGGACTTTTCCTTCAGACACTAAACTAATTATCCTTCAATTTCGCTGAGGACGAAGAGAAATGAACTTTTTGGACAGCCTATCGCTATAAAATTAAAAATGACCCGCTGATTATCGTCAAGAGTGACTATTTCAAGGTGAAATATGCTTCGGTGACCTGTGCTGGAAATTGTTTCCACCACAGATGTCATCCAAGTAACTGATCAACCAGTAAATTCGCACGCTTCCCTTTAGTCCCCCGAATTTTGCCAGAATTTTATTGACAAATCTTAAATATTTTCTATTTTAGGTGAATGCATTAATCTTTCAAAAACAGCGATATGAGACTACTTCATAAAAAGCGGATGGAGAAACTAGAAGGCACAAAGGTCCGAAAAACTTCTTCCAACCATAAGAGTATCATCACAATCAAAGACATTCGCGTTGGAGAGGGTTATTTCACCGTCATTGCCGGCCCTTGCGCTTTGGAAAATCCAGAGCAGGGGCTGACGACTGCCAGGGCCGTAGAGAAAGCCGGTGCCAAAATCTTTCGTGGCTCTCTTTTCAAGCCAAGAACTTCACCTTATTCTTTCCAGGGAACCGGCCCAGAGGGAATCGAGATACTCAAGTCGATTCGAAAAGAAACCAACCTCTTGATCGAAAGCGAAGTTCTGGCTCCTTCGCACCTGGAGTTGCTGGATGAGTATGCCGATATCTNNCCTGATCGAAAGTGAAGTCCTGGCCCCGTCGCATCTGGAGTTGCTGAACGAGCATGCCGACATCTTCAGAATTGGCTCGAGGAATATGGACAACTTTGACTTGCTCAAAGAAGCGGGCAAAACCCAAAAGCCGATCATACTCAAACGCAATCTGAGCGCGACTTACGAAGAGCTCCTCCTGGCCGCAGAATACCTCCTTCTCGAAAGCAACGAGCAGGTCATCCTCTGCGAGCGAGGCATTCGCACCTTCGAACGGTACACCAGAAATACCCTGGACATCCTGGCTGTTCCCGCCATCAAAGAACTTTCGCACCTGCCCATTATCGTCGATCCCTCTCACAGTACGGGCCGCCGAAATTTTGTTGCCTCCGCCAGCAAAGCCGCCATGGCTGCGGGTGCCGACGGCCTCATCATCGAAGTGCATCACGATCCCGAGAAAGCGCTCTCCGACGGTCCCCAATCCCTGGGATTAGCCGAGTTTGAGCATTTGATGCATGACTTGCGAGAGCTGGCGGGCGTCGTAAAGAAATCGATGTGATCCCAAATGCGTGACGACTTCGCGAATCTCAACTCAGAAACGGTTGATCCCGAACGGCGACAGAGATACGTCGCCGAGCTATTCGACAATCTGGCGCACAAATATGATCGCTTTAATCGCTGGGTGACCTTCTTCCGGGATGACACCTGGCGGCGCAACACGGTGGAGTTGTTAGACGATCAAGCTACCGGAGTTATCCTGGATTTGGCTGCCGGTACCGGCAATCTGGCTGGACAAGCCCTCAAAGCAGGTTCCCGGCAAGTGCATGTATTTGACATTTCCCGTGCCATGCTTGCCCAGGCCAAATCAAAACTGTCCGATAAAAACAACTACACGGGAAAAGTCGCACTTGAGCAAGGGTCAGCGAACTTCCTGCCATACATGAATTGTTCTTTCAATGGCGTCGTCAGTGGCTTTGCCATGCGCAACGTGTTTCACTTTTTGGACGACGTGTTAAACGAGACATTTCGGGTGCTCAAACCGGGCGGTAGATTCGCGATTCTCGAGTTAAGTCGGCCCGAGACATCCCTTCTTCGGCTGGGCTTTCGGCTGCACATGAGGACGATCATGCCGCTCATCGGCAGGCTTGCGACCGGACAGGGAGCCCCATTCAAATATTTGTATCAAACCACCATGACCTTTCTCTCTCCAACTCAATTCAAACAAAGTCTGCAAAACGCCGGATTTGTGGAAATAGATTTCAAATCCTACTTGTTGGGGGGAATTGCTATTCATTATGGTAAAAAGTCACAATAGGTGCATTTTGGTGGGACATTGTCATGCTGCGAAAAATTATCTTGAAAAAACTCGCCAGCGTTGAAAAACAGCTCGGAGAATCGGTTGATTATTTGCGTCATGTCGTCCGGGTGTCGCTGCCCGCATTCTTTAAATTCACCAAGATCCTGCCGATCTCCAATTACCGCAAATCCTTGCCTGCGGAAGCATATCACGTTGCTCGTATTGTTGCCACACGGGATGAAGATTGTGGCGCCTGCGTGCAAATCGAAGTCAACTCCGCCAGGCAAAGTGGAATAAACAAAGATATTTTGCAGGCTGTTTTGACCGAAACGCCGGAGGATCTCCCCGAAGAACTCGCAAATGTCTATCGGTTTGCGGAAGCCGTGGTTAAGGCCACCAGTGAAGACGAACCTTTGCGCCGGCGCATTCGTGATGCGTATGGAGAGGAGGGTTTGGTGGAGCTGTCCCTCGCCATCGCCTCGTGCCGATTTTTTCCGATCATGAAACGTACTTTGGGGTACAGTAAGAGTTGCAAATTGGTGGAGATTGAGTACGAGTGATGGGAGTTGAAACGGCTTAGCGAACAGGGTTAGATACAAAATGCTGTGTTAAAAGGTGGAATAAAAAATGCTTTTCAACCATAGAATCTTTGTGATCTGTATGTGGATGATCTTCTTGCTTCCAGGGAATCTCAGCCGATGACCGGTTGGGGTAGTGAAGCCTTTTCCCATGGGCAGACCTTTTTTGTCGAGTAGATATGCCACATGGCCCCGCTTCAAGAAGTCGCACCGACAGGCATTTCCCAGAAATAGAATTCAGGTCTGGGTTGGGGCCTTTGTGAAGTTGTCATCTATTGTGAGTGAAGGGCCTTGTTGGCAGCGCTTGAATAAGGGAGACCCAAAATGAAACCCACAATTCAAAAATTTATCTCGTCCGTTTTGTACACTGTTTTTGTCTCATGGATGACCTGTAGTGTCGATCCGTTATCCCCTGAGGCATTGCGAGGGAGTTGGACAATGCTCAGCTTAACCGATAAGCGAACAAATACCACGTTTGTAGCCGATAGGCCGGTGGACATTGGAAACGGAGCAACTCGGACTGTGTCCGGGGTCCTTCTCATTGGCGACTTTGGAGCTGCTCTGCAAGAATCGGAAATCAACATCATCATCTCAACGAGAACGACAATTCCGGGACAGGGGCAACAGGACGATTTTGAAAGATTTTTCGGTACCTATGACATCGAGGGCTTCACTTTGACAATCGATGGCACCAAAGTTTTTAAGATTAGCCGTAGTGAATTTCGCTTGACGCTTGAAGATGATGAGAGTATCATCAGGTGGGGAAAAACAGATTAAGTGGAATCTGTTTGCAGGTGGAGGTTTTGCATGGTATCGAATTGCGGCAAGATTGTCTTCAAAAAATGGAGTGAACACTATGACAAGAATGTTAATCTTACTTGCCCTTTCAAAATTTGTATTTTTTGTCACGTCGATTTTAGCGCAACCGATTTGGCTGGCGCACGACCGGGGAACATCCATGGCCGTTGAATTTCTGAAGCCGTATTTTGTGGACTCGAACAGTTCAACTACAACCGCCATGCTATTTATTAGTGGCCGCCTTCCGCTTTCGCAGACCATCACAATCGTGGGTGACATCCCGTTTGCCCACCACGGGTACAAGGATGATTTCGGCCTCGACCGTTTGGAAGCCAGTACGGTCATTGGAAATCCGTATCTCGGCGTGGAAATCCAAAAACAGGATTTGCCGTTTTTTGTAGAATTAGGCTTGCGCCTGCCGCTGGGAGCGGATCTGGAATCTCGAGCCGCCAATGTGGCACAAATTACGGATTCCGAGCGTTTTGAAGCCTTCATAGATTATGATCTTTCAGCGAAGGCCCGGTTAAACTACCACAGCAATTTTGCTTCAAGCGTCATCCTTCACCTTCGAGGCGGATGGTCCGGCGGGCACAGCGTTGCACAAGAGGGGGGACCGGGTAATTATTCAACACTCGATTACGGCATTCGGCTTGGGTATCAGATGGAACAAGTCAGCGTCATCGGCGGTCTCACCGGTCACTACCTTCTGGATGGGGGTACCCCGCATCTATCCAGGTTTAATTCAAAAGCGGGTCGTACAGTTTATCAAATTGCAGTTGCTGCAAGCGTGGGTTTTGCCACGGTTCGACCTGGCCTGCATTTCAAGTTACCTGTAGATGATTTTTGGAATGATGAAATCCGGTTTGTACTCGGCCTTAATCTTGGATACCGGTTCAAATAACCTCATACTTTGGGGCCGACGAGCTTGTCTAAGGTTGCCTTCCGATCAATTTTCCCACTTCTCGTTCGGACGAATGATTCCACACACGCCACCGCCTTGGGAACCTCATACTTGTTGAGGTTCCGAGTCAAATTCTTGAACAGTGGGTCTATAATCTCCTGCGGGAATTGAAGTCCCTCAAAAACAATGGTCACCTTCTCCCCCAAAATTTCATCAGGGATAGAGCCAACAAAAAAGCCACATTTTTCCAGGAGGTTCACACCGATATCGGGAATCGCAGCCAAAGTTTCCTCGATGATCCGCTCAACACTCTCCGGCTGCACTTTCACCCCACCGGTGTTGATGACGTTATCGATTCTGCCCAGCCAGACAAAGCTGCCGTCTGATTTCAATTCCACCAGGTCATTCGTCATAACGAATTGCCGTTTTGTCGAAGGGGCTTGAATCGTCAAACAGCCGCGACGATCTAGTCCCAATGTGACACCCGGTAAGGCCTGATAATGATCCGAAGCTCCGGGACCGTTTACACGTCTCAAAGCGATATGACTAAGCGTCTCCGTCATTCCAAACGTTTCATAAATGGAAGCTTGAATCGCTTGCAATTTCTTTCGTAACGAAACGGGGACGGGTGCTCCTCCTACCAGAATAGCTTTCATTTTGTTTAAGAAAGCGATGGCGTCCTTATTTCCGGAAATCATGTTCTGCAACTGCAACGGCACAAATGCAGCAAAATCGAAGGACTCCACGCTCGATTCATCCGAAACGCAAAGACTTTCAAATGGATTGCCGCTGGGTTCAACCGCGGTCAATTCTAAATCCAGGACCATGGCACGCACCAACATCATGAGACCGCCGATATAAGCAGGCGACAAACAGGCCAGGGCATGATCGCCTTTCTTCAAATTGAGAGCGTCCCCGGTCAGGCGCGCACTCGCTGTCATCTGTTCTCGATAAAGCCGAATGGTTTTGGGAGCACCGGTAGAACCGGAAGTCTGAATCGTGAATTCCCGGGCGCCGGTCAACCAGTGACCACAGAAGACCAGCGTTCGAAGTTCATTATCCGAAAGTGTTTTGGGATCGAGATTTCTGAAGTGGTTGCAAATCCATTCTTTGCTGATGTATTTCCGATTTAGAGTTAAGCCTGTAAACGAACTCATGGAAGTTAAGGGGGTGTGAAATACTTAATTACGATTCTTTGAGAGCCTCCGAAGGCAAGGTTTGAAGCGCAAAAGTCAGCGAAGCGTACTTTTGCCGTATATACAAACCGCATTGCAAAAATACGTTCGCTTCGCTCACTGATTTTTGCGCTCCACTCTTCATATAGCTAAAGAATTACTTTCCAAGTTATTTCTTCACACCCCCTAGACCAGTTTCAGGTCCGTCAGTGGATTGACCGTGTGTGACGCAGAGTATGTCAGACTGCCCTCACGTATTCTTAGCGGCGAGGGAAAATTCTCCACAAACAGTTGCCCGGTACCAAGCCCCTGATGCATTCCGATGGGGAGCGTGCTGGTCCACTGGCTGATAATATTGAGCCCGATATTGGATTCCAGCGCCGAGGTGACCCAGTAATCGATATTCAATTGGGAGGCGAGGGCGATCCAATCTTCGGCGGCCTTGAGTCCCCCGACAAGCGTCGGTTTTAGAATAATGTAATGGGGCTTGATAGTGTTTAACAACTCCCGCTTTTTCGTTCTCGAATGAACACCGATGAGTTCTTCGTCGAGGGCGATGGCTATGGGCGACTCAGCGCAGATTTTGGCCATGGTCTCCCACTGCCCGGTTTTGATTGGCTGCTCGAGGGAGTGAATTTCGAACTCACTCAAGCGTACAAGCTTATCCAATGCTGTTTCCGGACCAAATGCACCATTGGCATCTAAGCGCAGTTGTATTTGGGCCGGTGAAACTCTTTTTCGAATTTCTTTCAAGAGTTCGCACTCAGCGTCAAAGTCCAGGGCTCCCACTTTTATCTTGATACAGTCAAATCCTTGTTTGATCTTCTCAAATACCTGATTCAGCATCGAGTCGAAATCCGCCATGACAATCAACCCGTTTATGGGAATGGCTTGTTCGCCTCTCGTAAATTCCGTATCAAATAGCAAGCGTTTTCCGCCTCTTTCCAAATCAAGTCGTGCGGCCTCGACGGCGAATCGGATGGCAGGCCACTGAACAAGATCTAAGTCAGAGACCTCCACCCCACTATTCAGCAGAGCACAGACTTCCTGCAACTTTTGAGGCAATTTTGATAGATTGTCAACACTCAAACCCGGCAATGGTGCACATTCTCCAAACCCCGTCAACGTTTCAGGAGACACGCTCGAAAAAAGAACCATGTACATGTCTCGTTCGGTGAGGACTCCCCTTGACGTTTCCATAGGGTTTTTGAATTTCAAAGTGAATCTTTTGAAACTTGCTCGAAATGGATTCAAATCAACGTACCCAGGCCAAATGTGAGGCTAAATAACATGGTGGTCAATGCCAATTGTTTAAGGTAAGGATCCAGAGCCGCAGACTCGGTTTTCAAAACGGCGCGTCCATTGACCAAAACGAGAGGCAGCGTCATGAAGTAGAGGAATTGATAGATGGTTTGCCAATTCAGTAGAGTGAACACAAACGCAGTACCGAAACCGAGAGCCAATAAGATCGCATGATAAATTCGGGCATTTTTTTCACCCAAACGAACGGGAAGCGTGTGTTTGCCGGACAGTTTGTCGGAAGTTAAATCGCGGATGTTGTTGACGTTTAAAACCGCAACACAGAAAAATCCACAAGAAGCGGCCGGCAATATAATTTGAAGGTCTAAGTGCTGTGTTTGCAAATAGCATGAACCGAAAACCCCGACAATCCCAAAGAATAGAAACACAAAGAGATCGCCCAATCCGGCATAGCCATAAGGCCTCGGTCCTGCGGTGTATGCAAGTGCGGCGGCGATGGCGGCCAATCCCGCCAGATAAAAAATGGGACTTTGACCGCGCACTAAAATGAAGCCCACCCCCAGACAAAGTAACACCAAAATGACCAGCGCCAAACGCATCGTTTTTGTGGAAATCAAACCGGATTGAGTGGCGCGTTTTGGTCCGATACGGTTTTCGCTGTCGGCCCCGTGCACAGCATCGCCATAATCGTTGGCAAGGTTTGCCAGCACCTGCAGTAAAACGGCAGTGACAAAACAAAGCATGGCAATATGCCATTCAAAGGCTCCCTCGGAGGCAGCCAGAAAACTGCCAAGGGCGATGCTGGCCGTGGCCAGAGGCAATGTGCGCAACCGAAATGCAGACAGCCAAATTTGGATGGTTTTAGTCATGGCTCATTCAAACGTTTTTGAATTAAAGACGCGTACTTCGTACGTCTCGTTCGAAATTGGCAAACCAGACGGTTGCCGTACGGTCAACAAACGGGGACGGTTGTTGTACCCTAAGGATACCGCTTATACTTTCTGAAGTCCGGCTTGCGTTTTTCAACGTACGCCTTACGTCCTTCGTTGGCTTCTTCGGTGTGATAGTACAACAGAGTCGCATTTCCAGCCAGTTCCTGTAAGCCCGCTTGACCATCCAATTCTGCATTGAAGGCCGATTTTAACAATCGAATGGCCATGGGACTTTTGGACAAAATTTTAAAACACCAGTCCACCGTGGTGCGTTCCAACTCCTCAAGCGGCACCACTTTGTTGACCAATCCCATTTGCAAGGCTGCCTGCGCATNNCCTGCGCATCGTACTGATCGCAAAGATACCAGATCTCCCGTGCTTTCTTCTGACCCACACACCTGGCTAAGAAGGACGTACCAAATCCACCGTCGAAGCTGCCGACCTTCGGACCGGTTTGACCAAAGCGGGCGTTGTCGGCGGCAATGGTTAAATCGCAAACCACATGCAAAACATGTCCACCCCCGATGGCCCAACCTGCAACCATGGCGATCACCGGTTTTGGCAGGGAACGGATTTGTTTCTGAACGTCCAGGATGTTCAAACGCGGCACGCCGTCGTCACCGACGTATCCACCGACATCCCGCACTTTTTGATCGCCGCCGCTGCAAAACGCTCTGCCGCCCTCTCCCGTCAAAATGATGACGCCGACGTCGCTGTTTTGTCGAACCAGTTCAAAGGCCTCGGAAAGTTCAAATACGGTTTTGGGCCGGAAGGCGTTATGCACCTCGGGCCGGTTAATGCTTATTTTTGCGATTCCCTCATAATATTGAAACAGAATATCCTCAAACTCTTTGAGGGTTTCCCATTTTATATTACTTTTGTTCATTTGAGCTCCTTCATAATAGATTTAAATTGAAGAAATGTTTCTGCATTTACGTTTTTGTCTGTGTGAACTTCCAGGATGCCTGCTTTGTCGCTGGGCTTGAAAAACTCAGACAAACACGCTTCCAAATTTTCTGCAGAGTCACAAAACATATAACTCAAGTTGTGATCCTCTGCGGTATTCTTTGCGGTCAGATTGTGTTCCACTTCAAAATGTTGATCCAGTTCCGGTAGCGATCGGGCACCATCCAGAATTCGGAAAATGCCACCGCCTTGATTGTTGATGATGACAATTCGCAGATTAGGAGGAACGTACTTGTGCCACAGAGCATTGCGGTCGTAGAAAAATGCCAAATCGCCGGCGATAAAGGTGGTGATTTTAGAAGTGGCCAAAGCGGCCCCGACGGCAGTGCCGAGTGTACCATCAATGCCACTGGTGCCCCGATTTGAGTTCACTTTGACATTTCGCTCGTCCGGCGCCCCCAGGAAATTCGCCATGCGGACAATAAAACTGTTTCCCAATTGTACATGACTCTGCGGCGGAAGACGATTCAGGATGGTATTCATGGCTGAAAATTCGCAGTGAGGTATCTCTGCTAGAAACTTCTTTATAGAACTCAGCGCTTTTTCTTCGAATGCTTGCCACCGTCCTGCGTAAGAGTGTTCAAATTCACCCGGGCTGCGGCCTTCATTCGCTGCAAGACGTTTTCTCAAATTTTCAAAGAAATAGTCAGCAGATACCGGGATGATCCTGGTGAGTGCTTGAAACGTATCGATGCTTTGGGGCGAAGATTGCAGTTGCCAGTGCATTCTCGGCTTGCGCTCACGGAGAAACAGTTTTAAGTTTTTCGACACCACCGGACCGCCAAATGACAACAACAAATCGGGANNCAGACCTGCAGATCGCCTGACCCCAAAAACATATCCGAATGCTGAATCTTGCTTGCGTCAGACAAATTTGAGGTCACGTCACAAATCACGCTGACAGACGGGTTCTGCTGTAATTCCCGCAAACTCTTTGATAGTTTCGGATCCGGATTGTGCATCCCGGCAACGATGAGCTTCTTCGACGCTTCATCCCACACCGATGCCAACTCTTGCCAAACAGACTCGCTTAAGCTTCTTTCCGAGGGAGTCAGAGAAACAACCTTGGCGTCTTTTTTATAACTGAATTCAGACTCTGGATAGAGGGGTTCACGTAGCGGCACATTGATATGAACCGGTCCCGGCACAGGGAACAGACTGGTGCTTACGGCATCCGAGATGATTCTTTCCAGGTGCCAGGCGGCATCCGGGGGGGAATCGTCAACCGGCAGCTCGAAGAATCCTCGGCAATGCCCGCCGTACATCTGCTGCTGCCGGATGGTCTGGTTGTCATTTTGATCGATCCATTCGGGAGGTCTGTCGGCGGTAAACAGGAGTAACGGGATTTCCTGATAGTAGGCTTCAGCAACCGCAGGACTATAATTTAGTCCTGCCGTCCCGGATGTGCAGACCAATCCGACCGGTCGACGCGTTTGTTGCGCCAAACCCAATGCAATAAATGCAGCAGAGCGTTCATCCACGATGGTGCGACAGGTGAGTTCGGGATGCCGCAGAAACGCCAGCGTCAACGGTGCGGAACGCGATCCCGGGGAAATAATGACGTCGGCTATCTCCTTCTGCGCACAAATTTCCGCAATGTTTACGATGCCCTGCCTAAATCCCTTGTTCACAAAGAACCTTTCTCTCTCTATTCTTGATCCCTGGCTCTGAACGTGGTTCAGATGCAGGACCATTGTCAAGAAATGCGCGCAACGAATTTAGCTTGAGTTCGGTTTCTAACCACTCTTGTTCGGGGATGGAATCCCTTGTGATCCCTGCCCCGGCGTATAGAATTGCGGAATTGCCCTGCAATTGCAGACAGCGGAGGTTGACGAACAGATTCGTTCGGCCATGAAAGTTGATGGGTCCCAAATGTCCCGCATAGAATTCGCGATCCTGAATTTCCCTTTCGCGGATAAATTCTAAAGCCTTGGCTTTCGGGACACCGCAGACAGCGGGAGTCGGATGGAGCGCCTGCAACAGACGATTTGCAGATTGAATGCCATTCTCGGCAGCCAGTTTGAGATCAAATTGGGTCTGAAGGTGCAGCAAGTCGCCGATTCGCAAAGTTTCAGGACCGGTCTCATCAAACGTATCGATGTTTTGCTGTAAGAAACATTCGCGGATGTAGTCACTGACAATCTCCTGTTCCTCCAGCTCTTTCTCATCCCAAACAACCTTCTTTTCATCTGACACTTTTTGCGTACTTGCCAGAGCAACGGTGGTTAACTCATGGTCGTGAAGACGGATAAACAGCTCCGGCGTTGCACCGATCCACGTCCCGATTCCCGGTAGGGCAACGACAGAAACAAACGCATTTGGATAGTGACGGCACAAATCCTGAAACAGAATCAACGGGTCGAAGCTTTCCGTCAACGGAAGTTTAACATTACGTGCAAGCACCACCTTTCTAAGTCGCTTGCTTTTTATTTGCCGAACGGCTTCGTTGACCCACGACCAGTATTGGTCTTCTGTAGCTTCAAAGGTCTCTGCATCTTGTGTGCGGCCTCGAAACCACCTTGGGAAATCCGGTCTTTTCCCCGAATCATTTCGGTGGTTGTGATTCCACTCCTTAATTGAATGAAGCATTCGTCGCTTGTTTTCGATGATTCGTTCGTTCCCTGCGAGGTCACCTAAAAAAGCACAGGTCGTGCCATCCCAAAAAAGTTGAGCTTTGATTAAGTACGAAGAATTTTCGGCCTGATTAGCAAATGGTGTGACGAGAAAACCCGCAGGCAGTACGGCTAAGTTGATGCCGACCGTATCGTGGCTGCCAGACAGGTCAACGATGGCGTTGGGTTTCTGCTCATTGGGGAATCGCCAAACGGCGATGCGCAGACGATGAGCGATTGCAGAATGATAAAAGCCTGCCAGAAAATCTGAAGTTTGCAGTTCCTGTAAAATTGGCTGCCAATGATTGGATTTCTGTATCAACATTAAGTCCGTTAACCCCTCCTCAGGTCAAAATAGTTCGAAATCAAGTCTGTTCTGATTTGGTTACGAAATTAGTCTCATTAGTGACTTAAAACGACCTGCTGAAATTGTTTTGTTTTGCATCAATTTTTGCAGACTATCCACGGCAAAAGTTGTCATCTCGTTTAACTTTTCCAACTTTTCAACCATTTCCGGATCTCGTTCGGCCATCGCGTTCAACAACGCAATCACATTTTCCTGAATACGATTGGTCAATTTAAGTTCTCGATTCCGTAGCACGTTGTAGATAACTTGAACCAGATCCGTATTCGACTGATATGCCGGTGATTTGGCATTTCCCGTACTGACTTTTTCGATCACCTGATAAGCCATTAGTTCCGAAAGGGTAACACTGATGAGACCTTTCGTCACTCCGAGCCGCTTCGTCAGTTCTTTGGCTGTGATCGGATGCTTTGCAAGGTAAATATGCACCCAAACTCGGCCATGAATTTCTTTGAACCCCCAGTATTTAATAAACTCGCCAACCGAGTCTGCCAAACGCTGCTTTTTTTCCTCGATGCTGTTCCCGTCCATTGTTCAATCGACATCTAAGTTAAATTAGTTTAAAACAATGTAAACATTTCAAGGTTCTTTGTCAAGAATTTGGTTGGCAATTTTCAATAAAGAAATAGGCTCTATATTGATTTGAGACGTAAACTTCAGGCCGGGATTGACATTTCGAGTGGAACGAAGTGGAGAGAGAAACCTTGTTAGTGCTGAATTCAGCCTCTTGCCCCACACTCAGGGTGACAATGAGGAAGGTTCCTTACGTTGACGCCTATGCGGAGCCTCGGATGCACGATATTCTCAGGCTCGGCAAAGTCATGAGTCATTCCCCTGTTTCGTCCTTCAATATATCTTCAACCGTAGATTTTATCTTTAACGATTTAAGAACCCTTTCCATCATCTTGGTGGGCAGACACCAAGCTCCGAAAAGCATGAAAAACCCTATTATCAAGATGACTAAGAAATGATTTAATTTTCGAATGACACGTTTTATGCCCAATTTGTTTATTTTATCCTTCAATTCGATAATCCTTCCGGAAAGCTCATAAAAAATAAAATATGAATGGGTGGAATCACCCTGAACAAAACGCAGTGAGATGTAAGAAGAGAGTTTTGCAATTATTGGCGAACCGAAAGGATTTGAGGCGGAGCTCTTCCGGTGCGATTTAGCAGAATTGGTTTTTCATTCGATCCAAAAGACCGGTACTTTAAAACGATGCCTGTGGGAATGAGATCAAAGTAGTATTCCTGATTTTGGGAGAGAGGACACTCGATGCAGATCGAACAGGATTCTTGGTGCTGTTTGTCAAGACCTTTGAAGACTGAAACGGTTGTAATTTTCGATTGCAGTCCGGGTGATGGATCAATGCTACGATAACACGGGGTCGTGGAAATCGCAAATATCAGTAAGAATTGTACGAGACTTTTTAGAGGCAACTTATTTTCACTTTCGGAAGTAAAAACATGCATAGTCTTCGTGTTCCACTTGTTACAAAAATAATAGTTCCTTTGAATTAAATCAATGAAACTTGCCTTGATATTTCTGAATCGACGAGATATATTTGAATGAGGTAATAGAATCACCTTTATACTTTATATAAAAGGGTCATGCACTTCTACAAAGGAAAACATGTCGACTTGCGTCGTGAATATCGCAAGGTGTTTGAATTATCAGTTATCATATCTCTTTTGTTAACCATCACGCTGTTTCTCATCAGACCGGAGGTCAACATCACCCCTCCAAAACTCAATCCGAGAAAAGCTCAATTCAGGATACAAGAAGTGCCACAGACAATGCAAAAACGACCACCGCCTAGACCAAGTGTACCGGTGGAAACAGAGAATGCTGTCGACCCGGACCTGCCAGTCGAACCGGAACAGGATATTGACGATGGCTACGTTTTCGTACCGTACGATTCTCCTCCGGCGCCGGTTGGCGGTTATTCTTCCATAAGAAGAAATCTTATCTATCCGCAGAAGGCCCTTGACGCGGGCATTGAAGGTACGGTGGTTATTGCCGTCCTGATAGATAAAAACGGAAATGCCATCAAGACTGAAATCTTGAAAGATTCGGGCAAAGACGTCGGATTTGAACAAGCCGCTCAGAAGGCCGTCACGGCTGTAAAGTGGCACCCGGCCATGCAGCGAGAACACAGAGTCAAAATCTGGTTGACCATCCCCATCCGATTCATTCTCAAGCAGCAAATCTAAACACCTCGTTTCGTCTTTCAGATTAGATTCTACGAAACATACAAATCGCAAGATCGTACAAAATTGCCAGTACTAGCCTCCAGCCTATTGAATGCAGTTATTCTAAAATCAAGCTGTCAAAATCACCATGTTAACGTTACAGCAGTTCGTCAAGACTTGCGGTTTTAACGGAACCTGAATTAAATAAGTAAGTTGAATGTTTGCTTAGGTGGAGGCTCACGAGGTTCCGAGTTTTATAATATCTTGAAGCAGGAGATTACAATGACAAGTAAATTGCTCGGTGTCTTTATGGGTGTCGTTCTGGCGATATCTTTGTTGCAATTGAACTGTGCTGGCGGAGACGCCCACAGTGAGAACAACAATGACGTCGTAAAGGGGGCCAATGATGATACGACATCCATCAAGAAGGACAAAAAGAAAGACAAAGAAGCCGAAGAGCGGATTCCGGTGGAAACCACTACTGTTGGCACCGGCGACATCTCTTCTTACATTCTTTTGAGTTCGAATCTGGAAACTGAAAAGATGACCGATGTCTATTCACGGGTACAGGGTTTGGTGGAAGAAATTTATGTCGAAGAGGGTGAGTATGTCAAAAAAGATGAGGTTTTGATGAAATTAGAGGCGGATGAATACGCGTTGGAAGAAGCGCAAGCTCGGGTCAACTATGAGCAAGAAAAGAGCCGCTTCGAGCGAGCAAAGGCAATGTACGAGAAGAATTTATTGAGTAAGGAAGAATTTGAGCAAGCGAAGTTTGCCGCCGAAGCCAAAAGAATTCAGTGGGAGCAAGCAAAACTGAATTTGGATTACACCAAGATTACTTCTCCAATCTCAGGCGTCATCGGTGAACGCTTACGGCGTCCCGGGGATCGGATTCAGCCATCAGATAAGCTGTTTACCGTCATCAATACCGAGGAAATGATTGCGGTGGTGCATGTGCCGGAGAAAGAGATCGGCAGGGTAGCTAAAGGACAAAGAGCTTACGTCACATCGCAGCATCTGGAAGATGAGCGATTCTCCGGCTGGATCAAGCGCGTCAGCCCGGTGGTGGATCCGCAAAGCGGCACGTTCAAAGTCACAATTGGCATCCGCAACGTAGAGAACCGATTGCGACCGGGGATGTTTGTGAATGTTCACATCATCACCGATACACACGAGAACACGGTATTGATCCCGAAAACTGCGGTGATCTATGAAAGTGAAAACCTGCATGTCTTCGTCGTTCGCGACAGTGTCGCCAAAAAAGTCACGTTGGATGTTGGATATCAAGATTATGAGAAAGTTGAGTCGCTGTCAAAGATCGAACCAGGCGAGAAGGTGATCGTGGTTGGGCAAGCCGGTTTGAAGGATGAGACCAAAGTCAAGATTGTCTCGGAGCAGGCGTACTCATTCTAAAGGGTTTTCATAACGAGACTATTGTGAAAACCGATAGGCTGTCTAAAGTCTAAAGTCTAATCTTTTCATCCTGAGCGAATTCGAAGGATGATTAAGACTATCAAGATAAGACATTGTTTAGACTCCGGTTCAACATGACCTGAAAGGCTGAGTATCGACTTTTTGGACAGCCTGGAATCCATGATTTGCGCAATGAATCATTTTTACAGGAATTTTGTCATAAAAAGATAAAATCGAGCCAAAAATGCAAGAACCCCAAAAATCTAGAATAAGAGATTTTAAAGAGCAGAGCGCTCAATTCTTTAAGTTTACCACCACGCGACCCGTGGCTATCTTGATGGTGGTGATCGGCGTCGTGGTGTTTGGTTGGATATCCTACCAGCAATTGCCGGTGAATCTTATGCCGGATATCACGTATCCGTCTCTGACCGTTCGCACAGAATACACCGGGACGGCGCCGGAAGAGATCGAGACCACCATTTCACGACCGGTCGAACAGGCATTGGGCGTAGTTAATAATCTGGTCAGCATCAGCTCCATTTCTAAGGCCGGACAGTCGGATGTGAAGCTCGAGTTCACCTGGGACACCGACATGAACCGGGCCACTGCGGATGTGCGTGAGAAGTTGGATCAGATATTTTTGCCGGAGGAAGCTGACCGGCCGTTGATCCTGCGGTTCGACCCCAGCCTGGATCCGATTATGCGCCTGGGTTTGTATGGCGAAGCTTCACTCATTTATCTGCGTTATCTGGCAGATGAGGAAATCAAGAGAATTCTCGAAACGGTAGAAGGTGTGGCCGCCGTCAAAGTCAAAGGTGGCTTGGAAGAAGAAATACGGGTCGAATTAAACGAGCAGCAGTTGACTCTCATCGGAATCAACATTCAACAGGTGCGCAATCGACTGTCACAAGAAAATGTCAATCTCGCCGGCGGAAATCTGAAGGAAGGACAAACCGAGTACTTAGTTCGGACTCTGAACGAATTCAAATCGGTTGACGAAATCGGCAATGTGGTCATCGGAACGTGGAATGGCAAGGAAATCAAAATTCGCGACGTGGCCAAAGTCAAACGTACGTTCAAAGACAGAGAAATTATTACCCGCTTGAATGGCAAAGAAAGTGTCGAAATCGAGATTTTCAAAGAAGCGGATGCCAACATCGTAACAGTGGCACAACATGTGAAAGATCGGGTGTTCGGCACAGCCGAGCAGCAGGCGTTTGTCAAACGCCTCGAAGAAACCAAAAAGCGCAAAGCCGAAAAAAAAGACAGATTTGAATCCACAAATGGCGAGAAGAAGGAGGCAAAGAAAGGAAGCGGAGGCCGTCGTGAAAGAAGCCGGGAAGCCATGCGAGAAAGGCTCATGACCAATTTTGTCGCCTATCAACTGCCCGAAGACATTAACCTCGACGTGCTTTCCAATCAAGCCATTTTCATTCAAAATTCTGTGGATGAAGTCAAGAAGACAGCCATTTACGGTGGCATTCTGGCTGTCATTGTGCTCTTCATTTTTCTGCGCAACCTGACCGCTACGCTCATTGTCGGTGTCGCCATCCCGATTTCCATCGTGGCTACATTTGCCCCCATGAAACTCTTCGATGTTTCTTTGAATATGATGTCTTTGGGTGGACTTGCCCTTGGGATTGGCATGCTGGTGGACAACTCAATCGTGGTTCTGGAAAGCATCGCGCGCTGCCGTGAAGAAGGAGATAACCTGATTCAGGCGACCGTTCGCGGCGTGAGTGAGGTGGGCGGGGCCGTTTTTGCATCCACCCTGACGACCGTGGCGGTGTTTTTTCCGATTGTTTTCGTAGAAGGCGTGGCTGGCCAAATTTTCGGCAATCTGGCTTTGACGGTTGTGTTTTCGCTGTTTGCTTCGCTGGCGGTTGCGCTGTTCTTAATCCCCATGCTTTCATCCCGAGAAAGTTCGAAGTTTATACAAGGCATCCAAACGGATCGCTTTTTTGAGCATCATATTTTCCAATTTTCCACGCAAGAAAACATCGATGCGTTTTTGTCAGAACAGAATCAGAGTGGAATGCTCGCGAATCTTCGAGCCGGAGCGCTTGCATTTATCCAAACG
>JAABYK010000175.1:0-6497 GCA_011775825.1 Candidatus Zhuqueibacterota bacterium | reverse complement strand
CCTGAGAGTATTCGCGGGAAATCCGGACTTTTGGAGAGTCACGTACATCAAAGAGATTTGGCCAACGTTTCTCGTGAACAAATCGGCGCCCGCCTTGCTTGATGACTTTGGAGCAATCAAAGTTCGTTTTCGAAACAAGACGCTATTGCGAAAAATCGGAAGAGCTGTTCTTCTACCATTAAATATTTTGTTCGCGTTCGTAAAATTCGCTTTCCAATTTCTTCTCGAATTTGGGTTTCGATTGGCACACTTTTTCCTGGTTGCCATGGGCATCTTGCTCAAAGGAATCTTTATCCTCGGTAGATTGACCTTTTCCGTACCGACCAGGCTGGTGCTTAAAGGCTTCAACTGGAGTTACGGGAAAATCGAACAGGCGTATCCCGAAATTTTAGTCAATGCCTTGAACAACCGGGGCATCGTCTTAGGCACGGTTGGCGCTCTGTTTTTGTTCAGTATTTTGATTGTGGCGCCACGCCTTGGCAGCGAGCTTATCCCGGAAGTGCATCAGGGCGAATTTAATGTTGAAGTCACCATGCCCGTGGGTACGCCCGTTGAAAAAACCGATTCCAAAGTTTTGAAAATTCAGGAGACGATTCAGCATAAACCGGGGGTAGACAAGATCGCTTCTGTCTCCGGGACGGATAAAACAGCAAATACCGGTACCGAAGAAGGCGAACACACATCGAAGCTCACCGTATCCATGGAACGGGCCAGCAGTGTGGTTGTGGCCGAACAGAGGTTGATCAAGTCCATTCGGGATGAGTTGCGCAATTTTTCCGGTATCCAATGGAAAATATCGCGTCCGGTGTTGTTCAGTTTCAAGACGCCTGTGGAGGTTGAAATCTCCGGCTACAACTTGCAGAAATTACAGGAGCTCTCAAGAGCGCTTGAGGAGCGCATGCAAGAAATTCCGGGCGTGATCGACGTCAAATCAAACATTCAACGTGGCAACCCGGAAGTTCAGATTGTCTACAATCGACAGGTTCTGTCTAATTTTGGCTTAAATATTCGGGACGTCGCATCTATCGTCCGCAACAAAGTGCGTGGTGACGTTGCGACGGAATTCAAAGAGCAGGATCGAAAAATCGACATCCTCGTAAGATTGCGGGAAAAAGATCGTGAAAGCATCGCTGACTTGCGCAGACTAATTGTCAACCCCGAAGATGATAAGCCGATTCCACTGGAGGCAGTTGCAGACATCAAAGTGACAGAGGGTCCCTCGGAGATCCGACGCGTGGATCAGCAACGCACGGCAGTCATTTCTGCAAACATCAGTGATCGCAGCCTGAGCAGCGTGAGTGAAGACATCTACGGTGAATTGCAAAGTATGGAGATGCCTGCGGATTTCACCTATAGATTGGCGGGTCAAAACGAAGAGATGCAAACCTCGTTAAACAGCTTACAACTGGCGCTGGCGCTGGCGATCTTTTTAGTCTACATTGTGATGGCCTCCCAATTTGAGTCGATCGTTCATCCTTTCGTCATCATCTTTACCATTCCGTTGGCGCTCATCGGTGTAATCTTGTTTTTATATGTATTGAGTATTCCGCTCAGCATCGTGGTATTTCTGGGCATGATCATGCTGGCTGGAATTGTGGTGAACAACGCCATTGTGCTGGTCGATTACATCAACAAATTGCGCGAACGAGGAATGGAAAAGATGGAAGCCGTTGTGGAAGCAGGCAAGGTTCGTTTGCGGCCGATCATGATGACGACGGCGACCACGGTATTAGGTCTGCTTCCCATGGCAATTGGACTGGGAGACGGCGCAGAAATCAGAACTCCGATGGCGATCACGGTTATTGTGGGACTATTGTCGGCCACCGTTTTGACGTTGATTATCATTCCCGTGGTTTACAGCCTGGTGGATAGACGACAAACGTGAAACGTGTAAACGTCAAAAGTCAAAGGTATAACCGAGGAGGGAGGGCGAATGCTGCACTTAAATCATAAAAGCTCAGGGTTTGGAAAATGGCGGTTGATTATGTCTCACAGATTTACGAAGCAACGTCAAGCTTTCCAAGAGTGAACTTTACGGCTTAGCTGCACAATTGAGAAGAGCAGCGATCTCAGTGCCATCTAACTAACATCGCGGAAGTAGCAGCCCGAAAATCCCTCGTTGAGCGCAAAAGATTCTATGAGATAGCGCGTTCTTCTCTCGTTGAGATTGATACCCAACTGGAAATTTCAATTAATTTGCGATATTTTTCAAGAGAAAGAATTGCAGTCTTGGAAGAAAAAATGAATTATCTCTTCGCCATGCTATCCAAGTTAATTCAAAGTGGTCAAAAGGAGTGAAGGAAATTTTCTCAACATTTCACGTTTCATCTTTGCCGTTTTCACATCATCTAACAAATAAGGTCACTCAACAAGGAAAAGAGTTATGGTCCGTTCAAAAAGCAGCTTCTTACCGCGTCTCGCATTAAATCGACCCGTCACAGTCATCATGACGCTCATTGCGTTGCTGGTGGTGGGTTACATTGCCTTCACGCAGATTTCGCTGGATTTGATGCCGGCTGGATTTGCCCCGCCCTTTTTAGGTGTGGCGGTACCCTATCCGAATTCAAATCCGCAGGAGGTGGAGGAACAGATTGCCAAGCCAGTGGAACAGCAAATTCAAACTATCAGCGGTGTGCGCAGGATTCGGTCCTCCAGCAGCAGCAACGGGTGTTGGACGTTTATTGAGTTTGCGCAGGGCACCGATATGGATTTCGCCTACGACCAGTTGCGCGATCGCATGGACCGCGTCAAGGCTGAACTCCCAGAAGATGTCGAACGGGTGTATCCACGGAAATTCGGAAACGATGACACTCCTATCATTTGGGTTGCACTGGTTGAAAACGAGCCTCACGATGACCCCTATTTGTTGGTCGAACAACAGTTAAAAAAGCCGCTCGAAAGAATTGATGGCGTCGCAACCGTTGAGATCTGGGGAGCCGTCGAGAAATCGGTGTTGTTGCAAATTAACCAAGATCTGGTCAAGAGTTATAAAATCAACCTGTATGAAGTTATTCAACGATTACGCCGAGATAATTTTTCAATTTCAAGTGGCTTCATCAAAGAAGGGAATCGCAAGATCTACGTCCGATCTTTTGGCAAATTTCAATCTCTTGAGGAAATTAGAAATCTCCCCATTCGTGGCACCAACCTTCGTCTTCGAGACATCGCGGAGGTGAAATATGACGTGCCCGAACGACGTTGGCGCGTGAACATCGACGGCAAAAGGGCCATTACCTTAGAAGTGATGAAAGAGTCCGTTGCGAACACCGTCGAATTGAGCCGCGAGGTGGGCAAGCTTTTTGAACAAGACTTCAAGAATGATCCCAAACTGAGCGGCTTCCGGATGGAGGTTCTGTTTAATCAAGGTCAGTTCATAGAAGATTCCATCGAAAACTTGCAGCGTACGGCCATGTGGGGCGGACTGTTTGCTTTCTTCATACTCTATTTCTTTCTGAGACGTTTTCGAATGACCATAATCGTTGTGCTGGCCATTCCACTATCAACTCTCATTACCTTAATTGTGCTCTACTTCATGGATTGGTCGCTCAACATCATCACCATGATGGGCCTCATGATTTCTATAGGCATGGTGGTGGACAACTCCATTGTGGTTCTGGAAAATATTTATCGGAAACGGGCCGCAAACAAAAGTGACCGCCAAGCCTCTTTGGAAGGAACCAGCGAAGTCGCCCTGGCGGTCACGTTGGCCACGCTGACCACCGTGGTGGTCTTCCTGCCGTTGATTTTGATGAACGATAACGTAGGATTTCGCTTTTTCATGTTGCGGATCGGGTTGCCGGTGATCGTTTCTTTGATCGCCTCTCTGTTTGTGGCAATGGTGTTCATCCCCCTGGCGGCCACGCGAATCGTCAGCAGGCGCAAAGTCAGCGAGCCCAAGGCCATCAAAAAAAGCAACAGCATTTATCAGAAAGGGCTGGCGTGGGCCATTACGCATCGCATGGCCATGTTTGTGATTTTGGTCTTCGCCATGATGTCCATGCAATGGGCGGCGTCGAACACCAAACGCAGCAACGATCAACATGGAAACATCAATGACTTCAGGTTTATCTTCGATATGCCGGAGAATTTTACCATCGAAGATGCTGAGCAAGTATTCAAAACGGTTGAAGATACCGTCCGAACAAAAAGTGATGTCTACGGAGTTAAAACGATCCTCGCCAGACACAGCCATAACTGGGGCACGCTTCGTGTGTTCCTGGAGCCACCAGCGAAGAAAGACTGGTATGAAATTGCCTATGAGAATATCGCAAAATCCGTTGGCTTGATGAAAGAAGGCTTCATGTCGAGAGAAGAGGTCATCGAGGACGCTAAAAAGCGTCTGCCTGATTTCCCGGGCGTGGATGTGCGAACCAGTTGGCACGAACAGAGCGTTGGAGACGAGGCTTCCTTAGCCATTACGCTTTATGGAGATGACACCGGCACGCTCGCCATGCTTGCAAAAGAAGTCGAGAGGCGACTCCGATCCATCCCGGAAATCATCAGCATTGAGACAGACAGAGAAAAAGGCGCCGACGAAATTCATTTGGAAATCAATCGCGAGCAGGCTAAAATGTATGGGATTTCGCCGACCACGATTTCGGGCACGGTCCAATACGCACTGCGCGGTTTTCCGCTGCCAAAGTATCAAACCGAAGAGAAGGAAATAGATGTTCGCATTCAGTTGCGCGAAGAAGATCGCCGCAACCTGTCTCAGTTGAAGAATCTCACATTCTTTACTTCCTCCGGTAAAGAAATCCCGCTTGATGCAGTTGCTAATTTTAAAGTCAAGAAAGGGTTGGGAGAAATTCAACGCGAGGATGGCAAAACCTTCTTGATGGTCAAAGCGAACACTACAAAAGACAACATGGGTCAGGTTTACCGCAAGGTTGACCAGGTGATGAAGGGCTTTGAAATGCCATACGGGTACAGTTGGAACAAAGGCCAGAACTTCCGACGTATGCAAGAAAGCGACGAAAATTTCAACTTCGCGGTGATCTTATCGATCACGTTTGTCTTTCTTCTGATGGGCTTTCTGTTCGAGTCGTTTGTGCTGCCCCTTTCGGTGATTTTGTCGATCCCATTTTCGTTTCTCGGGGCTTTCTGGATCATGTACCTTACCGGAACGCCCATCGACATGATGAGCCTCATCGGCTTTGTGATTTTGGTTGGAATTGTGGTGAACAACGCCATCGTACTCATCGATTTGATCAACCGGCTGCGCAATGAAGGCTATACCCGCTTTGATGCGATTCTCGAGGCCGGCAAGCAGCGGTATCGCCCCATCTTGATGACCGCGTTTACCACCATCGGCGGGCTCATCCCAATGGCCATTGGCAACGCTTCCATGATTGGCATTCCGTATGCTCCGATGGGCCGGACCATCATCGGCGGTCTGCTCACGTCCACCCTGCTTTCTCTGATCGCCGTGCCCTGGGCTTATACGCTGTTCGACGACATGCGGGAATATTTCAAGAAGCTCACAGCGCTGTATATTTACAAACCCAAAGCCCACGCTCCCGAGCTCGCGCAAGCTGAATAATTGTTTTTGGAATGCGCTTCCCCAAAGGCCGCTGTGATTGTACAGCGGCCTTTTTTGGTTCAGGGGTTTGAGCTTATTCTTTATGTCAATTTTCCAAATTCGCAATTTTGCTAGAAGGTAAGACCTCAGTCCCCGTGAGGAAAAACTCGCTCCAGGGTTCGACTTGGGAGCGAGTACTGCTGACTACCTCACCATAACTGAGGTTTACTTTTAGAGCTACAAGCCAAAAAATTGAGCATATTTTGCTTGACTTTTATCTGTTTTTTTTACTTTACTATCGGTTATCAAATCCATTCTGCTGCTGATTGTCGAAGCGACCATTCCTTCCGAATCCGAGAACGCATACGACACTGACGTTGAAACCGCCCGCTCACATTCGATAATATGTTGTTCTTTGCTGCAAAATCAAACCGCACCTGAGACGTTCTCCCTGCCCACCAACAAGCGAGGAACTTGCTATGAAAGTATGGCTGAAATCTTTTCTCTTTCTCTTGCTGAAAGCGGCCCTGCTCTGTTCGCAATGGTCGCAAGACCCCACCGTAAACACGGTTCTGGATAAACCCGGCGACCAGCGTGCCCCCCTGATTACGACAGACGGCAAGGGTGGGGCCATCGTGGCCTGGAACGAGAATTTGGGGGTGTTTGCCAACTGGGTTGATAGATTCGGATTTCGAAGGTGGGGCCGTGACGGCATACGGGTGTCGCCCGAGGGCCGGATTGCCGGGGTGACCAATATCCTCAGCGATGGCCACGGCAGCGCGGTCATCGTTTGGGAGGACCTGACCCACGCCCGGCAAGTGGGCGACGAGGTGGTGGATATCATTGAAAATGAGATATTCGTGCAACGGGTGGATAGTTTAGGCCAGCTTGTTTGGGATGACGCTGGCATTGGCATCCGCACCAAGATTGATAGTACGACGGCTTTCAACTTCGAGATGGTGACTTCGGACAATCAGGA
>JAABYK010000174.1:2746-17824 GCA_011775825.1 Candidatus Zhuqueibacterota bacterium | reverse complement strand
TATGCCGTTACGGCTTACGACTTCGGTTTTACGGCTGGTGAGATTTCACCCACAGAAACGCCAATCAAAGTCGATGTGGACCCTGAGGGCAATGTCTCCACCGGATCAAATGTTATCGAGATTCGGCCACGCGCTCCGGTGGCGGGTTACCTGCCAGCAGAAGTGACGGAGTTGGAGCATATCTCGGGCACATCCACCGGCATTGTGGGATACAAAATCGTCGACCCCAGAATTGTTGAAGATGGCCATCGGTACGAGATCACCTTCGAAGACACCGTCATTGCCGGTCCGGTCTTTGATAATTTAACCACCAAGAACTTTACAGTGACGGACCTTACGGATGACAAGGTTGAATTATCCAAAAGCACTCTTTTTAACAAAGGCGAAGAAGTCCCGCTGATAGATGGGTTTCGCTTGTCTTTTATCAACGAGGATCGCGTAAAGGTAAATGAAGTCACCTCCAGGTGGAGCAGTGAAAACATATTCAGCTTCCAATTCGGTCGGGTGCAGTTTTTGAGTGTGATCGGAGAACTTTTCCCCAATGACTACCAGGTGATAATTGGAGAACCCGGTATCGCGGCCTCTAAAGACACCAGCATAAGTTTCTTGTCGCTGCCAGCACGAGAGGTCAATTTTAAAGTCATCAATCTTATAGAGAACGAACCCGTTGAGTTTGCTTTTTCTGAAATTGACGGCAATGATGGTCGCTTTACCATCGATTCGACCGATGCCAATCGAACCGACACCATTTTTCTGCTGGAGCCGAATGATGATGGAGAACTGGTATACACCTGGCAGATCACGTTGAATCTGGTGCCAAGAACCGGTCGCAACCCCGCCGCTGGGGATACGCTGACGGTATTTCTCAGAAAACCCTTTCTCTCCCGTGACGTGTTTCGCTTTACCGTAAAGGCAGAGGAAGCGTCCAACCAAGTCGCCAAGAACGAATTGGATGATATTCGAGTCGTTCCGAACCCGTATATTGCAGCTGCGCGCTGGGAGCCTCGCAATCCCTTTAGCAGCGGACGGGGGCCTCGTGAACTGCATTTTATCAACTTGCCAAAACAATGTACCATACGAATCTTTAACGTGAATGGCGTGCTGATCGACACCATTGAACATAATTCCACGCTCGACAATGGCACCGCTATATGGGACATGTTGAGTAAGGACAATTTGGAAATTTCTTACGGTCTTTATGTCTATTATCTCGACGCACCAGGTATTGGCCAAAAGACCGGAAATTTCGCTGTCATCAAGTAAATTACACATTCGCTGGAGAACACAGAAATGAGAAACATTAAGTCTTATGCTTGCCACATATCGGCACTCGTTTTTCTCCTGACCGTATTCTGCGCTGGCGATTTGTCAGCTCAGTTTCAGGATAGTGAGGAGGTGAAGAAAGTTGGCACCTCCGCCGCTGCCTTCTTGAGAATCCCTGTCGGGGTTCGGGGGACAGCCCTCGGTGGCGCCTTCGTGTCGATTGCCGACGATGCCTCGGCTATGTTTTGGAATCCCAGTGGCATCGCGAGAGTCGAGGACATCTCGCTATTCTTCGACCACTCTCCCTGGCTGCCGGGCATAACCTTCAATTACGTTGGTTTTGTCATGCCGCTTGAGGATATCGGATCAGTTGGGGTCAACATCACAGCCCTCACTTCAGACGAATTTGAAGTAACGACCGTGGATCAACCCATGGGAACCGGGGAAACCTTTTCTTCCACCAGCGTGGCCGTAGGGATGGCTTACGCTCGTAACCTGACCGACAGGTTTTCCATCGGAGCAAATTTTAAATTCATCAGTGAGTCTATTTTAAATTCACAGGCAACGGGATTTGCCTTTGATATCGGAACCATCTACAACACACCGTTTCGAGGCATCCGTTTGGGAGTCAGCATTTCAAACTTCGGTACAGATTTACAAATCGACGGCGACGACCTGAACGTGCGTGTGGATATTGCCCCGAATCAAGAGGGCAATAACCAGAGCGTCGTTGGTCGTCTGAATACCGACGACTTTTCTGCCCCCCTGATCATGCGGGTCGGCATCTCATGGGATGCCATAAATCGACCGAGCAATAGACTGACCTTTTCCATTGACGGATTAAACCCAAACGACAACGAGCAGAGTATTAATATTGGCGCAGAATACGGACTCTTTAATGAGACCCTGGTTTTACGCGGCGGCTACAATGAGCTCTTTTTAGAGGATCGTGAGAAAGGATTGACTTTGGGAGCGGGCGTAAACTACGAAACCTCAACGGGTATCGGTTTCTCTGGAGGATATGCCTTTCAGAACTTAGAGAATCTTGATGCGATCAATCGATTCTCATTTGAGCTCAGATTTTGAGGGGCTGTATTATTCGTGAAATCTATTTATTAGCAAAGTCATTAGATGTCAAAATGATTTTTGGCTTAGAATTATTTTGCCATTAATTCATCTATTCTTTTTAACTTTATTTGCAAGGAGGTGGTGCGACGGAATACCAATTATAGTTAATGGGCTGGATTTTTTAACCACTAAATGGGAGAACAGTTATGAGTAAGAATTTGACGAGGCTTGGTCTGGCAATTGTGTCGGGTTTGTTTGTGATCGCGTTGGCCGTGCCGGTATCCGGACAAACTGTCAACGTCACCTTCACTGCTAATACGTCCACTAATCCTGATACTTTAAGTGAAGAGGACGTTCTCCAAATACGAGGTGCCGTAAATGATCAAACAGGCGCTGTGTTGCCAGATGGGACAACCATAACATGGGATTCAGCTTCCGAATTGATCATGGATAATAGAGGGGGGGATTATTGGACCACTACCATTGAGATGACCTCCAATGACACTCTCAAATATAAGTACTGGGCAGGTTTCGATCTTGAGACTGGCGCTTCAGCGGACTGGGAATCCGGGATCAACAATGCCGACGGTATTGAAGCGGACAACAACCGCGTCTTCATTGCCGGTGCTTCAGATACAACCCTTCCACTCGAGTTCTTCAACGGAACGGGGCAACAACAAGACCAGTTTTGGCGTCCTTTCGAAACCAAAGAAGACTCCATTGCGATTTATTTCCGGGTTAATCTGGCCGGGGTCACCGAGGCAGAGCTCTTCGATCCCGCTGTGAACGGACCGGTCGGGGTTCGAGGGAATCCCGAAACCTCCGGTGGCACCTTAGATTGGGGTCAAACCCGCGTGCAGTTGACGCGCGAAGAAAGTTCCGTGATCGACGGTTCGTTTTGGTCTGGTGTTGCTTACGTGGATAAAGACTCCGTAACCGCTGGCAGCGAACAAGCATACAAGTTTTTCATCGAGAGTGATGGCGGCATCGATTGGGAGGGGGATGTCAATCCTCTTCCTGGAATTGAGAACCGCATCTTCACCTACACAGAAACCTTGGTGACCGAGTCGGACACCACCCTACATTGGGTGCATTTCGATAATCGGGTGCCGCAAGGCGTGGAACCCATCGAAAGCCAGGTGACCTTTCGGGTCAGCACCGAAGCCTTAGAGGACATTGAACTGTTCGATCGTGCCCTGGACCGTATCGCGGTAATCGGTGCCAAAGGTTGGGACAGGCCTGATGACTTCATTGAGTTGACTTTTACTCCAGCCATTCAGGAATGGGCCGGTACCTCGCCTATCAGCGCCATACCTGGCACGGAGATCAGGTACAAATATTTCGTTGTGTATGATACTTCACGCACCGATCCCAACAGCCCGAATTTTATTCCCAATCTTCAGATTCAGACGGTCAATAGCGACAACGATGACAGCGGTTGGGAGGAACCCTCTGTGACAGGCGGTGGCGACCGGGTGCTTGAATTCCAAAACGCAGCGTCGCAGTCACCCCCCGGTGACTTTGGCTTTGACCGCCAATTCTTTGCAAGTGTTCCTGCAAATGCGGTTATCGAAGACGATATTTCCGTGACGTTCAACGTCGACATGACGCCGGCCACGGACCCGAATTCCAATTCGGAAGCAGACCTGTTCACCCCGGGCACGGATTCGGTGTTCGTGCAAATGGATGGCTCTATGCTCGCGTTGTCGCAGGGTTTTACCACATTTGGCTCCAGAGTGGTCGAGCTTAAAGATGACGACGGCGACATGATCTATTCCGGAACCTGGGATCTCACCGGGCCGGCCTGGTATCAATTCGGGTTTGTCATCGCCTATTCTACAGAGGAAGGCTCTTTTATCATAAACGGTGGTGGGTTCAGTCGTGGCCGTCGCTACTATCAGTTTGTGGAGCCCCTTGACGTTGCAGACGATGGCACGACAACCTGGCCTACCGAATTCAGTTTTCCGGTTATTGAATGGGTAGAGGACAATCTGCCGGTTGCGGAGCCCCCCAATCTTACAGAGCCAACCAGTGTAGCAGGACCGGATGACGGCGTCGTGAAAACCTTTGCCTTGCATCAGAATTACCCGAATCCGTTCAACCCTGAAACCACCATTCGCTACCAGGTTGCCACTCCGACAGAAGTCAAAATTCAGGTGTATAATCTGGTCGGACAGTTGGTCAACACGTTGGTTGATAAGAAGCTAGCGGCCGGTGATTACAGCATCACCTGGCAGGGTGACGACTTCAGAGGCCAGGCGGTTTCATCCGGAATCTACTTTTTGAAGATGAAAGCAGGAGATTTCAACAAGGTCCGCAAAATGGCGCTGGTCAGGTAACACACGTCATACAATTGTCACTTGATTCCGGACGGGGCGAGGGTGTTCCCTTGCCCCGTCTTCTATTAATTTGCCTGAACATCAGAACTAACCTCGTTTCGTCTTTTGGAAAAAAGCACCACCAAAACCAAAGCAAAGCCTGCAAAAGCTCGCAGAGCCGGGCAGACGTCGGTCCCCGCGCTGGATCCCACAAAGAAAAAGATCTTTACTTTTTTTGCAGCTTGCATACCTCTACTCTTTTTTGTCCTGCTTGAGGTCGGATTGCGTTTGGTGAATTATGGCGGAAACCTGGAGCTCTTTATCGAGGCGCCCGGCGAATATTCCGACTATTATATGTGCAATCCGTCCGTGGCCAGGCGATACTTCTTCATGCAAAATACGGTACCGGATCCGCCCAATGATTTATTCTTAAAAGAAAAAACTCCCAATGGCTACCGAATTTTTGTCGTTGGCGGCTCAACCACGGCCGGTTATCCCTACGCAAACAACATTCTGTTTTCCCGGATTTTACAATTCCGCCTGCAGGATGTGTTTCCGGATAAGAAAATAGAAGTGGTGAACACGGCCATGACCGCCGTTAACACCTACACCATCTTGGATTTCATAGACGAAATTATTGCTCACAAAGCTGATGCGATTTTGGTCTACAGTGGACACAATGAATTTTACGGTGCACTCGGTGCGGCTTCAAGTGAGTCGCTGGGGCGATTCCGGGGTTTTGTCAAGCTCTACTTAAAATTGCAACAAGCAAAGACTTTTCTCTTCATGCGCGATGTAGTAGGTCTACTTAGAAAGTGGCTGAGCGACCTGCTTTATGAAGGCGACGTAACGAAACCGTCGGCGACTCTGATGGAACGTATGGTGGGGGAACAGACCATTCCCTTGCATAGCCCTATCTACCAGGTTGGACGCCAGCAATTTGAAGGTAATCTCCGGGACATCGTCAACAAAGCAAAAGAAGCGGGCGTTCGCGTTATCGTCAGCGAACTTGTTAGCAACATTCGTGACATGAAGCCCTTTCTCTCCGTCAGCACGGACTCGTTGCCTCCTGCAGAAGAGGTTTATCGACATGCGGCTCAACTGGAAAGGGAAGGAAAATTTGAGCTTGCAAAAAAAACCTATACTCGGGCAAAAGATTTAGATGCGTTGCGATTTAGGGCCACCGAAGAATTTAACGTAGTTCTACGTCGGATAGCAGAGGAAATAGAGATTCCTGTTGTGCCGATGAAATCGTATTTTGAAAAAGCCTCGCCTCATGGCCTGATCGGCAACAATCTAATACTCGAACATTTACACCCAAATATCGACGGCTATTTCATGATGGCCGATGCATTCTTTGATGTCATGCATGAAGAAGGCTTTGTATCTGAACGCTGGGATTCACGCAGAATCCATCCCGAAGCATATTATCGAGAGAATTGGGGCATTACGGAATTGGACAAATCCTATGCAGACCTCCGAATCAAGATTCTGAAAGGAAACTGGCCGTTCAAACCGAAATCGGTACCAAATCGAGCTCTTATCGATTACGAGCCCCGGACGAAAGCGGATTCCATTGCGCTTAAGGTCTGGATTGAAGATATCAACTTAGAGCGAGGCCACGTACAGCTCGCCGAGCATTATGAGAAATTAGGGCAGTTCGATAAAGCTTATAAGGAATACAAGTCCCTGATCTATATCACACCGCATAATGTCTCTCCGTATCTGCGTGCGGCGCACATGTTGATCAAAGCGAGAAAGCTAAACGCCGCTTTACCCTATCTGCGAAAATCGCTTGAGTTGGAGGATACGGCGTTTGCCAATAAATGGATAGGCCAGATTTTGCTAGACCGTGGACTGACAAAGACGGCTCTCCTTCGGCTGGAAAAGGCGGCAAAAATACGCCCGCAGGATGCACAGTTGATTTACAACCTGAGTGGCGCCTACGCCCTCAACGGACAATTTGAAAAAGCAAAAAAGACCCTAAAGAGACTCGAAAAACTCCAGCCAGATTTTCCCGGTGCTCAAGACTTGAAACGCCAATTGGATAGTTTGAACAAATAAATGTAAATGAACCAACCTCCGATAACATTATGAAAAAAATTTCAACAACAACCACTCTCTTTTTGCTTTTCAATTTTGTCTCAGCTCTCGGTGCACAAAATGAGGTCCCCGAATGGGCGAAAGGTGCGGTCTGGTACCAAATCTTCCCCGAACGTTTCCGGAATGCAGATCCGGACAACGATCCGCTTGCTGATCGGATGGTTTTCATCGGGCAAGATAACGTTGCCGATTGGCAGGTTCATCCGTGGGCATCCAATTGGTACAAGCTACAGCCCTGGGAAGTCGCCCACAGCTCCAATTTTTTCGATGTTGTCTTTGACCGCAGATACGGCGGCGATCTGCTGGGGGTGATCGAAAAGCTCTCGTATTTGAAAGAACTCGGAGTCGATGTTCTCTATTTTAATCCGGTATTTGAGGCGCCGTCGTTGCACAAGTACGATGCCACCACGTATCATCACATCGACAACAATTTCGGCTATGATCGAGATGGCGATTGGGTGGCGATTCAAAGCGAAAAAAAAGACCCCGCTGAGTGGACCTTCACTCAAGCCGACAAAGCCTTTCTTGAACTCATAGAAAAAGCTCATGAAGAAGGCATTCAGATTGTCATCGACGGGGTGTTTAACCATTGCGGTAGCACATTTTGGGCTTTCGAGGATGTAGTAGAAAACCAGCAGGACTCTCCCTACAAAGACTGGTTCGATATCATTCGTTGGGACGATCCCGCGACGCCCGACACCAACGAGTTTGATTACAAAGCCTGGTGGGGTTTTAAGCATCACCCCGAATTTCGAGAAGATGAAAACGGCCTGGTCGAACCGGTTAAGCAGTATATTTTTGACATTACGCGCCGATGGATGGATCCGAACGGAGATGGCGATCCTGCCGATGGCATCGACGGCTGGCGGCTGGACGTCGCGATGGATGTGCATCCCAAATTTTGGGAAGACTGGTACGCTTTAGTTAAATCGATTAATCCGGATGCAATTGCCGTGGGCGAGATTTGGGATGAAGCTCCCGATTGGATTACGAACCGGCGCATGGATTCCGTCATGAACTACCCGTTGGCGTACATCATGACCGATTTTTTCATCGACAAAAAGACCCGCATCTCCGTGACTAAATTCGATCGTCGTCTGGAGGAATTACGAAAAACCTACTCTCAGGAAACCAATCACATTTTGATGAACCTGATCGACAGCCATGATACGGATAGAATTGGCAGCATGATCAAAAACCCGGATCGCGATTACAATCAGAAAGCGTCGTTGCGAGACAATCCGAAATACGATCCAAGAAAACCCAACAAACAAGACATCAAGATTCAAAAACTGATCGCCATATTCCAAATGATGTATGTGGGAGCGCCCACGATCTACTATGGTGATGAAGCCGGAATGTGGGGTGGGAAAGANNNNTACAAAACCGTACGTTCCGATTTGGACGATGTGGATGAAAACGTGTTTAACCCTGGGCTTTTTAATCATTACAAGAAGTTGATTGAAATTCGCCACCAAAACGAGGCGCTTCGCAAAGGCAACTTCTTCACCCGCCTGATCGACAACAAAAAAGTACTCTATGCTTTTTCTCGGAAATATAAGCAAAACGAAGTCATCGTTATTTTGAACAATAGCCCGGACAAACATCTAATTGAATTTGCCACCCTTTGGAGAAATGGTACTGCAGTCAAAGATGTGCTCAATGAGAAATCCTACCAAGTTAAGCATGGAATCATCAAACTCGCCTTAGATGAGAAGTGGGGTGCCCTTTTGGTCAAGGATGAACAGGAATAACCTTGATGGCAAATCGATGCCCCTGGAATCAGTCCGTCAGCGCAAACCGAATGGCAACTCATCTGTTCTAATTTTTTCTGAGCTCAACGCGGAGGGAATATGACCATCCTAGATTACGTGATTGTGGTTGTTTACATTTCCGGCATGGTGTTGGTGGGCCTAATCATGCAGCGCAAGGCTTCTGTCGGAATTGACTCCTACTTTCTGGGCAACCGAAACCTGCCCTGGTGGGTGTTGGGATCATCCGGAATGGCTTCCAACCTTGATGTCAGCGGCACCATGATCAACACGGCGTTCATTTTCGCCATGGGAGTGAGCGGCATGTTTGTGGAAATTCGAGGAGGTGTGACTTTGATCATGGCTTTCTTGATGATCTTCCAGGGTAAATGGAACCGTCGTGCGTTAGTCATGACCCAGGCCGAGTGGATGCATTTTCGATTTGGCCAGGAGAGGGCCGGCGATGCTGCGCGGCTAATTGCCGCATTCTCTAATATTGTCACCACCATTGCCATGATCACGTATTTTGCCATTGGTTCGGGCAAATTCATTGGCGAATTTTTGGGCATTCCGGCGTTCGCCGGTTTTTCATCTCAGTTTTGGGCAGCCACCCTGATGATCGTGCTTGCAATGATTTATACCGTGGCAAGTGGTCTTTACGGCGTGGTTTGGACGGACGTGTTCCAGGGTCTGCTCATTTTTGGCACAATCCTATTTGTTTGTGTCCTGGCATTCACAAAAGTCACCTTGCCCGAGACCTTTATGGTCTCCGTGCCGCGTTGGGATGGCAGTTTTCAGGCCATCGAAACCACCAAAGAAGCCTGGACGAACATCATCCCGCCCTGGAAATGGAATTTCGATGCCTCCACAACGTATTCAATCTATAACCTGTTTGGAATCGCGATCATTTTTTATCTCATAAAAGTGACCATCGAGGGAAGCGGGGGCACCAACCAATATATGATTCAGCGCTTTTTTGCCTCCAGAAGCGACCGGGAATCCGGACTGCTTTCGCTTTTCTGGACATGTTTGCTTGCGTTCCGTTGGCCTTTTATTATGTCAATTGCTGTCATGGGGATATTTCTGGGAACTCAACAAGGCGTCATCGAAGACCCGGAAACTGTGCTGCCGGTGGTCATCAACCAAATGGTGCCCATTGGGATTAAAGGCTTGTTGATTGCCGGTTTGATGGCAGCCGCGATGTCGACCTTCGACTCCACGGTGAATGCGGGCGCTGCCTACTGGGTCAAAGACGTTTATCAAGCATTCATCAACCGAAATGCAACCGAAAAACAGCTCATGCTCCATAGCCGCTGGTCATCAATCATCATTGTTCTGCTGGGGCTGCTGTTTACTTTGACAATCAGAAACATCAATGAAATCTGGGGCTGGATTACATCAAGCTTAGGGGCTGGTCTCCTCATCCCGATTTTAATGAGATGGTACTGGTGGCGGCTAAACGGCTATGGTTTTGCAGCGGGAACGGCCACTGGAATCCTCGCTGCGATCATTCAAAGGGCGTTTTTCCCGGATATCCCGGAATATTTTTCATTCATCAGCGTCACCATTTCCTCATTGCTTGGAATGATGGTCGGAACCTACGCTACCAAACCCACGGATGAGAATACACTTTTTGAATTTTACAAACGAACTCGCCCTTTCGGTTATTGGGGACCGATTCGCAGCAAAATCGCTCAGCCGATCATGGATAAAATCAATCAGGAAAACCGGCGGGATATTCTGTCCACTTTTTTTGCGGTGCCTTGGCAGCTCGTGCTGTTCTTAACCGGCATGGCAATCATAATGAAAACCTGGGATCAGTTTGCCTGGCTTCTGGTAATATTGGTTGCTCTCTCCACCGGGCTTTACTTTAACTGGTTCCGACATTTGTCAACCGAAGTTAAGGTGGATGAACCCGAGCCACGAGAAACTGTTTTATAAGAAAAACCCAACAAAACCGGAACTCGGAATGAGCCAAATCACAAAATGTTTTCTGGCATTTTCTCTGATCAGCTTCTCATGTCAATCTACTCTTCATGAGCCCATTCACGCCCTGATTCAACACGTCGTCTTGCACGCCGGAAAGAGCGACACCCTTCTGATCACGGACCTATTCTATGCTCAAGACTATTCACTGAACTTTCAGCCTCATCCCGACATACAGGTGAATTACAACCAACCTTCCGGGAAACTCGTTCTGAAACCGGCAAACAACTTTGAAGGATTCACCCTTTTAACGTTCAGATTACAGGGAAACGAATACCAATTCCCGATCTACTCTCGTGTCAAGCAGCGTCATGTGTTCAAATATCAGCCTCAAGAGAAACCCGATTTTCGGATGAATTTGATGGGCAATTTCAACGACTGGAATCGCAACAGTTTGCCCATGCATGATGAAGATAACGACGGCGTTTACGAAATCGAACTCAAATTGGATCCGGGCCAATATTTATATCAATTCGTCGTGGACAGTGCTGAAATATGGGATCCGGAGAACCCAAACAAAGTGGATAATGGCTTTGGCAGTTATAATTCGGTGGTGTCCATCCCACCGCGACACACGGACAAGTCGTTCCTTCATGTCATGGGATTTGAAGCGTCGGACACCGAGACGGTGCTCACTTTTAGATATGAGCGCGAAAATCAGCCGGGTTTGCTCAAACATACACAGATTTTTGCTTTGCAAAACAATCGTGAAATTCCTCAAGACAAAATCAAACTTCGTGACAATCAAATTGAAATCGGCCTCGACCAAAACGACCTGCAAGGCAAGAACGTGATCCGGGTTATCGCGACACAAGCAGGCCAAACGACGAATCTGCAGACCATCCACTTGCTCGACGGCTTGCCCCTTTCCGCTAACTACGATGGCTGGAGCTGGCATGATGCGATAATTTATGCCATCATGATCGATCGCTACCATGACGGCGATCCGACCAATACCCGGCCGGTTCAGCACGACTCGCTTTCCCCTAAGACGAATTACATGGGCGGCGACTTACAAGGCATCATCCAAAATATGGAAGAAGGTTATTTTGACTCACTCGGGGTGAACGTGCTATGGCTTTCGCCGGTTAATGAAAATACCGATGAAGCATACCGGGAATGGCCTTCCCCTCATCGCTACTTTTCCGGCTATCACGGCTACTGGCCGATACATCATGAGAAAGTGGAAGAGCGATTCGGCGATTTGGAACTGCTCAAACAACTGGTTGAAACAGCACACAAAAAACAGATCAGGGTTTTGCTGGATTTCATGGCCAATCATGTGCATCAAGATCATCCGTTCTATAGAAAGCACCGTGATTGGTTTGGCACGCTTGAACTTCCTGACGGCCGGAAAAACATTCGCTACTGGGATGAATTCCGTCTGACCACTTGGTTCGAACCATTTTTGCCCTCTTTTGATTATCAAGGCTCTGAGGAAGCCTTGCAAGTGATGACCGACAACGCAATCTGGTGGGTCAATCAAACCGGGATTGACGGCTTCCGGCACGACGCCGTTAAACACATCCCAAACCGTTTCTGGCGAGTCTTAACTCAAAAAGTAACAGGCGAAATCGAAATTCCTCAAAATCGCGATTTGTATCAGATCGGTGAAACATTTGGCAGTTACGACTTGATCAGTTCGTACGTCAAGAACGGTCAACTCGATGCGCAGTTCAACTTCAATCTATATGATGTCGCGCTGTATGTGTTTCTAAACGCCGATGCAAGTTTCTCTACGCTGGACAAAGAATTGCAGAAAACGATTTCGATTTACGGCCCCAACCATCTGATGGGAAACATCATGGACAGTCACGATAAAGTTCGCTACATGGCGTACGCGGATGGCGACCTTGAGCTGAACAGCAGCGATGCCAAAGAAATTGGCTGGACCAATCCTCCGGAAGTGGATGATCCCCGAAGCTACAACGAAGCGGAGTTGTATCTCGCCTATCTACTGACGATTCCGGGGGTCCCCACGTTGTACTACGGCGATGAAATTGGCATGACCGGTGCAGCCGACCCAGACAACCGACGCATGATGCGCTTCGGAGACGAACTGACGACATTAGAAAAGCAAATGTTGAGAGGTGTCCGTAGCATCGTCAAACTAAGACGGACACACTCCGCCTTGCGGTATGGTGACTTTCAAACCCTCTTGGCAAATCAACACTGTTTTGTTTATCTGCGCTCAGACATGAGTGAAAGAGTCTTAACTGCTTTGAACAAAAATAATCAGCCGCAAACAATCACGGTTCAGTTTCCGGATTTTTATGAGGCAACTCGGGCGAACAATCTGATAAATGGACAAACATTCCGCATTAGCAAAGGCACGCTTTCGATGACGCTGCCGCCGATTGGTTGGTTGGTGTTTGGCATAGAGTGAATCAAAAAAAATCACCTACCTCGACGAAAAAATGTGGTTGCAGGCAAATTGATGAGCACAGACCAAAACTGGGTCCCGGATTGGGCAAAAGAAATAGTCTGGTACCAGATTTTGCCCGAGCGGTTTCGAAATGGGAATTCGAGGAACGATCCCACGTTGGAGGACTTGAGAGGCGCCCATCCTGATGATTTGACGCAACCCTGGCAAATTCATCCTTGCACTTCGGACTGGTACGAATTCCAGCCCTACGAAAAAGCAAATGCCAGAGGTCTCGGGTTTAACATTTTGAGAAGAAGATACGGCGGTGATCTCGAGGGCATTCTTGAGAAACTGGATTACTTGCAAGACTTGGGCATTAGAGGGATTTACCTCAATCCGATCTTCCAAGCTCCATCCCATCACAAATACGACGGCGCCACCTACCATCACATCGATCCGAATTTTGGACCCGACCCCTTAGGCGACAAAAAGCTCATAGCCAAAGAAAAACCGGGCGAACCCTCCACCTGGGTATGGACATCCGCGGATAAATTGATGCTGCAGCTCATCCGAGACGTGCATCGCCGCAATATGAAAATCATTTTCGACGGCGTATTCAATCACATGGGCATCACAAGTTGGGCCTTTCAGGATGTCAAAAGCAAGCAAGAGAAATCCAAATATCGAGATTGGTTTCATATCTACTCATGGGACGATCCGAAATGTGGCACGAAGTTTCGATACAAATCCTGGTGGGGCGTGCCAGAACTGCCTGAACTCAGACAGGATGTAAATGGCATTGTTGATGGGCCTAAACAGTACATTTACGCCCGACTCGTCGCTGGATGGATCCGAATGCAGATGGGACTCCCGAAGACGGCATCGACGGCTGGCGGCTGGATGTCGCCTTTTGCATCCGACACAACTTTTGGAAGGATTGGCGAAAATTCGTGAAATCGATCAATCCCGAAGCCTATCTGACCGCGGAAATTATTGATGAGATTGGCGTCTTAAAAACTTATCTGCGAGGCGACGAATTTGATGCGGTCATGAACTACAATTTTGCCTTCCTCTGTTCCGAATACTTCATCGATGAAAAGAAGCGCATCAGCACAAGCGAATTCGATCGGAAGCTTCGCGGGCTTCAAGAAGCCTTTTCACCGTGCGTCGCTTACGTCATGCAGAATCTTCTCGATAGCCACGATACGAGTCGAATCGGTACCCACATCGTCAATCGCGACAAAGTTAGATATCGAGACTGGATGACATACATCAAAAAATCAAAAGCCACAAATCCGAATTATGAAACCAGAAAGCCCACTGATGAGGAACTCGAGGTTCAGAAGCTATTGGTGATATTTCAAATGACGTACGTCGGTGCGCCGATGATTTACTACGGCGACGAAGCCGGGATGTGGGGGGGGGAAACGATCCCGACTGCCGCAAACCCATGCTCTGGGAGGGTATAAATTACAGCAGTGAAAAATTCTTGCCCAATGGCACCCCAAAGCCCATACCTGATAACGTGGCCTTCAATCGAGATTTGTTTGATCATTACAAAAAACTTATTCATATTAGAAATACAACGCCGGCTCTGCAATCAGGCGATTTTCATTCTCTTTTAACGGATGACGAGAACCAGATTTACGTATCTCAAAGGTATTATCGAAAGCAAAACGTCCTGGTGGTTCTCAACAACAGTCGAGATAGACAGCACATCCAACTTGATTTCGTGGACGCAAATCACTTCGAGGATGTCCTGAATGAACGCTCTATGGATGTCAGCGATGAGAAATTGAGGATAACTTTGGAACCCAAATGGGCCAGCATTTTGGTAAACGAAAAAATGTCCCCTTGAGGGGACAGCCGACGAAGTCGGCAGGGGGGTCAAATGCCCCACTTCGCAGCAGGGCAGGTATTTCCCAAGCCAGAGTTTGGCAATCTGGCCTTTCGTCGATCTTGATCACCGAAATCGATCCTTTGCCGCAGCACGGAAAGCGAAGCAGAGCTTCGCAAACAAGGGCGTTCCCAAGCAGGAGCTTGGGAACGAGCAGCCAAGCTAATAGGAGTAGAGCTTCTCGGCATTGACGTTCCAGAACTTGGCAACACGAGTGAACCAAAACCAAAAATTAACAGGAGAATTATTTTGAATACCTGTCACAAAAGTTTATTTAGACTTACCCTGACCATTCTTTTAATACTCTTCGAGGGATCCTTAACTGCC
>JAABYK010000174.1:2088-2729 GCA_011775825.1 Candidatus Zhuqueibacterota bacterium | reverse complement strand
AAAAGCAATGTGTCGCTGCCCGGAGAATTCAATAATTGGACCCCCTCAGCCGCTCCCATGGCATTTCAGGGGAACACCCTGTGGACGCGTACCGAGCGTCTCCGAATCGGTGGCAACCCCAACCCGCCTGCTGTTGGCGTGCCGGGTGCCTGGCAGTATAAATTCTGGTATACGGGTGTCATGGTATGGCCAAACGATCCTCTAAACCATCACGTCAACGAAAGGGATAACAACAATTCTTTCATCTTTGTCAAAGATCCCACCATTTATCATTTCCTTCCCAATCAACGGACCGGCATCGTAGAAACCCAGCGCCCGACGATTTCGGCCTTTCTTTATCCGAAGGTGAGAACAGTTGTCGACACCGCGACCATTGCTTTGACCATTGACGATACGACCTTGACGCATTTGGGCGATTTTTACGATTTTAGCACCGAGCAATTTGTGTTTCCTGTACCCTTCGATCTGCAGGACGGCAGCCATACGGTCATTTTGAACGCTGGTGGCAATGCCGATACGGTCAGTTTTGTGGTGCAATCGCAATCGGTACAATTCAGAGAGCTTCCGCCTTTTGCACGACATGGGGTGACACTACCAAGCGCTGCGTCGAACGATTCAACGACATTTCGCCTGTTGGTACC
>JAABYK010000174.1:1403-2072 GCA_011775825.1 Candidatus Zhuqueibacterota bacterium | reverse complement strand
ACCGGAGGTGACTTCCGTTTTGCTGCAGATCGCCACGCTTGGTGAAAACCCAACTTCGGGCGACGCATTTCTGATGTTTAAGGATCCAAGCAGCGAAAACTGGTGGATTAATCTGGATTTGGAGCCAAGCACGTATGAATATCTCTATCAGACGGATAACGGGCTCATTTACGATCCCTGGGGGCGTTGGAATGGCGAACACGGCAGCCGGTTTACCATCGGCCCGGAAGGCCTGACCGCAGACGATTACGTATGGCAATCGAACGATTATGTTCGCCCACCTTTGAATCGCCTGATCATTTACGAACTCCACACCGGAGAATTCGGCGGCGGCTTTTTCGGACTTGGAGGCGGTGAATCGGGATTTGCGGAATTGACCGCTGTGCTGCCACACCTGGATTCTCTTGGCATCAACGCCATCGAGGTGATGCCGGTCAACGATTTCGGGAATGTCGGGGCCTCCGGGCATTCCTGGGGATACGACATCAACTCCTATTTCGCACTCGAACCTTCATACGGCACACCGCGAGAATTCAAGGCGCTGGTGGATTCTGCCCATGCCAGAGGAATGGCCATTATCGTGGATGTGGTTTTCAATCATATGAACGACACCGGGCCACTCTGGCAGATGCTGCCTGACCCCGGACCGAATCCCTACTTCAAATCGAA
>JAABYK010000174.1:0-1362 GCA_011775825.1 Candidatus Zhuqueibacterota bacterium | reverse complement strand
CCGAAACCCAGGAATTGGTGTTCGAGGTGCTGAAAATGTGGATCGAAGAATACCGCGTGGATGGCTTCCGCTACGATTTTACACAGGGCATCGGTTGGGACATCAACGAACCGGACAAAGGGATTCTGGGCTGGGCCAATCGAGTCGCAGATGAGTATGACAACCGCATCTATCAAATTGCCGAGCATTTACCCGAAAGTCCCGCCCTCATCTTTCATAGCGGCTTGACGGGCGGCTGGCACGACAGTTTCCACGATGAAGTGTTCGATGAGGCGCGCTTTCGCAACACAAGCCTCTCCAGTTTCGAGAATCGGGTATTGGATTTAGGTGCCTTTCCATCAAATGACACACCATCCACTCCCACTCGGTACGGAGATCGCACTGAGCCGGTGAACATGAACGTCAACCACGACGAACAATCGCTCATTTTTGAAATGGTTACGTTTCAAGGGGTTTCTACGGCGGACGCCGTTCAAAGGGATAAACTTTACGCCACCCTCATGTTTACTTCGCTGGGCATTCCCATGCTCTGGCAGGGCATGGAATTCAGCGAACCGCGCGGCTGGCGAAATGATGGCCTGAAGCTCTCCTATCGGCCCGTGAATTGGAACCTGCTTGAAATGGATCGCGGCAAGGTGCATTTTGAGCATTACCAGCCACTGATTCGCCACCGACGACATAATCCCGCGCTCTACCGAGGTGAGCTTAAAAAGCTGCAAAGATTCACCACCGAGAAAATCCTGGTCTGGGGCTTCGACGATACGGTTTCGGAGGAGCAGGTGATGGTGGTGGCCAATTTTAAAGGCACCGAGCAGACCGTCAGCGATGTGCAATGGCTGGGGACCGGAGACTGGCACAACATTTTCGACCAGAGCGTCTTTTCGGTCACACAAGTGCCGCTTCCGAGTTTGTCCATCCCGGGCTATTCCGCTCTAGTATTTGCAAGTTCGCCAGACAGTGTGGTCGTGTCCGTGCCACCCGGCCCAATTCAAGCGCCGTCAACCTTTCAGCTTTATCAAAATTACCCCAATCCCGTTAATCCCGAAACCACCATTCGATTCGACCTGCCAGAATCCGGACACGTCCGTTTGAGCATTTACAATATGCTGGGACAAAAAATTCGAACGCTTTTGAATGAGATCCGAAGTGCCGGGCAATACTCCATTCGATGGGACGGCAAGAATGATTTCGGCTCTGAAGTTTCATCAGGAGTTTATATTGTGAGGATGACTGTGGGCGAGATTGTAAAATCACGGAAACTACTGAAATTGAAATAAGATTAGTTGATCAGAGGCACAGGGTTCCGGATATATGTGTCCGGAACCCAAAACATGTTCGAACGTTTGCCCCTGTTCCCCAAAG
>JAABYK010000451.1 GCA_011775825.1 Candidatus Zhuqueibacterota bacterium | reverse complement strand
TGCCTGCCCCTTAGCAAGGCGTTATGCAAAAAGCCTAGATTCCAGTAATAATTGCACCACCTTGTCTTGGCGCCAGAATTCATCAGTTTTGTTAAATGTGCTGTGTGGGCTTTTCATATTTAGGCAAACGCGTGGTTTGAAGTTTATCAAATCGATGTGAGCTTGGAATAGCTCTTTGTCGATTTTGTGGAAGTCGGTTTTCTTTGGGTAAAGAGATCGTATTTCACGATTCATGCGTTCCACGGTGCCGCGTTCAAATGACGAATAGGGTCGACAGAAGTAGAACTGGCAACCGAGTGCTTTTGAGATGGCATGATGTTCAGAGAACTCTCTACCATTGTCGCTGGTAATGGTTTTAACCTGATCTTTGATCGGGCCGAGCAATTCAATCAATGCTTTCTTGACGGTTGATGCATTCATGTTGGGAATGATTTTGGCCCAGAGGAATCGGGATTTTCTATCAACGACAGTAAGGACGCCTCCTTTTCGATCCTTGCTGACGATGGTGTCGATTTCGAGATGGCCAAAACGGCTGCGATTATCGGCGGAAATGGGTCTTTGATCGATGTACTGTCCAGGCGCTGTGCCGTGTTTCCAGGGTCTATACTGATAATCTGATCGTCTGGCACGGCCTTTAAAGGGGAGTAGCTTGTAGAGCTCACCACCGTGTTTGCGATCGGTTTCGATGTGGTTGTAGATGGTCTGAAAGGCGATTTTGATGCCATGAGAATGTTGCAGTATGTGGCAGATCATGACTGGGCTGTAGCCGAACTTGAGAAAGAAGATAATCAGATTTTCGATCTCGAGGGTGATGACCCTGGCTTTTCTTGAGAATGTCCTACGTACATCGGTTGCGCCCTGGGCTAAATCAGGATTGTAGTGCCGACTAACATGATTGCGACGTAGCTCACGCGAGACGGTTGAGTGGTTGACGCCGATGATATCTGCGATTTGACGGCGTGATAAATCGAGTTTCAGCAACGCATAAATCTGGTATCGTTGAGATTCGGTCAACTGTCTATGGCTCATGGTCGTATCCTTAAATATGGCATATGAGATATTTTTAATTGTTGGCGCATTTAAGAATAAGGCAGTTGGCCGTTCTTACATAGTCGATTGAACAGGACGGTGCGTTTAGAATTGGAATTTAGACGAAATGAACTACGACGAATA
>JAABYK010000561.1:21213-25741 GCA_011775825.1 Candidatus Zhuqueibacterota bacterium | reverse complement strand
CCTGTTGCCAAAGCCTGATCGTCTTTGGTAACCGTATCCCAGGCGTGTATCCCGCCTGCAAAGATCCGATTTCCCTCGGCAAATTGGCCAAACCATTGAATGTCATTCCCCTGGTAAGTGGCTGCGTGATGTTCAATGTCGTCAACTTTATTGCCTGCCAGCGTGAAGATTCGGATGATGCAGTCTCGCGGAAGGTTATAGAAGTAGATCTTTCTTTCTCGTTCCAGCCGTCCGTCCCAAACCGCACCCGCTCGATAGGGGTTTGGAAACACGCCTATTCGCTTTTCCCGTTCTGTTTTCTTTTCCTCAATTGGAACGGCTGGGGTTCCGGGGAAGACGCGCGTGGAGGTTAGCAGCGGGTCGCTTTCCAGGCTTTCCAAATTGTTGATGGGATCACCAGCGTCGTAAGCAGTAATGGCGAAGGCATACTGCCAGCCGTTATGCAGGTTTCGATTTTCGAACTTATACACATAAAAGGTCGTATCCTGGAAGGTTGCTCCGGTTTCAGGATCAGCCCGGGTTTCAATTTCATCTTCAAAAAAGATAGGTTCCTGCAGCCGAATGAAATCAAATCCGGTGTTCAAGCCGATGTCGTCATCGTCGCGATCAAAATCCGCTATCAGACTGAACGTACTCAACAAATCGCCGATGCCTAAATCTGCGCCTAATTGGGTGCGATAGAGTCGATAGCCCTCGAAATCTTGTTCGCCGCTCAACGGGTCGACAAAATCTTCGGGCCTGTCATTCCACAATAACGTGACTTTTTGATTGCCGGGTATGATTTTAAACCTGGGGGGCGGAGGAGACGCGGGTAAGATATAGCGGTCTAATCGGCCGTTTTCGGTCAAGTCCTCACCTTCATCCAGACGATTGTTCTGGTTGCGGTCTTCTCCGTTGAAAGCGGTTTGCGCCCAGAATGAATTCAGAAAGAGATTCTTTTTGCTTTGTTCCGTATCATCCTCCATTGGGTCCGAGCCGAATTTTTTAGCGGTCACGATTGCAAACACCACATTGATGGTCTCGCCAGGATTGACAGTGCGGAAAGGGCCCGTTGAAAGCAACATCGTGCGATTGTTCGGTCCAATGGACCCCTCCAAATTCCGCCAATACGTCGGGCTATTCGGGTCGCTCAGGTCTGGTCGGGTGTTAAAGCCCCGACTGAGTTTGTCGTAGCGCTGGTCGTCGGTGGTAGGCGAGAAGAAAATAGGATCCTCATTATTTCTAAATTGCCACATGTTGAAAATAGCCCTTGCCGAATCGCCTTCAGGGAATGGAATACTTCCCAATAGCTTGACTCCGATGTAACTTTCAGCAAAACCGCTTTCTCCGTCAAAATCATATTCATAAGCCAGCCGCAATGAATCTACATAGCTGTTTCCATCGTCCCGGAAATTCCACGTGCGGTTCGGTCCCATATTGGGGGTGAGCTGGGTGTTGCCCACCATGGTGTCTACCCAGAGCCCGACATACATATTTTCAATGGGTTCGTCACTGGCATTGGTGATTTCATAGTTCAAGATGACAAAGGCATTGGCAAAGGTCAGCGCCCAGGCGTAGGTCTCCTGGTGCACATCGATGCCCAGAGGTTTATGTTCCGGTATGCGGTCGCCCGTTTCCGGTACAAACGTGTTGCGATCGGTATAATCGGCAATGAAATCTTGATGAGAAACGGCATCCAGGGAGAAAAACTTTGAATCCAGCAGTGTGGAACGTTCCACAACCACATCCGTCGGGTCCGCGCTGTTGGTGAATTCAAAGCCCTGCAGCACATTAACCACCGATGATGCATCGACTGCGCCGGTGGTTACCAATTTTTCTCCAGCCTTGATTCCGCCGACCCAAAGACCGCCATCGAACAGGTGCTCGATGCTGGAGCCTTTCGGAAATTCACACGAGGGTTGACCGCTGATGGCAAAACCGTGGCCCAAGGTTCCGAAATTGGTGATGGTGAGCTCAATGTTGCCGATATTCGTAAATTTCGAATCGTCGTCAACCAGGGCTTTGTAGAGTCGGGTTTCCTGCTGAGGGTAACTCTTCAACGAGAATAGTAAAAGAAACAACAATATTGATAGAAATCTAACAATGAGTCGTAAGGTCATAACAACGAGCTTTTAAGATGTGATATTTGTTCAGTATAAGAAGCGAAAGAATCTATAAAACTAAATTCTTATTGTCAAGCCAACAACGACGTATTTATCAAGATCAAAACTTGTTCTTGCAATTGTCTTAGCTATCTGAACGAGTGGAGTACAAAAATCAGTGAGCGAAGCGAACGTATTTTGCAATGCGCAGTGTATATACGGCAAAAGTACGATTCGCTGACTTTTGCACTCCAAACCCCTCCCTTCGGATGCACCTATCAGATGGTTAAAATGTTATGTTACTTGTTTTCAGGTACCTACAAAACTCATGCTTGCTTTTTTGGGAAAAGAATCTTTATTTTTTTGATAAAGTTAAAATAATTGATTTGGGTGATTCGAATGAATACAAGTAACATTTCCTTAGAAAAAGTTGTGCACTTCGCGAAGTCGCTTTCAACAAGCGATAAGGTAAAGTTGATTAAACAAGTAACCAGCCAACTCGAGCAGGAGTTAAAACCAGGCTCCTCAAAACCACGGAAATCATTACGCGGTTTGTGGCAAGGTCTCGACATCTCCGATAAAGATATTGCAGAAGCTCGCAGGGAAATGTGGCAAAACTTCCCGAGAGAGGATATCTAATGGCCGATGCGGTAACCGATACACACAGCTTAATCTGGTTTTTGCAAAACAGTCCCAAGCTCGGGGCAAAAGCAAGTGAAGTCTTTGAAGCTTGTGACAACGGCAAGCAATCATCTACATACCAACTATCTGCTTGGTGGAAATTGTTTATTTGCAGGAAAAAGGACGGATTCCGGAAAATTTAAGCACCCTTAATCATTGCACGGGTTTTAGCAAGGGTTCAATATCTCCAACAAATCCTGTTAAATCGATTGGACTTACAAATTTACCTTTTATAATCCCTTGACCCAATTTACTTGCGACTGTCAAGAAATAACAAAAAAAGGCCGATGCCAAAACCAGGCACCGGCCTTCATCTTTTTACGATGACCAGGAATCAGGTAAATTCCCAACACTGAAACTCAGGCTTAGAACGTATAGCGAATTCCCAACTGAAATTGCCAGCGAGAGGAGAAATCCGCTGTCTGAAAGCTGTCCTCCTCGGTGATGACGCCATCGTCATTCCTGTCGAAAGGATCCAAACTGACAATGGGTTTGCCTTCTGCATCGTAGCCATCAAACTCGAGGAAGTTATCTGCTTCGAAGTTGACGAACTCGACTTCACCCAAATCTTCATCGATTAGACTCAGGAAATTGAGCATGTCCAGGGTGATTTCAAAGCGCTGTCCGCGAACGGTTGGCAGTTGCTGGGCAATGCGCAGATCCAAACGGTTTCGCCACGGTGCACGCGCGGAGTTACGTGGGAAGATCTGGCCGCGGGCATCCTGCAGCGCATCGCTTGAATTGATGAAAGCCTCTATCTTCGCCCATTCATCAGCAGACACCTGATCCGAAACATCGTCCCGGCTGGCCGGGACAAAAACCAGGTCGTTGTCAGCAAAGGTCCGATCTCCGTTGACATTGCCGTCATACATATAACTAAAGCCGTTTCCCGAGCGACCTTCGTAGAAGAGCGAGATTGTGGTGCCAAACCCTCTCCCATAATTGAACTGATAGGAGAGGTCTCCGACAATACGATGCCGCACTTCAAAGTCGGATGTCGCAGCAGTCTCGCCATTGGGGTCGTCCGTCTCATTGAACTGCCAGTTCGAGATGGCTCGGCTCGAGCGACCACTGTTGATATCCTCGGCATCCATAAATGTGTAGGCCAGGCTTCCGAACAAGCCCGGTAACGGACCACGATTGAGCTGTTTCCGGATGCGGGCGGTGAACGTGAATTGATGACCTTCGTTTGTATTATCGAGCAAAATCACGGTGTTAAACTGGCCGCTCACTTCCGAATTGGCGTAATCGGGCCGGCCATCCGGAGTCTCTCCAAGCGGTTCGCCCGGAAAATTTGGGTCTCCGATGTTGAGATTTCTGAAAAAGACTTCATTGACGTTCTTTGCGTACAGAAATTCCAACGTACCCACCAGCCCTTTTGGAAGCTGATGATCGATGGCGAAGTTGGTTCGCAACACCTGCGGCATCTTGAAATCGTCATCCAGAATTGCGATGTCAGACGTCGGGATGTCGCCTTCCGCGGCGGGTTGATTGTCCGGATCGGCAGAGGCCTCAATGCCCTCAACTTCATCACCAAATAAATCGACACGTGCAAAGTCGACACCTGTGTTGCTATAAGCGTTTGACAGCCAAACAGCCGGCGGCAATCCTGCAAACAAACCAGCCCCACCTCGGATCTGCGTGGTGCGATCTTCAGACAGGTCGTAGTTGAAGCCAAACCGTGGCGACCAGAGAACGTTTCCGCTTGGCACGGTTGTGGTACTGCGGCCAAAGACCGCCTCAAAATCGTCATTTGGGAGCGGTTC
>JAABYK010000561.1:16368-21184 GCA_011775825.1 Candidatus Zhuqueibacterota bacterium | reverse complement strand
ACTCGAGATTGACTCAGCAGAAACCGTGTCGGACGGTTATTGGTGAAATCATCGGTGCCGGCTGCAAGCGAATCCAAGTCGACATCGAATTCGTAAGCACCAAACGCATCCTGGATAAACAGGTTGTCGAACGAGATGAACTCGTTGTGGGTGCCAAGAGTAATGGTGTGACCACCCGTGAAATATAAGAAATTGTTGGTGAATTCAAACGTATCCTGGTCTAAAGCATTGGCTTGTGAGAATCGTTCCACGCCAAATCTGATTTCACCTGCGTCCGAACCGCCTCTTTCCAGGTTCAACTGGAATTCGGGTGCGGGTTCGGCCAGAGGCGTTCTGCTGTCACGCACGGTGGTGTAGCCAATCCTGAACTCATTAGCCATGTTGTTGCCGAACGTGCTGTTCAACTGCAGCACGGTCGAATTGGTCTCGTTATCGCGCGTGAATTGATTACTTTCAAGCGTGAATTCATCGCCGTCGCGGTCAATTCCGTCATCACGATCCGCGTTTACAAAGTTGTGACGGACGGTCAGGCGGTGGTGATCTGATAAGTTGAAATCCAGACGCGCGAAAATCTTGTCATCGTTGGTTTCGTTGGTGAACGGATCGAATCCGCCGGGATCATAACCATAAACGTCCTGGGATATCTGAATAATTTGTTCCATCAAATCCTGTGAGATCGGGAACACATTCGTCTGGCCGGAACCGAGAAGTCCACCGGTGTCGGGAAAATCGCGCCGTCTGATTTCGCCATTGACAAAGAAAAAGACTTTATCCCGGACTAACGGTCCGCCAACCCTGAAGCCTCCCTGAAAATCATCGAATTCGCCAAAATCGTTCCCTTGAAAGTCACCCACAAATGAGTCGTTCTGCCCGAAGAAATAAGCCGAGCCTTGAAATTGGTTGGTGCCGCTGCGGGTGATGGCGTTGATCAAACCGCCCGCAAAGCTACCGGACCGCACGTCATAAGGAGCGATTTCCACGTTGAACTCCGCAATGGCGTCTAAACTGATGGGCTGGGCATTGGCCTGGCCGGTGGGAGTACCGGAAGCGTCGAGACCGAAGGCGTCGTTCAGGACCGCCCCGTCTACCTGGAAGTTATTGTAGCGGTTATTCTTCCCGGCAACGCTGGTCGCACCGCCACCGCCTGTCCCGCTAACTTGTGGGGTAAGACGAGTAAAGTCCGAAATGCTCCTGGTGATCGTGGGAAGACGTTCGATTTGTTCGGTGTTCACGTTGTTGGCGGTTCCGACATTCGAAGCACTCAAAACGGCGTCTCGTTCAGCCACGGTCACGATCTCAGCCAGCTCAATAGCCTCCTCGTACAAGGTGAAATTGAGTCTGATGTCCGAACCCAGCGTGAGATTAACGTCATCGACGGTTTCCGCTTTGTAGCCGATGTAGGTGGCCGTCACGGTATAAGGGCCGCCGGGACGCAAACCGGTGATGTTGTACCTGCCATCCGACCGAGAAGCCGCACCGTACGTGGTACCGGTTGGCTGGTGAATTGCCACCACGTTGGCACCAACGAGCGCCTCACCGTCTTGTGTTTGCACCGTACCATTTAACCTCGCGGTAGTCACACCCTGCGAGAAAGCAAATGTTGGTACGAGTAGCAACATTGAAATTAAAAAAATGGCTCTTTTGTTCATAATTTTTCCCTCCATTAACTTAAATTAGCCAATAAAGCTTACATGCTGCCGTTTCCTCGTATGACTTACACCTAATTATGTCATCACCTCCTTTCGTCGAAATAAGCTGGTTGGATTTCATCAGAATTGATGTCAGGGTTGGGATGTTTTACTCTTTTTTGTGAACGAAGAATGTACAAACGGTAGGACTTCCTTTTCCTCCCTCTCCACTTGCTGCCGAAATGTAACAAACAAATGCTCAATTGTCAAGCCGAACATCGAAAAACTTAAAAAAGGTTAAGAAATGCTAAAACACAAAAATTTACACATGATCTGCAAAGTGCATGCCACGTTTACTTGCTGTTTTTTGGGCACTTAATTTTAAGAAGTTAGCCATCATTTCTATGTTGACCTCGAGAAACAAGCGTTGTTTCTGGCAAAAAATTGCAGAGAGTTGTGCAAGTTTTTTCACAGACTTGTTTCAGCTAAATGTCTGACCGAAAACCCTGAGGGTGCCTGTCATTCGTCATGGTCTTGAGCCGGAATCGGATGTCCAGATTAGCAAATGTTACAAGTTTCTTAAAGATAAGGAAAAGATCACTTACCCTGCATAAATGATCTCCTCCGTGCGCCGCACTTGGTCAATAGGTATAGGAGTTGAAAAACTCACTTTGACAGCGATACGCCTCCCGATTGCGATAAAAATGAAAGAAGTGAGACGCACATTTTCTCGGTTTGTGAATAATACAGGTTAAAAGAGGATACGGAGGCGATTGATAATTGTTTTACCTTGCATCTCTATTCTTGAAGCGATGCTCGGAATCTGCAACCTGAGTTCCTTTCAGAATTTTGATGCCATGCGGGATGGCTGGTAAGATCGCTTCGAGATTCTCCCGAACACCCTTTGGACTGCCCGGTAAATTTATGATCAGCGATTTTTCAAGTGTGCCCGCAACTGCACGTGAAAGCAGAGCATGCGGCGTATTTTTGAAACCCGTCATGCGCATGGCTTCTTCAAATCCCGGCACCCGGCGTTCGATGATGCTTAGCGTGGCTTCCGGGGTTACGTCGGTAGGGGAGAGGCCAGTGCCGCCGGTGGTGAGAATCAGGTCGGCTTTGACCACTTCGGCCATTCTTTTCAGTTCCCACTGGATCTGTTTTTGGTCATCCGGAATGATGCGGTAGTCCACGACTCCGCCATCAATCCTTTTGATGATCTCTTTGATGGCGTCGCCACTGGTGTCTCGACGTTTTCCCCGGCTGGCACGAGTCGAAATTGTGAGAACCGCCGTCTTGATTTTCATGGGTAAACCATCTCGCTGAGTGCTGAATGACAAGCCTTGTCGAATTGCCTCCTTTCAATCTAAACTTTTGTTCGGTATTTTCAAGAAGTTTTTGGGACGCAATGGTAGGGCAATCATCTCGATTGCCCATGCCTTTCCGAGGCTAAAAACACCGGCCGATGAAGCTTCTCAAATCGTGCAGGAAATCCAATCGGACGTATGTCCCAATTTAAACTCAATTTAAGACAGCATTATACGGGGCGATCTCGGTTAACATAGACTGAAATGTGAATCATGATAAGTACAACTTTGCTTGACTTTCTTTTAAATTATCTGTAACATCTGGTGTTTTTTGAGAAGAATTTTTGCCAATCTGTCGCGCTACGGCATTCTCACGAATTGGGAGGATTCAACCATGTGCAAGCAAATGCTCTCCCCAAAAGCTCTCCTTTTTGCACCGATGCTACTGTTTGGGAATTCCTTAATTGCCCAGGACGTTCCAACGCTTTTCCCGAATCCGCTTAGTCCACGCATTGCAAATTACAACATCGAGGTCAAGCTGGACCCTGACACTCGTCTGCTGGACGGTTCCGAAGTACTGATTTGGCACAACAAAACCAACGACACCATAACGGAACTGCGTTTTCACATGTACCTGAACGCGTTTCGCAACAGCAAATCCACATTTATGAGAGAATCCGGTGGCCTGAGTCGCGGTCACAAAATCGATAAGGATGGCTGGGGATTTAATGACGTGAATCGGCTCACCGTTGCCTATGGAACAGATTTGCGTTCCAGTATCGAGTACATTCATCCAAGCGATGCTCCCGAAGTCATGGGCAATCCCACCGACCTCACGGATCGCCTGCAATACATTCAGCCCGATGACGGAAATGAACACGACAAAACGGTGTTTCGCGTGCCTTTGCCGAAACCGCTGCCGCGGGGTGAGTTTGTGGCCGTGAATATCGATTTCACCGCCAAGCTGCCTTCGCCGCCGTTTGCAAGAACGGGCGCAAAAAAGGAATATTTCTTCGTGGGCCAGTGGTTTCCGAAAATTGGTGTTTACACGGATAAAGGCTGGAACTGTCATCAATTCCATGCCAATTCGGAGTTCTTCGCCGATTTCGGTGTGTACAATGTCCGCATCACCGTGCCCGAAGAGAATGTCGTTGGAGCCACGGGCATCGAAGTTGAAGTTCGCAATAATGATGATGGCACGGCCACACACTTTTACCATGCCGAGGATGTACATGACTTCGCCTGGACCACAAGCCCTGAATTTCTTGAGTTCACAGACAAAGCACAAGATGTGGATGTCCGGCTTTTGATCCAGCCTGACCATGCCAATCAGAGCCAACGTCATCTCGACGCAGCCAGAGTGGGCGTTCAACATTTCCAGGATTGGTATGGCGATTATCCTTTTCCGAATCTAACGGTGGTTGATCCACGCCGCGGCGCTGGCGGCTCCGGAGGAATGGAGTATCCGACTCTGATCACAGCCGGTACGCGCTACGGTTTGCCCAAAGGATTACGAGCCGTGGAAGGGGTGATCGTTCATGAATTTGGTCACAACTATTGGTACCATCTTCTGGCCTCCAATGAATTTGAGGAAGCCTGGCTGGACGAGGGCATCAATTCGTACACCGATACACAAATCATGAACGATGCGTATGGGCCCAAAGGCGATCTGATCGATTTCATGGGAATCAAGATTAATGAACTGCAGGTGCATCGCTCAGGCTACCTGTCCCATTCAGAATTAGACCCCATTATAAAAAAAGCGTGGGAGTTTTATTCCGGAAATAGTTACGGAATCAGCTCCTACTCAAAACCTGCCATCGTATTGAACACGCTGAGAAACTATCTCGGCACCGATCTGATGCGAAAGGTTATGCGCACGTA
>JAABYK010000561.1:11670-16309 GCA_011775825.1 Candidatus Zhuqueibacterota bacterium | reverse complement strand
GAAGATGTTTCCGCACAGGAACTCGATTGGTTTTTCGAGCAAGCTTTTAGAACCACGGCTGTACTGGACTACAGCGTGACCAGCGTTACCGCTCGAAAAATCAAACCCGGCAAAGGCTTCGATTTTACCCTCGCGTCCAGCGAAGAAGACACGACCATGACCGATGGCGAAGTTGAAACCCCGGAAGCCGAAAGCATGACGTCCACGGATACAGAAACGGATTCCGTTCAGGTGGAAGAACCAACGATGTACTACAGTCGCGTGAAAGTTCGTCGCCTTGGAGATTTCAAATTTCCGGTCGAGATTGAGTTTGTTTTCGAGAATGGCGACACACTTCGCAAAAACTGGGACGGTCAGGACTATTGGAAAAAATTCCAGTTCCGAAGGCCAAACAAGTTAGTCTACGCAACCGTCGATCCGGACGCCAAGATACCACTCGATGTCAATTTCACGAATAATAGCCGAACCGTTGAGAAGCAAACACTCGGGGTGAACAAGCTCTCTGCCAGATGGATGTTTTGGATGCAATTCTTGCTCGAGCAACCGGACGTTCTAAACGTTGTCCCTACGGTGAGTGAGATATTCTGACCCGTGTCTAATCAAAAACCCGCCTCAAAACTCAATTTCACAAAACCAGTGAAGGCTCGTAGAGGATGGAGCGAGTAGCGCTCAAGAGCTCTACGCTACTCGCTTAACGCTCATTTTGTCGCCTCCACCATGAGATCCGTCATCCGGCTGACAAATTCGTTTGGGGATTCGAGTGCACCTTCCAGGAGCAAGGCGCCTTCATAAATCTGCAACATGCTGTTTCTGAGAATGGCGTCGTTTGTATCGGCAAGAATTTTGTTTCCAAGGTTCTTAATGAGAGGATGCGACAAATTGATTTCAAGAATTTTCTTGGACCCGGCGTAATCCGTGTTCATCATTTTCATCATCTTTTCCATCTGCTTGTCCATCCCCTGCTTGCCAACCACCAGCGTCGCCGGCGAATCGACCAGGCGTTTGGACGCAATCACATCCTCGACTTTGTCGCCCAGAGTCTGCTTGAAAACCTCGATGAGCGAATTGGCCAGATTTTCACTGAGGGCTTCTTTTTCCTCTTTCTCATCCCGTTTGATATCCAGGTCAGCTTTGTCGATGGAGTTGAGCGGCTTCTTATCGTATTCATCGAGAGAAGGCACAATGAACACATCGAACGGATCCGTCAAAAGCAGGACTTCCAGTTCGTTCTTTCTGAAATATTCGAGATTGGGATTTCGCTCAAGCTCTTCCCGGTGTTCCCCGGAGAGGTAGTAAATCTCTTTTTGATCCTCTTTCATCCGCGACACGTAGTCCTTCAAGGAAGTGAGTTCGCCCTTATCCACTTTCGTCGATTCGAATCTCAGCAGGTTGACAATTCGGTCTTTGTTCGTGAAGTCTGAGTTCACACCGGTTTTGAAAATCTGACCGAAATTTTTATAAAACTTCTCGTATTTGTTCTTTTCATTCTCAGCCCAATCTTCTAAAAAGCCGAGGATTTTGCCGGTCAGTACGTTTCTGATCTTTGCCATCGCCGGGCTGGACTGCGTTACCTCGCGGGAAACGTTTAGCGGCAGGTCTTCGGTATCCACGACTCCTTCAACAAAGCGCAAATATTCGGGAAGCAACTCTTTGCAGTCGTCCTGGATGAAGATTTTGTTAGAATAAAGTTGCAACGATTTTTCAAGATGTTCTTTGAGAAAGACCGGCGGCCCGGTTTCCGGGATGAACACCAGCGCCTTGAAATTTACGGCCCCTTCGATGGAAATGTGCAAATGACCCAAAGGTGGCTTCAGGTCGTTGGAAATGAATTTGTAGAATTCCGTGAGCTCTTCATCTTTGATCTGATCCTTCGGCTTATGCCACAAGGCCGTCACACGGTTGACTTCTTCCTTGCCCACAAAAATAGGGAAATCCACAAAATTCGAATATCGCTTGATAACCTCTTTAACCCGATAGTCTTCCGCGAAATCCTTATGTTCATCCTTCAGCTTAAACGAGATTTTGGTGCCGCGGTTTTTCTTGTCGATTTCCTCGATGGTAAATTTGTTTTCTCCGCTGGACACCCAACGGTATCCTTTAGAATCGGGATCCGCATGGCGCGTTTCAACGGTGACTTCATCGGTAACCATAAAAACCGAATAGAATCCCACTCCGAACTGCCCGATGAGATTTGCATCCAATGGCTTGTTGTCCTGCTTCATTTTCTGCAGGAGCTCCAGGGTTCCGGAATGGGCAACGGTGCCAATTTCGCTTATCAACTCATCTTTGGTCATGCCGATGCCGGTGTCCTCAATGGACAATGTCTGCTTCTTGGGATCCACTTCGATGCTGATTTTTAGATCCACGTCCGGATTGACCACGTTTGTGTCCGTAAGCATTCGGAACCGAATTTTGTTGAGAGCATCGGAAGCATTGGAAATCAGCTCGCGTAGAAAGACTTCCGGGTGTGTGTAAAGTGAGTGCACAATGAGATGAAGGAGCTGCTTCATCTCGGCTCTGTACTCAAATTCCTCCGTTTGTTTTTTGGTTTTTGTTGCCATGGAAACGTACTCCCTTTTTATTGGATTTTGCTTACTTCAAATGCCCTTTCGCAATCCATCGATTGCACTGCTTTTCGCTAAATTTTTTGGTAACCAAAGTTCTGTTCAAATTCGCTCAAAATAATCTATAAATATAATTTAACAATCTGAGCTTCGAAATTCAATTTTTTTGAAGATATTTTAAGATTCGAATTGCAGGCTCAGACAACTCATCCCGCCTTCGGCTTTCAAAAACTCGGAAATATCCACGGTGGCCACCTTGAACCCCAGTTCTCGAACCATGTCGACGGTATTTGCAAACCCCGCATACATGCAGACGGTTTCATTGACACGGATAGCGTTTGCAGCGTAGGGCTCGTCTTGGGAAACTGTGATAACATTAAACTCGGCAAATGGTGTGATGTCCACCCAATCCGGGTTGACCAGCAAGGAGCGATCGCTGATGGCTGAACAAGCGGATTTCAAATGCAGACAATTTTGAATGTTTACCGGCACAACATCATAATCGAATGGCTTCAAATGCTTCCTCAAAGCCGCAATGCCAGCCCGATCCGTTCGTGTGGATGCAGCGACAAAAACGGTGCTCCCGAGTGCGAGCACATCGCCACCTTCAAGCCTGGCAGAGGGCGGCACGCGGACGACCTTCCGATACTTCGCCAGTTCCGTTTCGATGGCCGCAATTTCGCCGCGCCGGGATTCCGTGCCCATACTCGCCAGAACGGCAATCTCGTCAAGAACCACCGCGGTATCCTCGACAAAAGTTCCGTCAGGATAGTCAACATTAGCGGTGAGTTTGTTGACTTTGGCGCCACATTTCTCAAGCAGAGCACAGTAGGCCTCGTGCTGGCTAACGGCTTTCTCGTAGTCAATGGGTTCTCTCTTCAGAAAGGTCAGTTCGCATTGGCTGATGTTTGGAGAGACGGTTTGGACAATCGCGCTTAGCATTTCGGTCGGGATCCAGTTAAACTTGTATCGTGCAATCTATGCGGAAAAATTCAAAAATCGCCGAAGCGAAATCATTTCAACTTACAACAGATGGCTAAATTGCTAAATGGTTATTTTGTTCTCTGTGCTGAGTTTCAATCTTAAACAGCTTAACGCGGGCCTGAGCCAAGGGCTAAAGTTGCACTTAAATTTTTGTTTAAATTAAATTTTACGAAAACCCAAAACCAACGCAGAGAACCACAGCCTTGCCTTAAAGATTCCTCCTTGTTAGCATTGTTAGCATTAAGGAAGGAGGATTTATCATGGAACTCACAGATTATTTAACCCGCATGCGGCAAGATTTGCAACTGCGGGGCATGTCCGAAGCCACACAAGACAACTACCTGCGCGCGGTTCGAAAAATATCCGAACACTTTGACAAATCGCCGGACTTGATCACCGAAGAGGAGATCAGGCACTATTTTCTCTATCTCAAAAACGTCAAAAAGTTCTCTGCCAGCGCCAGCACTCTGGCCATGTGTGGCCTTAAGTTTTTCTACACCTACACGCTAAAGCGCGACTGGCCCACCTTGACTCTGGCACGGGCCGCTAAAGAACATAAGCTGCCCGTGGTATTAAGTCAACAAGAAGTGCACCGGGTTCTCAGCCGGATTCGTCTGTTTCGCCATCGCGCTTGTCTGAGCACCATCTACCCCTGTGGTTTGCGTTTGAAAGAAGGCACGCATCTGACATTGACTCAGAGCGGATGCTGCTACACATCCGACTCGCGAAAGGGCTTAAAGACCGCTATGTGCCGCTGCCGCATAAAACCCTTGCCCTGCTCAGAGCGTTCTGGAAAACGCATCGCAATCCCGGTCTGGCTTTTTCCGGCTCCCGGCCGCGGTGGCACCGGCATGGCGACTGCTACCGAACCCCTACCAAGAACCTCGGTACAAATCGTCTTCAAAGCCGCCCTCAGAGAATGCGGCCTTCATAAGCGGGCTTCGGTGCATACCCTGCGCCATTCTTATGCCACGCATCTTCTGGAAAAAGGCGTTCATCTGCGGGTCATTCAGGAATACCTGGGCCATCATTCCCCTCGCACTACCGCTGTTTATACGCATCTGACCCAAAGCACCAGAGAGGCTGCCTAT
>JAABYK010000561.1:0-11579 GCA_011775825.1 Candidatus Zhuqueibacterota bacterium | reverse complement strand
CTGCCGCACCGCGGCGCTCGGTGGCCAGGTGTACGCCTGTGACGACTGTCACGAACTGGCCTATAGTTACCATTCCTGCGTGAACCGAAACTGTCCGAAGTGTCAGAATGAGCAGGCCGAAGCCTGGCTCCAGAAACAAGCAAAGAAACTTTTGCCCGTGCCCTATTTTCTGCTCACCTTCACCCTGCCTGCTGAGTTGCGCAAGCTGGCACGTGCCCATCAAAAGCTCTTTTATGAGATTTTGTTCAAAGCTTCAGCACAAGCGATGCAAAAACTTGCTGGTGACCCAAAGTTTATCGGCGGCACCATCGGTTTTCTGGGTGTGTTGCATACCTGGGCGCCTGACATGCGCTATCATCCGCATGTCCACTATCTGGTGCCCGGCGGCGGCTTATCTGGCGATAAAACGAAATGGCTGCCTGCACAGAACAAGTTCTTTCTTCCGGTTCAGGCGCTCTCGCCCATATTTCGGGCCAAGTTTCGCGATGCCCTCAAACAAACCTCGCTGTTTAAAAAAGTTTCGGCTTGTGTCTGGCACAAAGACTGGGTCGTGCACTGCAATGGCCGCGAGACAAATCAGGGGACGATTCTCATTTCGATTTTGAGCCTGCAATCGCTAGTGACAGATTAAGACAACATGACTGATACGTTAATAAAGTTTACATTCAATCGAGCTTTTTTCGCTCCTTTATGAACTCCTCAGCTGCTCCAATCTTGTCAACCCTACTTCACTGTCATTTGGTACTAAGTCGATCTTACAAAAGAGACCACCAACCGTTTCTTTATAAGTTCGAAGAAAGGATTATACCTGAGCCGCGCAAGATCATCACCGATTAACAGTACCTTTTTCTCTCCTTTCGCATTGATTCCGCCCAACTTTGAATTGCGACCATAAAATCGGTCATCTGGAGAAATCGGAATACAGACATGAGATAGAGCAAACACATTTTCTGGCCATGCAAGGCTATCCAATTTGTCAAATTTTCTCTCGGCGTCCGTTACCTTATCAGGTAACTCAGAAACCATCTTGATAACGATACCCGATTCGTATCCATGACCATCTGCCTTTGGTTTGTTGGAAACCACCCAAACTTTCGCGACCAGATTCTTGATTGTTTGTGAATGAAGCAGGCTATCCTCTTTAACATCCTCGCTTATTATAGTTTCAGCCAGGCGATTTATATCAAAAAGAAGGAGTTCGCTCTCTTTGGAGGCGATTTTCTCGAACATATCCACCAATTTATCAGTCTTGACAGTGGCGTCGACGCGGGACTGAAACGCATAGATTGGATGTAGCTTATCTCTAATGGTCTCGTCTCGTGCAATTTCTTTAATTAGCTTTTCGTTTGCCTTTGTGAGGTCATATATCTGGTCTCCAGCATTCTTAGCAAAGGAATTATACTTGAAGGGGTCATATTCAGGCTTGAGATCAAGCCATTTGAATTTTTTGAACCATGGCATCCAACTTATAATTTGGTGCAAGTCCAGTACGTCGGCAAAAGGGTCCACGCCTATGGCAGGAGATATCAGTAACAGCTTATCCGGAACTCGGTGATTTTCGACAGAGGAAACCCTTAATTTTTCAGAGGAAGTCTCTAAGAAATATCTCAGTGTAAGAGCCCCACCAGTTGAAAAACCACCAACATAAAACTTCCTGTCACTTCGATTTTCGATTTTTTTCAGAACCATCCTTGCTCCAAACTTAACAGCAGAATACCAGTCCCTCCAGGTTACCTCCAATAACCCACCCGGAACACTTCCGTGTCCGGGTAGGCGGAGCCCGATGACATAGAACCCACTATCAGAAAATACTCTACCTATTGCTCTTAAATGATACGGAGAATCGGTTAAACCATGAACAAGCAAGATTCCGCCTTTTACCTCTTCTCCATCGGGCAAGAACTCAAATGATGCATTTAAATTCTCACCATCCACATAGGGCGAACTCTTATTGTTGCGCGCATATCTATTATAAGAAGACGTCTCATCTATGCTGACGTGGTCTTGTATAGTGTCGAGAAATTGGCTCTCCGCTGCCAAATACTCGGAAAAATCATTATAGCTGGCTTGGGTTAAATTGTCCTCCAATTGGGGAATATTATGCCATGGCTGTAAATCAGACATCTTTCTGGCAGAGATGCCACGGTAAATCACGATGGCTATAAAGATAATAATTACTGAAAGCGCGCTATATCCAATAATCTTAAAGATACCGGCCATCAGAGACCTCCTCTCCTTTAAACGGTTTAATAACGAAGAACCGCTGAATACGATGCCCTAATCATAAAATTGACATTAGCACCGAATAATTAATTAATCTGGAAAACTTCCCTTTTGGATCATGCAATATCAACACAACTAACGCGCAAGCGACGCCTTACAACTGAACTTTAGTGAAAGTTGTAAAATCACGCTCACTAAGCTTGTCGTGTTGAGTTGAGGGTTAGGCACCTTCGCGCGTGAAACCTACTCCTAATCACGCATCAAAATGCTGATTAATTAGTGACTGAACGAAAACTCGTTAGTGCACGTCATTCCGGCATTGTTTTGTGCCGGAATCTCCCGAAATTAGGCAGGAGATTCCCGAACAAAAGATCTCGGGAATGACAGCAACAGCCCGTTTTCGTTCAGTCACTAATTATATTAGCTTCCGCTCAAGCACTTCAGCAAAAATATCAGCTTGCCAATTCAACCAGCCGCTCTTGAAGTAATACGTCCCCAGTTGGGACGTCCCTGCCTTCAACGTAGCGGGCGAAATTGAAATCTGTCGTCTGTTTCAGTATGATCAGGTCGAGCATGGCATTCGCGTCGCTCAGGCTGACTTGAGGATTCAGCGCAAAAGCAGCTTCGGCAAACATCATGGTTCCGAGGGGACGGACGGCATCACCGCCATAGATGGACCGGACACTCTTGTTAAACGTCTCGGTTATGTTCGCCCCAAAATCCGCAAGCACTTTCACCGCTTCCGATGGTTCGCTGCTCGCTTTCTTTGCAAATTTTGCCAGCTTAAGCCCGGCATCGTGGGCGCCGTGCACGATTTCCGACTCAACCAGAAACAGACTTCGGAAATGCATTTCTGTATTGCCATTGATCACATCGCTCAGAAAGCCCGCAACACGCTCGGGATCGTAGAACTTGGCTTTGCCTTCCATTCCCGGAGTCGCCTCCACGCGATTGTGGACTTGTTCGAGGAGACGGGCCAGTCTCGCGGCAGTCAAGTTGTTGTTTAGCATCGCCTCTTGTTGATTACGGTCAGGCCAATTCCAGTATACGTCTCGGTCTGTACTTATCTTCTTCAGAGCATTGAACGATGTTTGAATTGTCGTAGAAGGCGGCACGGCTGCGTAGGCCAAAAGCACCGAAGCAGGTACGATGTTCTCATAATTCTCAACATTTTGGAAATAATAAAACGGCAGCAGCTGTTTTAGTTTGGCCTGCAAACGCCGAGACATGTTCATGTATTGAATGGCCTTTTTGTCCGATGGCGCTTGCAGCCAGGCCGAGGCAATTTCAGAAGACAGACTTACCTGCAAAGAAATGAGGGTGTGGCCAAAATTGTCCGTCCCGTTGGACTCCAGTTGATCGATGGTCTTGTCCAGATCGCCAACCCAGGTGTCGAACGGGGCACTGATGGCACCATCGTGCATCGCACTAAACGAGGACGGAAAATAGGCTTTCACATAAGGCTTCAACTGGTATTGCACGTCGGCTCGTTTCATATTTCTTTTTGCCTGTCGGAACGAATACGAATAGGTTAGAGCATCCGTCGAATGGATGCGGACCTGGTTCGCGTTGACTTTGAGAAACCCTCCAACCGCGAGTGTGCTGACCTGCTGGTTTTTCCGCAAAACAATGTCCTTGGCTCCAAGCTCGTAGACCAGTACGCGGCCGTCGTCTTCATCAACCGCATTCACTTTTGCCAGCGAATTATTGATATGCTTGACGCTGCTTTTGAAAAATGGCAGGCTTAATTCAACCGAACTTTGGCGGTTGATTTCATGTGTGAGGGTTGCGGCTTTGAGCCGAATCCCCGAATGGGACTCTGCCATGAGCTTGTCAAACTTGCCGCCAATGGCCTGTTTCAAATGCTTGCTGACATCTCCTTTCCCAAAATCGAAAACCACATCGATAAGCGCTTGATTGGTGGTGGTTTTTTGGTAAGCGGCACTGAGTTTAAATTCATATTGTCTCGTCAGGGCTTTGAGGGTCTTGTCATAAAACTCTTGACGTTTTTCAAAAAGCAGATGAATTGTCTTTCTGATGTCATCTAATTTAGACAAATTCAACGTCTCGCCCAGAAAGTCCGAGAGTTTCGCTTTGAGCCATTCATCCAGGTCTTTGAAGTCGGTCTCAGAAACGACGTTTTCGATTTTATCCAATTTCAGACGCTGGTTGAGATTGTCCTGAAGCTTGATCAGCGTTTCTTCCATCAATTCACCGTCCAGAACCTCGGACGCTTTTTGAGCAACTTCCTGGAACTTTTCAAACGCTTGTGAATCCGTCAGCACAGAGAGGAGGCTGTCCAGAGGAATCAAAGACAAGAGGAATTTGCCTGCGGGGGTTTTAAAGAAATCGACATCTGCGATTTTGTCTTCCAGGTGTCGCTTAATGCTTTGCTCGTCGCTCTCGGTAATTATGTTGACGATGTTGCGGATATCCGACAGATCGACGTTTTCCTCCACGAGTTTCCACAATGTCGTGGCAGCTTTGTGATCGAGTTGGTTCCATTTTTCGAGAAAGCTTTGCAGTCGGCCTTTGGCTTCGTCGAAGGCGGTTTCGGGATCGACGCCGGTGACGTCTGCAACAAATTTCTTGAAATAATCAACGCTGATACCGCCGAGGAGTTCAGAGATGTCTTGATTGGGATTCGTCCATTTTTCTATCACCTCAAGGTCTTTGAGAATTTGGGCGCCGTGTGTGCCAAAGACGGCCTTAACCAAATCGTTGAAGTTATCCGGAAGAAAGGAGTCAAAGTCTGCTTGAACAGAGGCACGTGTGTTGAGGGCAAAATTCCAGCCCTTTTTTCGTTGTTTGAAAAGGCGCAGGCGGAGTTCTTGCGTTTGCTCATCGCTGGCGTCGCGCCCTATCAACAGTGCAAACTTGCCGCTGGCCTGAAAGCCAAGCGCCGCAGTCACACCAAGCTGCAGCTGAAGGCCGATATCGCCGCTGAGTCCCTTCAGTTTCGCTTCTTTCACCCAGTTAAAGTTGTAGCCGAATTGGGCGCCGAGCGTCAGGGCGATGGCGCTGTCTACTTCCGAAATCAGCCAGGTGCCGGGTTCGAAATCCTTGATGGAATCGACTTGAGACGGCAGCCTCCAACTGTTCAGGGTTTTCTTAACTGCCGTCAATGCACCTGTGCTCTTCGGCAGGCGCCGCATCACTGCGAACATGGCTTCGCGCTTGCCGTCTGCTCCAAATTTCACTAAACCCGGCCCGCCCAAAGCCACGGCACCACTGGTCGACGCTTCGAGGTCGTACCCCCATCTCAGGAGCAGATAGAGCGAGTCCGCGCTGTCTTGTAGATCTAATGCTGGTGCGATGTTGTCATCAAGCCCGAGCGATCCGATCAAGGAGTTGGCATCCTGATAGACGCCCAATCCCGAGAAGGCGCTGGCATTGGCGCCGCCTTTGAAGGTGACCTTTTTCGAGCCTTTGCCAAATTCAATATCCTTACCGCCTTCTGCATTGATGGCGATTTTGCCAAGCTCTATCTGTCGCTCGGGAAAGGGACTGTCATTCTTAAGCGCCAGTAAGACCTGCGGATCCGTATCTGCGCCTAGTTGAATACCAGCGCTGGAAGTCCCGCTTAGAAAAGTTTTGTTCTTTTCAAATTTTACGAGCGTTCTTTCATTCATTGTTCAATTCCCCTTGTTTTAATTTTGAAATTTTCGCTAGGCAGAAAAGACCAGAAGTATTTAAGCACAGTAGGTGGTTCCAGCACTTCATAACCCGTTGTTCATTAAATATTCTTGCTTACCGATATTCTACAAGTGTTTTTCAATTCATGAATTATTCAGGTTAAATGATCCGGCAAATTACCGTACTCGTAATTCTATTTTTTGTCGGGAGAAATGGTGGTTTTGCCTTCAACTATTCGCCTTCATTCAATTTTGATGACTTTTTTCAGGGTAGAACTAAGGATCTGATTTTTCTGGTATCCCAACCGGTGAGGACGTGCGGTATTTACAGGACTTTCTCCGTACTCGAATCTTCCAACTGAGTGTGGCTCGTGTGTGCTGCGGCGGGATAGCGGAATATAAGATAATTTCTATGTAGTAGCAACAAAAAATGACACAGAAGATATGTTGGTTGGTCATAAACGACAGGTTTTAGGTTTGACTTGCAGTTTGATATTTTGTACATTCTGTTGTTTTGGGTGGATTCACTCCGAATTCTTAGCCAGTAATCGTTTTACAAAAATCAGAGAATAGGGAAAGGGGAGTCAATGGAAATCAAGAACTTGGGCTTGTTCACTACATTCGCAGTTCTAATTTTCTGCATGTGGTGCAGAGGATGGACTCAGGAATCACCTGGAGGGTGGACGCCGGGGGTGATGATAAAGTTCAAACGAGTCAGCGACCCAGCGGTCTCTCCCGATGGTCGCCTGATTGCTTACACCATATCAACACCAATCATGGATAAAGAAACCTCCGAATATTTGACACACATTTGGGTGGTATCGTCCGATGGTAAACGAAATCAACAATTTACGCGCGGGGATGAATCGTGTGCCAATCCCAGCTTTTCTCCAGACGGGAGATATTTTGCTTTCACCACGGCCAGGGGAGAGGATGGCAAGAATCAGATATGGGTGCTGTCGTTGAAAGGCGGCGAAGCGGAACAGATTACTCAAGCGGAGGACGGGGTGAACGCATATGCCTGGTCGCCGGATGGCAAGCGTATCGCTTACACCATGAACGATCCGGAAACCGAACTCGAGAAAGACAGGAAGAAAGCCAAGTTAGACATGAAGGTGTTGGACACCAACTACAAGTACGCTCACCTTTACACGATCACTGTTGACAAGGACGTGAACGGCGATCGTGAGGTTCAAAGATTGACGTCCGGCAATTTTCATATCGGTTCACTTTTTGGGACTCGGCCGTTCGATTGGTCGCCCGATGGACGCATCATTGCGTTTGAACATCGTATCAATCCCAAAATTGATGAGTGGCCGACCACGGATATTTCCACGGTTCCCTCCGACAGCGGTGCGGTCACCCCGTTGGTCACGTTTAGCGGAGCAGACATGATGCCCCGATATTCGCCGGATGGCAAGTGGCTGGCGTGTGTTTCGGATGGCGGCAATCCAAGATGGGCCTTTGCTATTGATATTTACATTGTGCCGGCGAAAGGCGGCGAACCTCAAAAACTTGCCGAGACACCCGATCGGTTTCCGCGGCTCATCGGCTGGTCAGATGACAGCAAAGAAGTTCTTTTTGCGGAGACAGACCAAACGAGCCGTCGGGTCTTTGTTCTTCCAAGGAATGGCACGCCACCGGAGATGTTTACACTCGGACGCGGAAATTTCATAAATGCTTCACTGAGCCAGGATGGTGAGACACTCGCTTTCATTCACGAAACCACCGACACTCCGTCAGAGGTTCATGTGACATCGACTGGAACGTTTGACCCCAAGAAGCTGACGAACATTCATTCCGATTATCCAAAATTTCGAATGGGAAAAACGGAAGCCATCACCTGGACATCCAAAGATGGTCTGGAGATTGAAGGCCTGTTGACCTATCCTGTCAATCATGTTTTGGATCGACTGCACCCACTAATTTTGCAGATTCATGGCGGGCCTGCGGGCGTGTTTACGGAAACCTACACGGCTCGGAGTTCGGGTTATCCGATTCAGGCGTTCGCTCAGCAGGGCTACGCGGTCTTGCGTGCAAATCCTCGTGGCAGCAGCGGCTACGGCAAGGAGTTTCGATTTGCGAACTACAACGATTGGGGATTCGGCGATTACGATGATCTGATCGCAGGCGTCAACAAAGTCGTGGGCCTGGGCGTGGCTCATCCCGACAGCCTCTGTGTCATGGGTTGGAGTTACGGCGGATACATGACGTCGTTTATCGTGACCAAATCGAATCGGTTCAAAGCAGCGAGCGTGGGGGCGGGCGTCACCAACCTGTTTAGCTTTGCCGGGACTGCCGACATCCCGAGTTTTTTGCCCGACTATTTCGGCGGCGAGCCCTGGGATCGACTCGACACGTACATGAAGCATTCGGCGATGTTTCAGATTCAGGACGTGACCATTCCGACTCAGATCATACACGGCGAAGAGGACGAGCGGGTGCCCATCTCCCAAGGACATGAATTGTACAACGCCCTCAAGCGGCAGGGCTGCCCCACGGAGATGATCGTCTATCCGAGAACCTCACACGGTGTGCGCGAACCCAAGTTCATCCAGGATATCGGTGAGCGAGTCATTGCCTGGTTCAACAGGCACCTGGACAGAAAGGGCAGGGCGGAGCCGGTTGTGACAAAATGAGTCGCTCAAACGTGACTGACAGCCCTAGTTTGGGACACAGAGTACACCGGGGGGAACTAAGGACACCGAGACAAGGCACAATGATTTTCGGAAATAATTAATCTAACGATAACGGGTCTCGCTTTTACTAATTCGTCTACAATTATTTTGTTTTTTAAAATCTTTTTGTTCAAGTAAGCAAAAATTGTGTTTTGGTCTACTCGGTCAAGATCCTGAGTACTCTGTGTTCAAATAATCTATTTTGGGCCTGAGATTCTCTTTAACGGAGACCTGTCATCAAAAGGAGGGAGATGTCAACATGATCGAGGTTCACAATTTACGAAAGGAGTTCAAACTTACCCGGCAGCAGAAAAAGGAGCTGGGAACGGAATCGAAAAACGGGAAAGTGGAGGCAGTCGCGGGAATCTCCTTCACTTGCAAACCGGGGAGAATTTTTTCGCTTTTGGGACCGAACGGAGCGGGTAAAACCACCACCTTGCGTATGATTGCTACCATGTTGCAACCGACCTCGGGCAGCATCAAAGTGGGTGGCTATGACACCGTTACGCAGGCGCAACAAGTGCGGCGTCGATTGGGTTTTTTGACCGGAACCACAAGACTTTACGACAGGCTGACGCCTGACGAATTGGTTAAATACTACGCGGATTTACACGAGATGGACAAAGACGCGTTCAAGAAACGCCGCGATGAAATCTTTACCCGCCTGGAAATGCACGAGTTTGCCGGCCGACGCATTGCCAAACTTTCGTCGGGAATGAGGCAAAAAGTGTCCATTGCACGGACAATTGTTCACGATCCCCAAATCGTGGTCTTTGATGAACCGACGGCAAGTCTGGATGTGATCACGGCGCGCAACATCCTCGATTTAATCCGGAGCTTTCGCGATTCGGGCAAAACCGTCATATTTTCCACGCACATCATGGGGGAAGTCAGCCTGCTCAGCGACGACCTGGCCATCATTCATGAAGGCAAACTTTGTTATAACGGAAGCTATCAGGATTTCGTGAACAACATGAAATCGAAATCTCTGGAGGATGAGTTTGTTCGATTAACGGAGGAGGTTTAAATGGGTTCAATCTTTACCATTTTCAAAAAGGAATTGATCGACACAATGAGAGATCGTCGCACGATCATCACCATGGTTGTGGTACCGCTTCTGGTTTTTCCTGTGTTAATTATGGTGACCACGAAGATTTCAATCTCACAGGCTCAAAAAGCCAAAGAGAAAAAACTGCGGATTGCTGTAGTCTCCGAAGAAAGTGGCGCACAATTCAAAAACATGCTGGCCAATCGCGACGACGTGATTTTGATCGAAGCTCTTCCTGCTGACAGCATTCGTGCCTTCATTCGAAAAGACAGTTTGGATGGCGCGTTTGTGTTTTCCAGGTTTTTTGACAGACAAGTGGAAAGCCTTCGGGCCGGAAAAATTAAATTCTATTTTCGTTCAACAGAAGACCAGGACATTGTTAATGACCGCCTCGAGGAACTCATCAATGAATATGAAGAACAACTGCTTTCAGAAAGATTCAAACGATTGGAGCTCGACAAAGAGGTGATCAAAGCCATCGATTTGACCGAAGTGGACATTGCCACGGCGCAAGAACGCATCGGCAAAGCCATTGGCGGATTCCTGCCGTACATTTTCGTCATCTTTTGCTTTGTGGGCAGCATGTATCCGGCTATCGATCTTGCAGCCGGCGAAAAGGAACGGGGGACATTGGAGACTTTGCTAACTTCGCCTGTCAACCGGTTCGAAATTTTGCTGGGAAAATTTGGTGTGGTGGTCCTCACTGGCATCGGCTCAGCGCTTGTATCCATCCTGGGCTTGTATATCGGCATTCGACAGGCCACTGAAATTCCGCCGGAAATCATGGAAGTCATCAGAGGCATTTTGGAACTGAAGTCCATTGCGTTGCTGTTTTCGCTGTTGTTGCCACTGACCATCTTCTTTGCCGGAATTCTGTTGACGGCCTCGATGTACGCCAAGACCTTCAAGGAAGCTCAGAGTATCGTCAGCCCGCTGTCATTCATTGTGATTTTGCCGGTAGCCATTGGACTGATACCAGGCGTCAACCTCGACAGTACAACGGCGCTGATCCCGATTCTCAACGTTTCGTTAGCCACGAAAGAAATCATTTCGGGAACCATCAAATTCGGCCTACTGTTTGAGGTGTATGTTTCTCTCATCGTTTTGGCGCTGCTTAGTCTGTACGTTTCCTCAAGACTGTTTTTGCGTGAAAGTGTGATTTTTCGTGGTTGAGTTAATCTGATTGGCCTGGACGGTGAATACAAAGAAGAAACGCATTAAGAAGATCAGGCTTTCGGGACATGCCAGAGATAACTTAAGGTCCAGAGGTACTTCCAAAACTGAGATAATTGAGGCGATTCAATCTTCAGAATGGGCACCTGCTGAACGTGGGAGACTTGAATGGCGAAAAGAATTCGAATTTCAGAAAGAATGGAATGGCAAGTTTTATGCAACAAAACAAGTCCGCCCCATTTTCGTTGAAGAAAAAAACGAGATTGTGGTTGTTACAGTCTATGTTTATTATTATTAGCAGGAGATTAGAAATATGAAAATCACCTACGACGCGGAAGTCGATGTTTTATATATTCGTTTCATTGAAACGACGGTTACCACCCAACACGTTGCAGAAGGAATTGCGGTTGATTATGACCGCGACGGTAAGATAGCCGGTATTGAAATTCTTGATGCACGTAAACGATTTGGCGACAGCGACGTGTTTCGACAAGTTGTCTTGGAAGATATTGCTTTGCAAAAACCGGATACGTTAACGGCATCTGGATAATAAATTGAACTGATAAGTTCTATGAGCAAGAAAATCCGAGTTGGTATTCTATTTGGGGGGAAATCCGCGGAACACGAAGTGTCTTTGCAATCGGCAAAAAATGTCGTCGATGCCATCGACAAAGAAAAATATGAAATCGTCCTCATTGGCATCGACAAACAGGGGCGGTGGTATCTGAACGAAGCCTCCAATTTCTTGCTGAATGCGGACAACCCCAAGTTGATTGCGTTGAACAAAGCCAATGAGAACGTGGCGCTGGTCACCGGCAAGAG
>JAABYK010000686.1:599-10864 GCA_011775825.1 Candidatus Zhuqueibacterota bacterium | reverse complement strand
CATTCCATGGGGTCCATCATTGCGTATGACGTCTTGACTGATGTTGCGTCCGATGTGAATATTCATACGTTCATGACCCTTGGTTCGCCCCTGGGTTCGCCTGCCGTCATGAAGAAGATGCTTGCCGAACAGTACGCTGAACAAACCAATGACTCCGAGTCGGAGAAAAAACTGGCCACTCCGGAAAACATCAAGAAAAACTGGCTAAATCTCTCAGATTTGAATGACAACGTCGCTTTGAATTACGACCTCGCTGACGACTTTGAACCAAACTCGCACGGGGTTGGCCCGAAGGATGTCATCGTCAACAACGATTATGAGTATGAAGGCAAAAAAAATCCTCACAAATCATATGGCTATCTCAGAACCCCTGAGGTAGCTGAGGTCATTCATGAGTTTCTGGCAGAAGAAAGGCCATCGTTAGCAGACATTCTAAGAGACTCGTGGGAGCGGTTCATCGCACTTTTTTCAAGATAATATCGTAAGCATGGTTGAGGAATTTTCTTTATCTTATAAATTATGAATCAAGAAAGTGACGATCTTATGGACCCCATCAAACTCGGAATCATCGGGTGCGGAATCGCAACCAAGCAGTTACATTGGCAAGCCCTACAAAAACTCAGGCACAAATTCGAAGTTGCGATTGTGTGTAATCACACCGAACCCAAAGCCCGAGAGTTTGCGCAAATGGCCGGTGGTGTGCCTTACGTTCTCGATTACCACAAACTTCTGCAACACCCCGAGGTTGAAGCCGTGGATATCACGCTGCCCATCCATCTGAATTATCAAGCTACCAAAGACGCATTAGAATCTGGCAAACATGTGTTCGTCGAAAAACCTCTGGCTGCCAATGTAGACGACGGCAAGAAGTTGGTCGAATTTGCCAGGCGATTCCCGCAAGTTAAAATGGTCGCTGAGAACTATCGCCATAATCCGGTCTTCCACAAGGTCAAAGAATATTTGAACCGCGGTATTATCGGTAAGCCGTACGCCGTATTCTGGGACATCTTTCACCTGATTGATCCTCGAAGAAACAAATATGCCCAAACCCAATGGCGCATCAAACATGAATACCCCGGTGGATTCGTTTTTGATGGTGGGATTCATAACATCGCAGCCCTGAGATTGATCTTCGAGGACATTGTTGCCGGTCAGGCGTTCACAAAATCCGTCAATCTGATGATCGGTGAAATGGATTCCATGAGTTTTCAATTCGCCACGAAGAATGATGTACACGGTGTGTTTAATTTCTTTGCCAGCGTGCAAGGGATGTCGAAAAACGAATTGGCGATATTGGGAAAAGACGGCACGCTGTTCCTCGAAAACCAGGAGCGGATCCGGATAACGATGAACGATAAAATCCAAATCGATGAAACCGTGCAAACGGAAAATGGCTTTGTAGAAGAATTTGAGGCTTTCTATGAAGCCGTGCGCAAAAATGGGGAGGTTATCAGCACCTTTTCAGAAGCATGTCGGGATTTGGAAGTCATGATTGGCGCTTTAGAATCTGCAAAACGCTGGGATGAGTTAGAATTGAACGGCTAAATAAGACGAACGAGCCTGTCAAATGAACCCCGAGTACCGACGCCAAAACCTTGCCCTTGATCCTTATTCTTATATTGCTACATTGATGAATTGAAACTAACTTAATGGTTGGTTACGTGAGGAAATCCAAATGTCAATGGAGTAAAGATTGAAAACCGAGACGGTAACGCCTAAATTGATAGGGTACATTGTTGAGAAGATCATCCGGGAGATTCAATTCAAGAAAGTTATTTTGTTTGGCTCGTATGCCAAAGGCGACTTTAATAAGGAAAGCGATCTGGATCTGTTTATAATCAAAGATGGTAAAGAATCAAGCCGCATGATGAGCCGTAAAANNTTGTGCGAAAAACAGAGGAGGTTGAATGGAAATTCAGAGCCAAAAATCCGTTTTATTTGTACCATATCTTCAAGGATGGTAAGGTACTCTATGAAAAAGAATGAGGAAGAAATCAAATTAGTTTTTGAACCGCAGTTCGAAAAGTTAAAAGAACAATGCACCCTCCTGAACGAATATATTACCGAAGCTCGTTATCCTGGCGATCTACCTTTTGAAAGCATTGGTGAAGACGAAGCAAAGGAAGTCATTCGCGCAGCAGAGGAAATAGAGCAAGTACTGAAAAGCATAGATCTTCNNAAGAGAACATTCGATAGATGAAACGCATTGACTTCCATTTTGGCATTGCCTGGGTGGTAATGTGTCTAGCCCTCGGACTTCACGTACTCGATGAAGCCCTAAACGACTTCCTCTCGGTCTACAATCCGACCGTAGAATCAATCAAAAGCCGACTGCCGTTTATTCCGCTGCCAACATTTTCGTTTGCGGGTTGGCTCACAGGGTTGATCGTCGCCGTCGTTATCTTATTTTTGCTCTCCCCTTTTGCATTCGACAAGGCAAGATGGATGATTCCCCTCGCCTATGTATTCGGATTCATTATGCTTGCGAACGGGCTGCTTCACATTGCCGGCTCGTTTTATTTCGGATACTTCATGCCAGGAGTGGTTTCGACTCCGGTATTGCTTGCGAGTTCCATTTATTTGCTTCTGAGCATCAAGCAGATCCGAGAGATATCCACGTCAAACATTTGAAACAAACTTTATGGAATACGTTTTCCTGATCTTTTTCCATATTTTGGGAGCGACGATCTGGGCAGGCGGACACCTGATTCTGTCAATCAGCATCCTTCCCGGCGCCCTAAAAGAAAGAAATGCAGAAGTGGTCAAGCATTTCGAAGCAAAATTTGAAAAACTGGGCATCCCGGCGCTCGTCGTGCAGATATTGACCGGCATCCGGCTCGCTCACCTTTTCCAACCTGAGATATCTAAGTGGTTCTCCTTCGATGAACGCATTTCGACACACATTGCTTTGAAGTTCATTCTCCTCGGCCTGACCTTGATATTGGCAGTCCATGCCAGACTAAAACTGGTTCCGAAATTGCAGGAACGCAACCTCAAATTCCTTGCGTTTCATATTATTGCCGTGACTGTAATTGCGACTTTGTTTGTCTTTGTTGGTGTAAGCATTCGTGTAGGCGGGCTTTATTAGTGCCTAATGCATAGAGAATATGTTAAAATTCATAAAAATTCCATTTTTACCGAAATAATACTGGCATTTTAGGTTTTGAAGTCTTATGTTAACAGTGAGAGCGAAGTCGATATGCCAGCCCTTTCATTTGACCCGCGACAAGAGTCAAATCCAGGTTTGCCTGCCTAATTTGGCCACGTCTTTTTTTCCGTTAAATGTAATCTGACATGGGATTCGCCAGGATCAATAAATTCAAAATCTAAAATTAAGGAGTTTTAAAATGGCACAAGCAAAACAAGGCGACACCGTTAAAGTGCATTATACCGGTAAATTGCAAGATGGGACGGTCTTCGATTCCTCGGTTGACAAAGAGCCTCTAACATGTACCATCGGAGACGGTCAAGTCATTTCTGGTTTCGAACAGGCCATTGTAGGCATGAATCCCGGTGACTCAAAAACCACCGAAGTTTCGGCTGATGATGCCTACGGTCAACACCTTGACGATTTAGTGATGGAGGTGGGGCGTGACGAACTACCTGAAGACATCGATCCTGAGGTAGGTCAACGTTTGGTAGGCATGCAAGGGGATGGTAAAAAAATCGTTTTTACCGTTACTGAAATGTCAGACAAGTCCGTGACGTTGGATGCAAATCATCCTTTGGCTGGCCAGGACCTGACATTTGATCTCGAGCTCTTGGAAATCGTTTAATCCCAAACCATTTTTCATTTCTCTTTAAAAGGAGTCAAGAATGAATATATATGTTGGCAATTTATCACTGGATGTGACCCAAGATGACTTGCAGAAAGCCTTCGAAGCGTTCGGCAAGGTAGAAACAGCCAATGTGATCCGAGACAAGTACAGCGGCGAATCCAGGGGGTTTGGTTTTGTGGAAATGCCTATTCGTGATCAAGCCGAGTCCGCCATCAAGGGTTTAAATGGAACAGAATTAATGGGAAAAACGCTCAAGGTCAGCCAGGCGCGACCACGTTCCCAAGCACGCAGAGGCGGAGGCAGACACGGTTTTGGAGGAGGAACTCGCGGGGGTGGACGTGGTGGACCGCGACGCTGGTAGCCTTTATCCAAGACTAGACAAACCCAAAAACACCTCATAGAATTTACCGATTCTATGAGGTATTGCAATTCTCTCTTCAAATGGACTGAGCCTCTGCACCCGAACAACCACACGCCTAATCATCAGCAAAGGTGCTCACCAATTTTTCCTTGACAATCCAGCCACCCATTTGCATATTAAAGAGATGTGCCCTTGCCTACGGTATTCATAGCACAGGTTGACTGAATCGTTAATGTCAGTCGTCTGATCTTTATGAATGAGGCCGGCTGAAGTACCGGCACCGATTTTCCAAAATTTTCCGTTTTTCTGGCATTTTATCATCTGATATTCTGTTGATCATCTGTGATCATCCTTTAAACCAAATTTTAAGAAGGGAGTAGAGCGAAATGTCAAATAAAACAGAAGAAAAATTTGATGCTATTGTCATAGGCGCTGGTCAGGGAGGCGGTCCGTTGGCTGGGGCTATGGCCAGGGCAGGCTGGAGCACGGCCATCATCGAGAAAAAACATGTTGGGGGCACATGCGTGAACGTTGGCTGCACACCGACAAAAACGATCATAGCCAGCGGACGTGTGGCTTATCTGGCCAAACGAGCCGCAGATTACGGGGTAAACACCGGTAACATTCGCGTGGATATAGCCAAAGTTCGAGAACGCAAACGCTCCATTGTGGAAAGTTTCCGGAACGGCAGTCGCAAAGGCCTCGAAAAAAATGAGGGCCTGGAATTGATTTTTGGTGAAGCGAGCTTTTCTGGGCCGAAATCCGTTCAAGTCCACACCAATGATGGGAATAGCCGGAATTTGACTGCGGAAAAGATCTTTATCAACACTGGTGGCCGACCGACACAACCTCGAATCTCTGGTTTGGACGAGGTTCCCATACTTGATAACGAGACCATCATGGAATTGGATGTGGTGCCGGAACACCTGTTTGTGATTGGCGGCGGCTATATTGGCCTGGAATTCGGTCAATTGTTCCGTCGCCTCGGTAGCAACGTGACCATCGTACAGCGAGGCAAGCAACTGCTGGCTCGCGAAGACGACGACGTAGCTGAAGAAGTCACCAACATTCTTGAGGACGATGGAATTGAGGTGCTCCTTCAAACTCAGGCACAAAAAGTGGAACACAGCAATGGCCAGATTCACCTGACTGTAACCGGCGAACGAAAGCTGACCGGGTCACACCTCCTGATTGCTGCGGGCAGAGTACCGAATACGGACCAACTCAACTTGAACGCTGCTGGCGTGGAGACGGACAAACGAGGGTTTGTGAACGTAAACGAGAGACTCGAAACAACGGCGCCGGGCATTTACGCCATCGGAGACGTCAAAGGTGGGCCGCAATTCACCCATATATCCTATGATGACTACCGTCTCCTGCGGACAAACCTGTTAGAGAAGGGCAACGCCACCACAAAAGACCGACTGGTGCCATACACCGTTTTCATCGACCCACAGCTCGGTCGCGTGGGCATGAGCGAAAGACAAGCGCGCGAGCAGGGGTACAACATCCGCGTCGCAAAAATACCCATGACGTACGTAGCTCGTGCTCTCGAAGTGGATGAAACCCGAGGCCTAATGAAAGCCATTGTTCACGCCGACACCGACCAGATTCTGGGCTGTGCCATTTTGAGTATTGAGGGCGGCGAGGTGATGTCGGTCATCCAGGTCGCCATGATGGGCAAGTTGCCATATACCGCATTCCGAGACGGCGTTTTTGCCCATCCCACGCTGGCAGAATCCTTGAACACGCTGTTCGGGCGTGTGGACGCTTGAAAAAACTTGGCTAACGCCAATGAAATCGCCGATTCGGCCATCAGATCCGGAACGTCAGTCTACTTAAACGAGTTAGTATTTGTTTACAAAGGCGTTTCACGACTCGAGATGCAGGTCGATCCGACACTCTCCCACAAAAACAACGAACCTGGAGGGATAATACATTATGGAAGCTATAAATCCGACGACGGGTGAGACAATCCAAACTTACGACGAAATGAGCCCACAGCAGGTAGAGGATGCGATTGAGCAAGCGCATGAAGCTTTTCTCGGTTGGCACCGGGTTAGTGTTCCCGATCGTGCTGCCTTGATGCAAAAAGCGGCTCAAGTGCTTCGAGACAATAAAAATGAGTTCGCCAAACTGATGGCTGAAGAGATGGGCAAAGTGATGCGAGACGGTCGAGCGGAAGTACAAAAATGTGCCTGGGTATGCGAATATTATGCTGAAAATGCTGAACACATGCTGCAAACGGAACTGGTCGAAACGGAGGCCAGCAAGAGCTTTGTGACCTTTCAACCTTTGGGAGTGGTTCTGGCGGTTATGCCCTGGAACTTCCCGTTTTGGCAGGTTTTTCGATTTGCGGCTCCAGGACTCATGGCTGGCAACGCCGGTGTCCTGAAACACGCTTCAAACGTACCTGGCTGCGCCCTGGCTATCGAGGACATATTCAGAGAGGCGGGATTCCCGGAAAATCTGTTTAGAACGCTTCTCATCGGCAGCAAACAGGTTGAAACCGTGATCGAGCATCCTCTCGTAAAGGCGGCCACGCTCACAGGCAGCACACCCGCAGGCCGGGCGGTGGCAAGGAAAGCCGGAGACATGTTAAAGAAAACCGTTCTGGAATTGGGTGGCAGCGATCCCTACGTGATCTTAGAAGATGCCGACCTCGAGGAATCGGTTGCAACGTGTGTCAACAGTCGACTCATCAATGCCGGACAGAGTTGCATCGCGGCAAAGCGCTTCATCGTGGTTGAGTCGCTCCGAAAACGATTTGAAAAGTTGTTTGTGGAGCAGATGCGTGCTCGCAAAATGGGCGACCCGATGGACGAAGAAACGCAGATCGGTCCACAAGCCCGCCATGATCTCAGAGACCAACTTCATAAGCAAGTCGAGCAAAGCATCAAAAACGGAGCGCAATGTCTGCTGGGAGGCAACCTCCCGGATAGCAAAGGCGCGTTCTACCCTCCCACCGTGCTCACAAACGTGAAAAAAGGCATGCCAGCCTATGAGGAAGAGATGTTTGGACCGGTGGCTGCCATTATTCGGGTGAGCGACGACAAAGAAGCCATCCGAGTCGCCAACGATTCGGTTTTTGGACTAGGTGCGGCCGTCTTCACCAGGGATGTCGCTAAAGGCGAAAATATCGCGACCAATGAACTGGAAGCGGGCTGCTGTTTCGTGAATGCCTTTGTAAAATCGGATCCGCGCTTACCGTTTGGCGGTGTGAAAGAAAGCGGCTATGGGCGGGAACTATCGCACTACGGCATCAAAGAGTTTGTGAACATTAAAACGGTGTATGTCAAATAAGATCGGTTTGTAGTTCAGCCTTCAGGCTGGTTTTCCGCAAGCTAAAGCTTGAACTATGAACTCGCTCATGGCAGTCAGAGTATTCCCCNNCCGTAGGACGGAACCTCCTACAACGTCTATCTTTCAGATTCAAGTGTACTTCTACAAAGAAGTTTTCTCGCTGCGCTTCTTCTAAGGAAAGGTGCTGGTTGGACGGGGACTGCTTCGGCAAAAAACGCCTCGCAGTGACAGGCCATACCATGTCATTGCGAGACTCGCACTTCTCAGCGAGTCGAAGCAAACTCCTCTTTTTTAGTTAGCTAAGCTTTCCTTACTAATAAAAATGACGACAGTCATCAAAGCTCGAAATGACAGAAGCATTCAAATAGCTAAACTGTTACCACGATTTCCTTGCCCTCCGAAGTTCACTATTTTATTTACTATACTATACTAAAATTCCAGGCTTTCTTATAAAAATACTTGACAATCGACATCAGTTCTATTATATTTTTCAGTAAATTCAGTAATTTTAGAACAGCTTGAATATACTGGAAAATTGTAGATGACAGAAAAAATTGAACAAACTCAACCGTGCTGCAAAGTCGAAGCCTTAACCACCGTGGACGAGCGCGGCCAAATGGTGCTTCCGAAGGAGTTTCGCCAAAGAGCAAACATTCGTGCTGGCGACAAGTTAGCGCTGATGAGTTGGGAAAAAGGTGGTGAGATCTGTTGCATTTCGTTAATCAAAGTCGACGATCTCACGGAAATGGTCAAGGGCATGCTAGGACCACTGATGAAGGATATTCTAAAATAAGGAGAATTTGAAATGGGCCGTCGAGATATCAAAACAGAAGTCAGGAAAGGCTACGCCAAAATTCTCAAGGATGAAACTCGTGGATGTGGCTGTGCCGATACCAAGGAAGAAACGAGCAAACGAGTCGGTTACACTGAAACCGATTTAGATACGGTTCCGGAGGGTGCAAACTTGGGGCTTGGTTGTGGCAATCCCGTGGCGTTGGCTTCGCTCAAGGGAGGCGAAACCGTGGTCGACCTCGGTTCAGGTGCGGGCTTCGACTGTTTTCTGGCGGCGAACAAGGTCGGCAAGTCAGGTAGAATCATTGGAGTGGACATGACGCCGGACATGCTCGACGAAGCCAGACAAAACGCCAGGAAAGGTGAGTATCCCAACGTCGAGTTCCGGCTCGGCGAAATCGAGAATCTGCCCGTGGCAGATAATGTGGCCGATGTGATCATTTCCAATTGTGTCATCAATTTGTCGCCGGACAAAGAGAGAGTCTTTCAGGAGGCGTTCAGGGTCCTGAAAGCAGGTGGTCGACTGATGATCTCGGACCTCGTCCTCACCAAAGAGCTGCCCGACACAATCAGGAACTCAGTCCAGGCTTATATTGGTTGCATCTCGGGGGCGTTGTTACGAGATGACTACCTTGAAGCCATCAAGAGCGCGGGATTTGAGAATGTCAAAGTGGTCGATGCGAACTCCTTTCCTCTCGACAATTTAGCAGCTGACCCAACGTTGCGCTCCATCGTCGAAGAAGCAAACATAACAGTTGAGGAAATCAAGCACGTATCAGGCATGGTTGTCAGTATCAAGGTTCACGCACAAAAACCAGCCTCATAAAAATCGGGCACTATTCAGACTAAAGTGCATTTGTGACAAAGCTCATGCAACCTGCCAAAGCTCTCAAGTGGATTGTCAACATCCTGAACAAGCACGATATCCCCTTTCAGGCCACCGGAGGTCTGGCGACGAAAGCCTTTGGTTCCAAACGCAAGTTGGTGACATCGACCTGTACATACCGATGGATAGAGTGAACGAAATCATGCCGGAAATCAGAGAGTACCTCGTGTGGGGCCCCGAGCATTATGTGGATGCGCATTGGGACCTCACATTTCTCAAGATCGATTATCACAATCAGAGAATTGAATTGGGCGATGCGAACTCCACTCGAATTTTCGACAAGCAGCACGGCAAGTGGCTGACGCTCGACGTGGATTTTTCGAAATCAAACATGCTGTCTGTTTTGGGGACCGTTGTGCCTGTCATGCCTAAGACGCAACTGATTGAATACAAATCGATCCTTTCCCGGAACGTGGATAGGACAGATTTAGCCGAAATTAAGTAATCTTCCACTTGCTATCAATTACGCGAAAAGCCATCTGTCAGTCTCACACGCGAATTGGGAAACACCAACCTATCTCCTTAACCCGGCGTAGCCGGAACCAAAAAGTCAAAATGATTAAAGTCGAAATAATTTATCTTGTAGAGCAATTCATCGGCCTATTTAGTGAACGAAAACGGATGTTTCTGTCATTCGAGTTTACATCCAAACCGATTTTTCTCTCTTTATCTCGCGGGGTAAATCTCAAAAAAAAATGCGGAAGAAATGTATATATAAGGCAAATATTCAAACCAAAGCCCCTTTCCTATGCTGTTTTCAACCCTCCACTGAAGTTTTTAATAGTTTTGCCCTAAATTGTTTTGCTTTTTTGTTTTTCTTTAGAGCTACCTGAAAAAGCGCTTTTTAATCATTTTGTCTACAATTATATCCCAAAATTGACGACTATTTTCGACGAAGCTCTGAAACAAAAGACTCATCTTGCAGTAAAAGATTGCTGTGGTTTGACTCATTAGTCACCGAATGACTGCTTAGTCATAATTTTTAAGGAATCTTTAAATAATATAATATGGAAAATCAGGACAAATTGCCGAGGAAAGAACGCGAACGGCTCGCACGCCGCGAAGAAATTCTGGATGCGGCCCGAAAGGTCTTTTCCGAACGCGGCTTCGAGCGTGCGACGCTCGACGAAATTGCCGTGGTGGC
>JAABYK010000686.1:0-570 GCA_011775825.1 Candidatus Zhuqueibacterota bacterium | reverse complement strand
TTGCCTCTATCATCGAGCGTGGAATGACTCGCTTTCAACAGTTTGTGGCTGAAGCCGTTCAGGACAAATCATCCCCGCGAGAAAAAATCGAATCGTATATTGACGCAGCTATTGAATTTTTTGAAAAACATCGGCCGATTTTCAGTATTTTGGTGTTGGAGCGGCACAACCTCTCCCGCAGCCTAAACGGCGAAATGTGCAACGACTGCCTCAAGCACCAAGAGACAATTTTGCAATTCCTGGCGAAGCTTTTCAGAGAAGGCATTCGATCAGGGATGTTCAAAAAACTCGATCCGACGAAATTAGCCCAAGTGCTATTTGCGATGCTTCATGATGCTTACCGGCACGCTGTGATGGAACCGACAACGACGAACCTGAAAAAGGACGCCGGTATAATCAAACAGATATATTTTGAAGGGATTACAATCTAACTTGGCTTTGCCAGAATCAAAAAAGTCAAAATGATTAAAGTCAAAATAATAATTTATGTTGTAGAGCAATTCATTAGGAGTCTATTTAAACAACCTAATTTAGAATGTTCAATTCTCAATTGAAGGCTTTTATAGTTTT
>JAABYK010000687.1 GCA_011775825.1 Candidatus Zhuqueibacterota bacterium | reverse complement strand
ACTGACAAAAGCTTTTTCACAATGAATAAATTTTTTGCAAGGTTAAAGTAGCTTCAACAAAAGACTCTAATCATCTCACAAACAGCATTTTCCGGACTTTAACAAAAGAACCCGTCTGAAGTTTATAGAAAAACACACCGGTCGCAAAACCGCTGGCATCGAATTTTACCTTATATTTTCCTGCCGCAAGATTATCAGAAACCAGAGTTTTTATCTCAGTTCCCAATAAAGTGTACACTTTGAGGGTTACATATTCATGCTTTGGCAAATCAAACGCTATATCGGTTGTGGAATTAAACGGGTTTGGATAGTTCTGGCCCAGCCTGAACTCATTCGGGATTTCATCAGCAATTTCTTCCACAGAAGTAGCTTGCTCGGTGGTAAATTGCCAAACCGTTGACCATGGGCTCGTTCCACCGCCGTTTGTTGCGTTCACACGCCAATAATACGTTGTATTGGTGAATAAGCCGGTTATTTCTAATGAGGTCGCCGTGATTCCGCTCTGATCCTCTTCCAGCGTCGAAAAATCAGACTGAGCGGAAACCTGAACTTGATACGACGTTGCCCCACTGGAAGCGTTCCATGTCAAAGTTGGATTTATTGAGACACCGGAGGTATTATCCGCCGGCGAGGATAAAACTGGCGCGGCCGGGGCAGCCACTATCGTGGTGAAGCGCCTGACACTAGACCAATCGCTGGTGCCACCCGCATTGGCAGCCCGTACACGCCAATAATAAATGGTCTGGTTTGCTAACCCAGTCACTTGAAAAGAAGTTGCAGTAATGCCGCTCTGGTCCACCAGGGTTGTTGAAAAATTGGACTGAGTGGAAATCTGCAATTGATACGAAGTGGCTCTATCAGCAGCACTCCACATCAAAGTTGGATTCGTTGGCACGTCTGTCGCATTATCCGATGGTGATGACAAGACAGGTGTGGCTGGCGCGGCAACGATTGTCGTAAATTGCCGAGTCGTTGACCAATCACTCGTTCCGGCTGTGTTGGTCGCATTTACGCGCCAAAAATAGGTGGTTTCATGGGCTAAACCGCTCACCTGTAAGGAAGTTGCGCTGAGCCCACTCTCATCCACCACTGTGGTGGAAAAATTAGACTGAGTCGAAACCTGAACTTCATACGAAGTCGCACCGCCGGAAGGATTCCAAACCAACGTCAGACTCGTTGCTACATTCGCTGCATTATCAGCGGGGGAAGACAAAACTGGCACCTCCGGTAGTGCTGAGTTATCGATGATATGCTCGAACCAAACCGTACGCGTGCCGCCATCTAAACTGGTGGCTCTGGCAACAAGCATATAAGCCCGGTCTCCTATCGACGATGAGCTTTGAGTATCAACCTGCCAAACATACGGCGGAGCAGAGAAGTCCTTCGTGGCCACCGGGGTCGGTGGATCCAAACCTTGCCGCAAATTTACGATTAACGCGTCAGTTGCGTAATGAAGGTATAATATTACCTTATCAATACCAGCACCATCATGATTTCCAAAGTCCGAATCAAAGGTCGTAACCACATAATCGACTTTGCCTTGTATGGTTTGTCCACTGGGCGGGTTGACAACATCGATCAGGGGCAAGTTATCCATCGAAGCAATCGCGTTTTCATTAACGGTAACTTGAACCTGAACTTCACTTGCGGTACGGGACAATACCTTCACACTGATGCCAGCCTGCGTATCAGAAAAAGTCTCGCCGACTGCCAAAGCCGCGTCCCGCCAATCATCTTCCTGAGACCCCGGCGTCGTATCCAAAAGATGGGTCGGGTAGATGTTGGTGTTGAAAATCCGGGTTATCACCGCCCCATAGTTGATCAACTCTTCCAGGCTCCGAAAGAATAGCCAATATTCCGTAAAAGGATCCCTTCTTATTCTGAGCGCGGTATATTTTGTCACCGAACCCCCTGTCTGAGGATCGCTGTCAAGCGCCTGAATCGTATAACTTCCCGATTTGGCAACTTCTAAAATACTCTCCGGCGGCAGCCAACCCACCCGGTATTTCAGCCACGGATTGAAATGATGGTAAGGCCCGGCAAACGGCCCAAGATTGCCCATCATATCATACACATCTCCATACTCAATCTCGGTTCCATTCGCTGATATGGGTGCCCCCCCACTTACCTGCCAAAAATTCGTGTGCCGCCAACCAAAAGAATGACCCAGCTCGTGGATTGTGATATAGTCAAAGTTATGGCTCATAAAGGTGGTGCGTTTGTTGAGAGTACCAAAAGCGGCTGCCCCGCCCCAGATCTTCCGGCTGAAAATCACCTCGCGGTCGTAAGAATCGACATCATAACCAGCTTGCTCCGCAATTTTGGCTGCATCAGCCCGCATCCTGGTGAAATAATGGCCAGCCGCATAATAAGAAACCGGGTTCGGCATGGTTAGAGTCTGCGGTATAACATCAATAGTGACAGAAAGACTGTCGTAAGCATTGCGCTCGAGATTGGTTTTGACGATGTTTGCATGGTTTTGAAGCTGTGAAGTCGTGACAATTCCGCCGGACTCCCCTGGATATTTGACTGAAATAAATAAGATCTTTCGGTTGCCGGTGAAACGTGTCGTCATGAGTATATCGCCCGGTTGGCCAGAGGAGTGCTTCGATAAACTCGTCTCGCTTCCCGATGCCAAAGGTAACCCCCTCCCGTACAGCGCAAGCGGCACGGTAAGGAAAAAGATCATGCAAGCCAGAGACGCCTTCCATGAGTTAACTTGTCTTGTTGACATTGAAACAGCCCATCTATTGCAAGGATGCTTCTGCCTCTCAAGTCCATCTTTTTTGCTCGGAAGCTCAATACCGAGCTTTTCAGAAATCACGCCGATAGATGCACCTGTGAAATTCGATCTTACTTTTTGGTAAGTATTCCAAGCCGGAATTACATTAATGCCTGAATTGCCTCCAGTATGGTTGCTGCGGTTTTCTCCCAGGTAAACATCCGCTTAATGCGCTCACGGGCCGCCAGTCCCATGTGATAAGTCACCTGCGGATCTTCAATTGCTTTCTCGATGCATTGCGCCAGCCCGTGCACATCACCTAACGGAGCCAACCAGCCGGTCATCCCATTTTGGATCACCTCGGGCACCGACCCTGCCTCATACGCTACAACGGGAACCCCGGCGGCCTGAGCTTCTGCAAACGTCAAACCGAATGCTTCGCGATGTGAGGGCATGATCGCTAAATGCGCCTGCTCGAGTTCATTACGCAGACCCCTATCATCAACCGCATCACACACAAGAACCTTATCAGCAATGCCATGCTCACGGGCCACCCGTTTAGCCCACTCATGTTTCCCCTCACCCACCATTCGAAAAATCCAGTTATTAATTCCTTTTGCCGCCAGCTGACCGACAGCCTGCAGTGCATCAATAAACCCTTTCGCCGGAACGATTCTGCCAAAAAAAAGAAAGTGGGTAATTTCCTTCGGCCGGGTTCTCGGTATTTCTGTGAAGGCGGGGTCAACTCCCAGATAGCAGACCACAACCCGCGATTCATCTACTCCTACTATCTCCACCAACTGACCGCGTGTATGATGTGAAGTCGCACAGATGATATCGGCCTGCTGATAAGGCTTGACAATCAATCGATCGTTTTTCAAGTTTTGCAGGAATCCGCGAATATTCCAAGGTCGGTTTCTCGCCATTCTCTCATAAGTGATCCAGGTGGCAATGTATCCAAACTTGACGTTCTGTGATCGCAGATACGATGGTAAAAACGCCCCTTCGTGAAAGTAGCTTAACACGATATCCAGTTTTCTTTGCTTGATGAGATTTGCCACGGCCTTCTTTACAGAGAGGCCATCGAGTTGAAAATATAACGGATTCTGTGGAACGCGAACGATACCGACAGAGTCCTGTGCAAGATCCGCATCAAACTCAATACCCAAAAATTTTGCATCAGGTCGTGATCTCGGGAAACCGCGATCAAGACCATTTGTCGAAACTGGAAGGATCGTAACATCTGCGCCCAACTTGCCAAGATGTCGGGCGATTTCACGCGTCATTCTGGAACCGCCGCTTGGCTCTCCGAGAGGAAATGGATAGGTAATGGCGATGCCGAGCCGCGTTGAAATTCCCTTGGGTCTATTTTTGCCGTCGACAGCTACTGAATCAGGTGTGGGCAGTTCCGCTGCTGCTACCCCGGTTTTCATTTCGTCATTTCCGCTATGGTTTTCTTCAAAACCTGCACTCTTTTATTTGGATTTAGACGTCCATTGAAAGAATTGATTTTAGCAAATCTTCTCAGGAAAGAATTGGGCGCATGAAAAAATTTTTGTACTAATTTCGATGTGCCCTCGTAAATCCGAAGTCGCAACGGCTTGCGTGTCAACTTTTCGCAGGAAAGCTCGTATCCCAGCTCTTCCATGAGGTCGGCAGCGATATACTCGATAATCCTTGTTTCTGATGCAGACAGCTCATCGCGCCATCCTTCTGGACTGCCTTTACGGAAAAACCCCTGTGGCGCCAAGCCCTTTTGTTTCCGCAATCTTTCAATCGTACCAGCTTCGATCACCTGCTCACAAAAAGAGAAATCAGCAGAAAGATCCAACCAGGAATATATTTTCGCTAACTCTGAGCCGCCATTTTTAAACAATGCCTCATAATGAACTTCACGATACTTGTTCGTAATTTCTTTTAGCTTTTTGCCGCGTTCGATATAGGAGCACCACCCGTTAGCCACGTCGATCACATTTGGAGCAACAGGCAAGTTCTGAACCGGTGCCCACGAATAAGCAGCATTCCGAAATGACGGGAATATGCTTCGGGGATCCCGAATAACATGTAGAACGTAGGCTTCCGGCAATATGTTGAGAATCCAGTCAGAAAATTCCAGATTCTCCGGGGTCTTCTCAACAACAACCTCAGTCTCAGCAGCACAACTTGCCATTTGGTCGAAAACATGACTTGCTAAAGGACGTGAGCGTTTATAAAACTCTTCCATTGATAAAATGCTATGTAACTTGACTTTAGATTCATCTATCTTTCTGTCATTTTTAGAATAAGTATAAACGCTCTTACCAAGTCCACCCTTATCTTCCCACCATTCTCGTAGCGGTTTCAAAGCATGGAAAAAACCGGAGTGAAAGCAAACAACCGTAGCCGGATGTTGACCCAGCAGCCACATCATCCAGGTCGTGCCGCTGCGCGGGAACCCGACAACGAAAAGAAGTTTATATTTGGATTCTTTGGTCAACATATTCCTCGATGCTGGATTCCACAGCATCATCCTGTGTCTCAGTAATGATACGAGCACGAAATAGCCTATCGACAATATAAATTGGACGATGACGAATTTCTTCATATACGCGAGCCAGATACTCACAGAGGAACCCCTGACCCAGCATAATCATGCTGCTGAAGAAGGCGATCGATGTGACCGTACTCGTCCATGCGACAACTGCGAACCCTGACAATTTCGCAATTAGAGCGTATGTTACCAGACCCAGGCTTGTGAGCAGAGATATTCCACTTAGCCAATAAAAAATTGTCATTGGGGCCCGAGTTTCCGCAAAGAATGCCAGGCCAGCCAAACGGACGAGCCCCTTTAAGCCAACTCGGCTGGTCTGATCGTAGCGGGCTCCTCGCTCTACTTTTAGCTCAACTTGTTTGAAGCCTGCAAACGCTCGCAAACCCGGGAAGTAGCGCAGGCGTTCGGTCATCTTTCGTACCTCACCCAGAGCCCGAGCGCCTAACAAACCAAAGCTGCCAGAATCGCGAGGGACCGGATAGGTCGCAGTGCGCTGGAGAAGCGAGTGAAACACCTTGAACAAAAGGCGCATCATCAACGGCTCCTTACGGTTTGTTCGCACCACATAAACGACTTCTGCGTCTTTTTCGCGCCGGATACGTAGAAGCTCTGGAATTACGGCCGGGTCATCTTGCAAATCGGCATCCATGACGATGACGCTCTCGCCGGCGGCGATTTCAATCCCAGCCGCAAGTGCGGCCGGATGACCGAAATTCCGACTCAGCCCAACAACACTCACGTGGCTATCCTCCTTGGCAAGCTTTCGTAAGATCTCTGACGTCCCGTCATTGCTCCCATCGTTGATATATAGGACCTCGTAACTACCCCCGGCTTCAACACAAGCCTTGGTAATGAGGCTGTGCAGATGCTTCAGAATAGCAGCCTCGTTATACACAGGCAACGCTACAGTAAACGACACGATGTTATCGCCGTTGTAACCGGTGGCCTTCTTTGCAATAGATTTATGCATTGAGCGAACTTCGGCCAAATGTTTGTATTAGCTGTTAACTCAGCACCGAGTGGCTCAGGTCAGTTTTATGTGAGGTTTTCTGCCCATTTTCGATTACTTCTAAGGTCGAACTGCTTATTTTAATCAAACTCTTGCGCATTTGGATCCAAAAGTGTATTCCCAACACGATGGTGAAGGAGATCAAGAGGTCGGTTGGCGCTCGATGCCTGGGGTTGCCTACCTCAACCCCCACAGAGACAAGCATAGTGTAAACAATGATTGTAACAGCAACGAGAAAGCCAAAAAGAAAAATGGTATCATTAGCCATTTGAAACCTGCGGCGTTCCTTAATTTGAGTTGGTAGCGTACCAAGAAAAAATCGACAGCCAACCAAAAGCGGTACTAAGATGAAAAATAGCGTAATAGCAACAAAATGAATTGCCATCCAAAAAAATTGAATTATCTTTGAGTGAAAATTTGAAATATCTGTGGTTAAGGGCAACCAGTAAGTTGGTAAAGCAATCAAAACCTCTTTCAGGTACTGAAGGGGGGCCTTTCGGATTAGAAGCAAATTCAATTTCAACAGGTCATTAGATAGTTCCGGCAAGTTCTTAATATTCGTAATTCTTTGCAATTCCGGTACTGTCAGCCAAATATACAATAAGCCATTGTGAGAGCTATTATGCCATGGTCTTTTAGACCCCTCAGTCCGGTAAGCAACTCGCTCACGGTCCCGAATTCGGATGAGTGTTTTCCGGACTTGAGCGTATTCGTCCGGCAATTCTTCAATGAAACGAGCTGTTCGTGTGCTTAGGTTAAATCCCAACAGTGGCGTCAGTCCAAAAAAATGATGGTTTTTATAGTTAGACCAGGCAAATCCTCCAAGAATAAGACTGGGAAAAAGCAAGATAATAATAGCGCCTAAAATTAATTGTCTCCGAGCCTTTCGCGTCAGAAACATGTATAAGATCACAAATCCGAAAGGGATGATAAAAACCAGTTGGAATGTAGGACGAACAAGTGCGGCTAGAGACAACGCTATACTTGATATGATAATAAAAAATACTTTACCTTTATCAATGCCCAAAAGCAAAAACACTACTCCCATTATAATCAAAAATTGTGTCAAAGTCTCGGTGAGCACATAAGCAGTCAGCACCACACTCGGAGGAATGAGGGCAAGAAACAAAAACAGAGCAATGATTTTCTTTGAGATCGTAAGGTAGTTAAGAAAATAAACTAAAAGAAGGACGGCTCCAAAATGCAAAAATAATTGGGTAAAAAACAAAAATCGTGTTGGTTCTTCAGAAGAATTAGTGAGCAATAAAAGAATTGGGTATCCTGGTACACGGCCATGTACCTCATCCAGTTTCAGGTTGTCCTGCAGATCCTGTGCAATCCTCAGATAGGCCGAGGAGTCGGTTACCATGATCGGTGCATTTTTCCAGACCAAAATATAAAAGAGACATGCCACAAACATGAAAAGGAATAACAGTCTTATTGGATAGCGATCAATATTTTCCTTAAGAACGCTCTTGAGAGCATGCCAAAATTTTATTTTTCCAAGCATCGTTTAGATTACTATCTTTTTTTCTTTTCTAACTGTTTAGTTGACGGGTATTGCTCTCATACGGCTGTGCAAGTACTTTGAGAGCATGTATCGTTTAAGCTCGGCAGCCATGAGCCGATGTCCCATTTGAGTCCAATGCATATCGTGGTCATAGTACAGAGGAGATTTGCCAGCGTATGAACGGAAAGCCGGAAAGACATTGAGTAAATCTATGCCGTTGTTATTTGAAAACTCATTAATCACATGAACACTTTTATCTGAAACCACGGCATCGGCAGACATGAAAGCGAGCCTTCCATGTCGCCATTCATTCTTACTTACTTGATGACCCCAGGGGTAGATTGTCAACAAAAAGTCTATTCCGTTTTCGTTACAATAATTTTTGATTTTCACTATGCTATCGAATAGGTTTTGCCATTGTTCCTTTCTTTGCCGCCTGTCTTCAACTAAAGTATGCCTGAGGAGCTCGGGGCTGGCCATGGTAACCACATTTTCAATATTAATTGCTTTAGAAAATTTGTTGACATTTAAAAGGACCAGTCTCGTGACATACAGATTTCTGTTGATCCAACGAATGACTCTGGCAATAAACTGCTTTTCTTCGTTACATCCATCGACACCAATAATGTCACCATCGACGCCATAGGTTGCAATTTTTTTATAGACCATCTCTTGTATTAAGTCGCTCATATCAAGGTTAAGCACCACCAAGTCCGGTTCAAGCGGACTGAGATATTTCGTAAGCTGGAAATAAGATAAAATCGGCGAATAGCTGACAACACCCGCGTTTACAACTTCGACGGATTGATTGTTGATTTTCGTGCATTTTTCGTTTAGCTCTTTTTCAAGGACAACTGAAAACGTCTTATCGTCCTCTACACCTTTCCCCATGGTAAATGAATCACCAAGCATTACGATCCGGTAAAGACTTGCAGGTTTTTTCAATTCAATATGACGTCCTCGAAGAGCGAGATTGTTGATTCTGGCGATGTAGTTATATTCGCTAGTCACAAATGCCAAGGTCGTGTTAGGTATGAGCTTATGGTGAACGTATCTGTCCGGCATATTTCGCGGGGAATGTGCAGGAATTAAGAAGTATCCTGAAGCTAAATCAACAATAAGGTAGGTCACAGATAAGGACATAACAACCAGCCAAATCTTGCCCAGTAAATGACGGTGTCTATCGTAAAGAAGCAAAGTGATAAGTAACAGCAGGAATACAGATACAAGAATAGAAACCACCAATATTATGACAGCAAGACCAAAACGATATTGAATTGATTGCCTGGCATACAAAATCCCTGCTGCTGCGGTAATCCCGATTGCCAGTGAGGCAATTATGATCTTTTTCAGAGGAGTTAACTTACCTGGAATTCCTGGTAATGATGAACGACTTTCCATGCCAACTATATTCGGAAAAAGGTTTGGCTGTGATGTCAGGATGAAGCGCTAAAAACTGATTAAACGCGTGCTGCTCGCCGTGATCGGGTCGGCCTTCATAGCAATACCAGTCATCGAAACTGATGATGGTCCCTTGTCCGATGGACGGTTCACACCAGTTCAGGGCCGTGACGGTCGATTGATACAAATCACAATCGATGTCGATAAGACTTGCTTTTTTTATTCCAAGCTGCTTTCGAAGATCGGATGTCAGCACGTCCTCGTACCAGCCTTCTACTATGTGTACCTTCTCGATGTTTACTTTAGCTTTCCTGAGCCTCTGCAAGAGATCCTCTTTCGTACAGCGATATTTGCCCCTGCGAAATTCTGGGTGCTTGGTATCCTTCCCTTTAGGCTCAGGCAATCCTTCAAAACTATCAAATCCGTATATTTGCGGACTTTTTTGGTGTTCTCCATTCATGATTCGCTTTATGATTTCATCTATAATGATCAGGGTCGCTCCTCGAAAAACCCCGAATTCCAGAATGTCGCCCTCGATGCGATTGCCTCGGATGAACTGAAGGCATTTACAAAAATGACGCAAGTTTTCATCATACTCGTAATCATAGAAAAATCGCTTTGCAGTCAGTCGCCTGCGAACTCCCCGCATCAATCCGTAATCAATCATAAACCCCTACACCATCTGCTCTTGTGCGTCAACGTGCGATGGTAACAAACTGTGGTTTTGTTGTAAGCTGTGCAGGTAATGCTCATAAAGCGCCTGATATGTTTCACAGTCAAAGCAATAGAATGCTTCGGCGTAACCTTGCGTCTCACGCCTGCCGCTATCGACATACAGAGTATAATGTACCGCATCACGATATTTGCATAACTTGATAAAGTCAGTGGCTTTGAGCGGAGTTTTATAATAGCTGAGTATTTCGGCCTTTTTTTCAAAGCCGGAAGAAATATTTAAAATATAGTTCGGAAATGGCATATTGTCCCAGACTTCATAACCGAGGATGGTCATCTGCATCGACGGCATTTTTCTTACCGCGTCAACCAGAATCTGATTTGCAGAGAAATGGTCAAAATGATGATCAAAGAACGAAGGCAAATAAACCACATCGGGTTGTACATTTTCTAAAACATTAATCAACGCCGAAACCGTCTGGCTGTCGTTGGTCAGGCATGTATCCTCATTATCCCAAAAGATTTGCTCAATATGAAACTTCTCACCCAGCGTTTCGGCCTCCTTTCTTCGAATTTCTATGAGCTCACCATTTGAAGTCCCTCCCCCCCCACCGTTGGTCATATACAAAACGGTTATCCTGGCTTTCTTTTCCACATGCTTGCTCAGCGCCCCACCCATCCCGATGGCTTCATCGTCGGGATGCGGAGCCAGGACCAAAACCCTTCCCCTGGGTACCGAGTCGGTGACAAAAATATTTTTATGCGGAAACGGTGGCCCATTTTTTGATTTCTGGTGCGCGTTAAATGACTTCAACAGCACAATCATCTCCGGTGGCGCATACTTGAGCAGCAGCTTGGTTGTGGTTCTTTGCAGGATAGAGCGCAAAACTATTTCTCCTCTTGTTTTCTTGCCACCACAACCATGTCGTTTCCAAACCGTTCGATAGGTAGAAACTTCGACAGCCGAGTAAAAAACCGATGTAGAAAATGTTGCCCGCGTGATGTCCAATCCCTAATGATAGCAAAATTGACAAAACCGTGCCCTTTATAATCAAGCAATTGAAAGCCGGCCTGCCGTAGCAACCCTCTGAACCGCCCAAGGCTGTAATAGTGCGTCGAAATTTGGTGCAGAACTGCCAACTCCCCATTATTTTGTAACTTCTGCAAACTATTCTTCACAGCATAATAGATTGTGCCAAGTCCGAAATAGTTCGAAAGCTTGACCTTCACTGGACCAGATACCACCAGTATACCGCCGGGTTGAAGCAGTTTGTTTAGAGCGAGGAGCGCGCGATGTTCGTCCATCTGGTATTGCAGAAATCCGAGCGCCACAATACCATCAAACGAGTTTTCTCGCAACTCCGCCTGAAGCAGATCGGCCTGAGTTAAAAGATAACGGCTCGGCAGGATATCTTTCTCAGACAGGTTTTGCTCGCAGAGATCCAGCATTCTCTGAGATATATCGACTCCATGGACAAAGAAACCCTTTTCAACTAAAGCCATGGTGGTTAAACCTGCGCCACAGCCAGCGTCCAGGACGGTTGCCTGAGGCCTTAAATAGGAACACAGGAAATCAACGGCAATTCTGTTGCGAGCGATCAGAACAAAATCATTCACATAGCGAGGCCTCAAATAGGCATCCGACCAGTATTTGGAGTGGGTGTCAAAGTAACCTTCGACCAACTCCATATGAGCATGTTGTGTTTTTTTTTGTGAAATTGTGCCCTTTTCTTGCTGCATATCCAGATTAAGCCGCGGCAATAGATTCTATGGAGCTTGCCCCAGAATCTTTGGCCGAGTATTTGGCCTTTATTTCTTCAAGCTTTTTTAGCGTTGCTTCCGCAGTTCGTGACCATGAGAAAAGTCGGTTTACCCGTTCGCGTCCAGTTAGTCCCATTTCAAAGGTTTTTTGCGGATCGAAAATGGCTTCCACAATCTTTTCTGCCAGTCCATCCACACTTCCCTTCGGTACAAGCCATCCAGTGACATCGTGTTCGACAATTTCGGGTACGCCCCCAACCTCATAACCAATGACTGGCAAGCCCGAGGATTGGGCCTCAGCAAACGCAAATCCAAACGACTCCCCATGAGAAGGTAAAATGGCCAGATGGGCCCACTCCAATTCACGAAGCAGGTCGGACTGAGTTAAATGACCGACCACTTCAATGCGATCCGCGATTCCATTTTCGCGAGCCTCGTGTCGTACCGGCTCTTCATCGCCCCACCCTGCGATCTTGAACGTCCAATTTTGTTTTCCCTGAGCCGCTACGCGGCCAAACGCCTGCAGAGCATCGAATAGGCCCTTTTCTCGACTGAAACAGCCAAAGTAGAAAAACTTTGATATCTCTTCTGTTGCATGGCGTCTTGCTTTGCCAAACAAGGGGTTCACACCACAATAAGACACGCTAACTCGCTGCGAATCCAGACCGAACAAGTCGATAACCAATTTGCGCATAAAATTCGAACGAGCAAAAACCACATCAGCTTGTCTCAGCGGTCTGACGACCATCCAATTACGAAGAAACCGACCGAGGCGGCTGCAGTTCTGATACCATTCAGCAAAATATCCGTTTGAGGCAATCATGCCCAAAATCACGCTTTCGGAGCGCAAAAGCGGCGGCAGAAAAGCAACGTCGTGCTGCCAGCCCAAAACGGCGTCTACTCGCTCCCGGGCAAGAATCTTGAGAAGCGCTTTCCTTACCGAGAGCCCATCCAAAAAATAGTGAAATAAATTCTGTGGAACATGTTCAACTTGCACAGACTTGTCTAGTAAATCCTGTTTTTGCCATTTGTGTAACAGAGACTCGGATACGCGAGGTCTCGGGAATCGACTGGGACCAGAGGAGGCGATCGGGAGAAGAATGATCTCGGCTCCGGCCGCTCGTAAATAATGCGCCGTTTGATAGTAATCTATCGGGCCACCACCAGGTATTTGCGGAGCCCATGGAAAGGTAAAGACGATGCGCATGCTAATTTATGCTTTCTGCAAACTGGCCTCTGAACCACGAGCTTATTTTTTAGCTTCTGCCATCTTCTTTCTCAAACTGAGCGGCCGCATATCGGTCCACACTTCCTTTATGTAAGTCAGGCACTCTTCTTTTGGCCCGCTCTTGCCCGCGTCCTTCCAGCCGAGGGGATTTTCGCGATCGGCTGGCCAAATCGAATACTGCTCCTCATGATTGACAACGACTTTATAAATGGTGGTATCTTCTCTTTCTTCTCGATTCATGGGTGCACTCCTGAGTTTTTAACCTTAACCTTACCATTTGTATGCTTCAAAAAGATATCGTAATAAAACCGTTCCATTTGTGCGATCGATGCTCCAATGTTAAACTCCTTTTCAACACGCGCTCTCGCGTTTGCGCCCAACCGCTGCCTGAGGTCTGGAAGCTTATGCAAAGTAATGATAGCCTTGACCAGAGCTTCCGCATCATTCGCGGGAATAATGAGTCCGGATTCACCGTGGCAAATCGCCTCGCCACTGCCGCCGACATCGGTAGCAATCACGGCTTTTCCCAGAGCCATTTGCTCAAGAATAGCGTTGGAAAACCCTTCATTGCTGACAGGGGTTAAACAGCAAACATCCATTAAACTGATGTACTCTAGCACCTCTGCCACATAACCAGTAAAGAACACAACGTCGTCCAAACCCGCTTCTCGAACCATGGTCCGATAATAGTTGAGCCATTTCGGTCCCCCGCCAACCGCTAACACCCGCAAATCAGTGATATAAGGCCTCACTTTGCGAATGGCGTCGAAGAAAACGCCATAGCCTTTTTCCGGTCGAAAATGCGAGACATTGCCAACCACAAAAGTGCTCGGACTTATGTTGAATCGCTTCACCAGCCTCGAAACCTTTTCCGAGTCGAGGGATGATAACTCGGCTAAGTCAAAGCCGTTGTAAATCGTTGTGACCCTTTCAGGGGCCACCTGTTCTCGCTCAGTCAAGTTCCTGGCCACGGCATTGCAAACAGCGATGAAATGACTCACATAGCGATGTGTGAATTTTGAAAGCACCAAATGACGCCTCTTGCGATACACACCGAGGTCGCGGCGACTAGAAACGATCACAGGCACGCCACACCATTTAGCGAGAAGGGTACCGTAAAGATCTGAATCAATGTTAAAGGTCTGTACGATATCGATGTTGCGTTCTCTAATGAGGTGATAAATCTTCGAGGCCTGTTTAAGCGCTGAGATACCATAAATTCTGTTAAGAGGAGCCGGCTCCACTTTAATCCCGGCTTCCCTAAAAATTTGCACAATGTGCGAATCAAAACGAAATGGACAAATGGTAGTGTCAAACAAGTTACGGTTTAGACGACGGGCCAAATCAAATAGATGTCTTTCTGTGCCGCCGAAGCCATAAAGATAATCCAAAAAAAACAGGATGTTAATCTTCCTGTCGTGTTCTTCCACATTCCTCAAATCGCGTACGCTTTTATAAATTGTCACTTTCTGAGTTTCAAGTCGAAGTCACTATCTTTTCAGAAAAAGATGCCATGCCGTGATGGCCGAAGAAAATCGACTTTTGGCATCCGTCACGTTGTCATCGGAAATGTTGATCCTTTTCAGTTTAAACAGATTGCCGTTTATGGAATTTAAGCCTTCGTCGCTGTTGCAAGCACAGGCATAACCAGCAGCCTGCACCAACCGTACGATCTCTTCACTATATTTTCCACCCGGATACGAAAAGCAAAAGACCTCCAGATTCAGGCGTCTCTCCACCTCTTCTTTTGATCGCGTCAACTCTTGCAGTGCCGCGTCGCCTGGCACAGATGTCAGAAATTGGTGATTCACCGTGTGCGAACCAATCTCCCAACCTGCCTGGCTCATTTCTTCGATCTCATGCCAAGTCATAACTCTGGGCAGGTAGGGCTGGTGCTTTTCCGAGGAGAAGACATGATCCAAGAAGCGTTCTCTTAGTTCAGCATTGAGCTCCTGCAACTTATCGATGAATTGATAAATTGCTGGCCCTCTTGTATCTTGCTTCTTTGCAACGATGGTGTCCATCATTTTTAAGTAGTTTGAAATGGCAGGATCACTTGATCTTTGCCGAGAAAATTGTAAGCCAGTTGACGCCGTCTGAAGCAAAGCGTGAAGAGCATCCCACCAGAAATAGCCGCCGTCGTTAATAGCGCCAGTAGGAACGAACAGCACCGCTGGTAACTCATATTGCCTCAGAACTGGAAGGGCGTTTTCTAATAGCTCTTTATATCCATCGTCAAAGGAGATTATCATGCTGTTACCGGGGACTTTTACACCCTTGATAGCACAATTGACAAACTCCCGCATTGAAATGATTCTGTAGTGTCTGATCAGGAACCTGATCAATGACTCGAAGTTCTCTGCAGAAATGCTTATCGTCGGTAACCCTTGTCTATCTTGCTCCTCCTTTTGCGCGGTGACTCTGTGAAAGGTGAGGATCGTCACCCTTTTCCCGTTTAAGATGTTCCACCATCTGATTAGATGGAAGGCCGCCGCATAATAAAAGATGGCGCTCAGGAAAAACTTAATTCTTCTCTTAATCATTAAGGAAGGACTTGGGCTCTTCAGTCACTAACAACAAGATTCTTCTTAGAATACTTAGAGGTGCTGAGTTCTAATTGGGCCGCATGGACGGTCGCCATTTCTTCTGGAGCGAATGAGGGGTTTGTGAAAGCATCGTACTGTGGCACGATCTCTTGAAGCTTTTGCCGGAGCTTATCGTGATTGAACAGGCAATTTCGATTGGTCAAAGCCGCTAATTGCTTCTCCAGGTGGGCTAAGCTAACGGCTCGCTTATATTTGAGTCTTTTGATGCCTGTATGCGACGTGGGCAGGAGTTCTTCGTCACCGGCCATCAGCTCTTCGAAGAGCTTTTCCCCCGNNAACTTGATCGGGATGTCCTCGTACGGTCGCAATCCTTGATGCTTAATGAGATCGATGGCCAGGTCCAGAATAGAAATGGATTTTCCCATGTTCAGAATGAAGACCTCGCAACTATTCCCCATGGTGGCCGCCTGCAGGATAAGCTGGACCGCCTCAGAAATGCTCATGAAATAGCGTTCAACCACAGGATGGGTCACGGTTACCGGTCCTCCCCTTTCGATCTGTTTCATGAAGGTAGGAACCACGCTGCCGTTGCTGTTAAGAACATTGCCAAAGCGGACGGCGACAAATCGCGTGCGGCTCTTTTGTGAAAGCGCCTGAATGTAGAGTTCGGCAATGCGTTTGGTCGCCCCCATAACGCTCGTGGGGTTGACGGCTTTATCGGTGGAAACCAAGACAAAAACACCGACCTCATATTCATCAGCTAAAGTCGAAACCACCTTGGTGCCGACGATGTTGTTCCAAACGGCTTCTTCGGGATGTTCTTCATTTAAGGGAACATGCTTCTGCGCGGCGGCGTGAAAAACAATATCTGGCTTATAGCGTTCAAAAAGCTGCCGCTGTTTTCTTTTGTTTGTGATATCGCTCAGACTGCAGGCGATCTGTATGGATTCCGCATCGGACTCCAAATCACAGCGCGTTTCGTGGAGATAGTTCTCATTTTTGTCAACTAAAATGATGCGTTCTGGCTGGTATTCGAAAATCTGTCGGCAGAGTTCCGAGCCGATGGATCCTCCAGCCCCGGTCACCAGCACGGTTTTACCACTGAGAAACTTCTCGATGGCGGAGAGGTCTAACTCCACCAGGCTGCGTCCAAATAAATCTGATATTTCAACTTTTCGAAATCTCGACAGGTGAACGGCACCGCTGAGCAGATCGCTCACGGCTGGTACCATGCGGTGCCTTACTCCGGCCT
>JAABYK010000075.1:22997-23140 GCA_011775825.1 Candidatus Zhuqueibacterota bacterium | reverse complement strand
ACGGGCACGGGGAAGAACTTCCTGGCCCAACAAGCGCACCTTTTGAGCGACAGATCGCAGGGTTCGTTCCTGCCTTTGATCTGCGGCGCGCTTCCGGACACCCTGTTTGAAAGCGAGCTATTTGGTTTGAGAAAGGTGCGTTT
>JAABYK010000075.1:21037-22924 GCA_011775825.1 Candidatus Zhuqueibacterota bacterium | reverse complement strand
GAAAAAATTTCTGCGGCTGGGAGCGCTCGAAGAAATAGACGTGGCGTTCCGACTCGTTTGCGCCAGCAACAAGAGTGTGAAAAACCTGGTTGAGACAGGCGCATTTCGGAAGGATCTCTATTATCGTATTGCCGCGGTACAGCTGGTGATTCCGCCACTGCGCGACCGACCAGAAGACATCCTGCCGCTGGCAAACCATTTTCTCGAGCAAAAAACGAAAACCATGAAGAAGAGGTTTACCCTCTCCAGGGCTGCTGAGCATCTGCTGTGCCGCCATCCGTGGCCTGGCTATGTCCGGCAATTGCGGGACGCCATCACCATAGCCGTGATTTCTGCGGAAGTTACCCTGATTGAGCCCGCCGACTTCTCCCCGGCTCTCGAACAAAAGCGCTCAAAGCGTGTTCGATGACTTCAAAGCGAAGTACCCCAACGAACGGAATTTTATGGAGCTGCTGCAGGATACGTTTGACCATTTGAATCAGAATCTCGATGGCACGTCGAGTTCGCTAGCAAAAACACAGGCCTTGCACACGACCCTCTCAGCAACCCCTGACGCAACGCAGGCACAGACGCCGACGGAATTCGCTCTGGAGCCAGGCTACCCCAATCCGTTCAATCCGAGCACCACCATTTGCTATCACCTTCCCGAAGACGCTCAGGTCAGTATCAGAATCTACAACATACTGGGGCAAGAGGTTCGGACCTTATTGCAAAGCCGTAAAGAGGCGGGGGTGCATACCATTCACTGGGATGGGAGGAATGATTCCGTTCAGTCTGTGACCAGCGGAACGTATCTGGTGCGATTGGTTGCCGAGGATTTTGTTGGCATTCAGAAATTGGCTTTTGTGAAATAAGTTCCGAATGGGGTATGATGGTGAGGACGCGGAGACAAAAAAGGGAATGTAGCACGACGAATTGGTTGGCTTGCATTCGACAGGGATAACCCAACCTTGCAAAGCTTCGGAACCTTCGCAAGGCCCCTCGTAATACAACGTCTCCGTTTGGTTTCTAAATCGGAGACGAGCTGACAGCCTCGGTTTAAAATCATTGGAGAAACCAGATAGGATGCCTTGATAAATTGCTCTATCCCTGCCGAGTTTACAATTAGGGCCGGCAACCAACCTTATTTCTCTTTCATTAAATGGTCAATCACAATCTCAGAAACGGCTTCAAGAACTTTAACAAAATTCATTTTCTGTGACGATTTAACTTCCTCCCCTTCGTGAACATGGTATGGATGGGTCGGAATATGAGGATGATGGGGTGCAGTATCCCATCTCTTAATCATCTGTTGTTGGTCTGTCATGAATTGATATCTATAATCAATCTCTTTGGATGTCACCAATTCAAGAAAGTCAAGAATAGAATTATCCAAAATACAAGTCGTCCACGCAGGATTACCATATCATCAGAAATTTTTTCGATTGCTATCTGCTTATGTTTTATTAGCCAGAGGTATTCAGAGAGTTTTGATTCCAGACGACGGATGTATTTGTCGGTCATAACTTTATTTTTTTAGCCAATTCCAGCTTTTCCTTTGCGTGATTATACGCTTTATAAGCAAATAGCCAGTCAAACCATTTTTCATCATCGCCTAAATTTCCGCTATTGAATTCATCAAAAAACTTTTTACTCGACATGCCATACTCTTTTTCAAATGTCACGATTTCTTTTTTATATTTTTCATGGCTTTGTTCCAGCAATTTCTTTTCAATTTCCAGCCCTGATTTTAATAAGGCAACCGCTTCCTTTTCGACTTCTAATTTTTGCATGGGGACTCCCGCAGTTTTACGTAAGCTTGGTACAGCACAATTTTCCTGGATAAAAAGATAGACAATTCGTCAGAGGTTGTCAATGAAATTTTGGGGAATAGCTACATGAGAAATA
>JAABYK010000075.1:16533-20934 GCA_011775825.1 Candidatus Zhuqueibacterota bacterium | reverse complement strand
CCGACTGCGGCAAATGGATTTTTTAAGGACACAGAGGCCACCGAGGAGCACGGAGGACGCGGAGAAAGGAAACATTATATCAATTGGTTGAGCTGAATTTGCCACGCACCCTTTGAAGGTGCGTGGCAATTGTTTCTTATTTCAGCACCAAAACGCCGGCCTCCACGGCGGCATCGAGTAACCTCACCACATCTTTGAGGGTGACCGTGCCGTAGTACCAGGATCCCGCCGCCAGAGCTTCAGCGCGTACGGCGTTGTAAATGTCGTAATAGCTGCGCTGGCCATCCACAAAATTGTACACTTCGTCTTGCATCAAGCCATGAAGTTCGGTGGCCACACGCACTTGTCGCCGGTTTGTAAAATAGTCTTCGAGGTTTGCAACATTGAGCGGCACCTTTTTGTCTGCTTGTCGTTCCTCCGCCGTCAGTTTTATTGATGACGGCTCCGTTCCATGCACCTCTCGGTAATAGGCTTTGAGGTCGCCAAATAGTTTGGTTTCCGATGCGTCCAGTCTTTTGTGGAGCGCCGCAAGCGTTTCCTCGCTCTTACGATTCCCTTTGGCAAAGACCCGGATTGAGTTCAGCGCGCCGACCTCCCGTTCAATACCCTGTTCTATCAACATGCTGGCATCTGTCCAGCCGTCGACTTCACCGTTTGTCGCCTCTTTTATCAGCCCCATGGCCACGTTCAGATCATTCGCCAACCGCCTGTGTCCTTGCGAAAACGTCTCCGCGGCCAACACGGGCACGTCTGACGCTTCTGCGAACGCCAGGTAATAGGCCATGGCTCCGATGAGAAAGTTGTTGCGCTGCAGTTGCGTTTGGTCGATTTTATCCAGGTCATCATCGGATGAGTGAATGAAGTCGTCGTCCCAATTGATCAAGGCCACGGCCGGCACCCCGATGATGCCTTCCACAAAACACATGTGGTCCGAGGAATCGAAATAGGGCACAAAAGTGGCGTTGTACCCCGCGCGACTTCCGCGGGTGGCGTAAATCGGTCGAGAGTGCGGACGCGGCAATCCCCCCTGTCTTCCCGCGGCAAGATAGGAGTTGTTCGTGTGAATCAGATAGGTGCCAATGCTTTCAAAGACGGCATCGAGATAAGACGTCCGGGAGTGCGGTGCGAAGATGAGATGCTGAACTCGGCTGGCCATGGCCTGATCGGCGCCCGTCATGTCCTGATGAAGATTGGCCAGAAACTTTTTGGGCTCATCGGGATGATCCATAAAATAGCGATACTCGGAATAAATCTCATCTGTCCACCAGAACCGGATGTCTCGCAGCGGTCGGGGCATTTTGCCTTCATTCATCAGTTTGGTGAAGGTGCGCGCAAGCTCCAGCAAATTGCTGCAGCCGCTTAAGTCATCGTTGGCCGAGCCCTGCTCTTCCTGTAAATGAGCCGTGAGCACGATATGCTGGTCGGGGTATTTTGAGCCACGAATCCAGCCCTCGACGAAGCCCGTGCGTCCGGGTTTTTCGCCGATTTCGGTATCGACTTTGGCATACACAACAACGCGCCCTCCCATCGTCCTTTTGCCGGTGGCAAAGATGTCNNGCAAAGATGTCTTGCATTACATCAGTTTGCAGCACCTCGCGCAGCATTTCACCTTTTCGTGGGGGCAACACGAACGCAAACGTGCCCTCTTTGCCCTCGGGCGGCATCACGGGAATTCGGCTCCAGGCGATTTGATCCGGGTAATCCAACCTCGATTTGCCCTCGGCTGTGGGATAGGCGACAACCCCGGCGGCCCCTTTTTCCCACACCGCCGTTCGTACCGCATTAAAAGGGCTTGAGTTGGTGAGCACAATTTTGTCGCTCACATCTAATGTATCAAGCGCAGCGTCTGACCCCTGCCCTATCCAAACGAGTTCAGCTGTAAGGTTGGTATCGTGACTGCCATCGGCCAGATAGAGCGCATGGTCGCCGATGTCGGCCAGCTTCACTTCGACGGGCTCGACCATCCAAAGTTCTGCGGAAATGGGATTGTAGGAAGGGCGACGCAGGGGTTGCTCGATGAACCGGACATCTTCCAACCCCGCTTCCCTGGCAGCCTTTATCACATAATCCGCCGATTCAAAGTAGTCTTCGGAACCGGAGGTTCGATGCCAGTGGCTGAGCCGGCGCATGTGCTCGAAGGCGCGGTCGCCGGAGATTTCATTCGCAAGCATTCGAATTTCGTCATCTGGTAGAAATGGCGTAGATTGGGCAAACCCAATGAGCGGATGCAGCACAAATAGGAAACCGGTAAGCATTCGAAGCATATAATTGACGGATCGCCTCATGATTTTACTCCCGTTTTTGTTCAAGATTTTTTCTCCTGTGAGAGACTCAGTCGAATTCGAGATTGGAAAAGCTACTGATTTCAATACGATTATTCAAGGGAAAAATTCCGCTTGCTCATGAAGGAAATCCTCGTAGATTTGAGTGATTGTGAGATTAGGTGAGCCGAAAAATAAAACCGATTCCGAAATGTTGTTTTTGCGTCAACTTGGGAAGCCGGATGCTCATTTCGGGCGGAACGAAGTGGAGCGAGAAATCTTGTTCGTGCTAAATGACTGGCTGGGTTTATAAATGTAAGGTAACGTTTTGAACTGGATCATCGGGGCAGTTTGTGCGCTTATCGTGACGGTCTTTTCCTATTTCTATCGATTCTTGACCTCAGGTGGCGCCGTCGCTGCTTTTTTCATGGGCTGGCTCATTTTCAGCCTGGGCAAGATGACCTTCAGCGTCCCCATCCTGGCCTTTTTTGTCTCGTCGAGTCTCTTATCAAAAGCCGGAAAATCGAAAAAAGACGTGCTGTCCGGTTATGTTCAAAAAGGCAGCAGACGAGATGCCCGACAGGTTTTGGCAAACGGATTGATTCCGACGATTCTGTTGCTGCTCTGGCATCAATCGCAGAACTCGACATTCGCGGCATTGTACTTTGTCTCCCTGGCCTCGGCTACGTCGGATACATGGGCAACTGAAATTGGCCTGCTTTCAAAGCGCAGCCCGCGCTCGCTGCTTCATTTCAAAGAAGTGCCAAAAGGTGCGTCCGGTGGCGTCACATTGCTTGGTTTGTCTGGTGCGTTAGCCGGGGCGCTGATGATTGCAAGCACCGTTGTTCTTTCTGACTTCTCAACCCCGAGCCTCGACGTTTCCTATAAGGTCATTCTCATCATAACCACCTCCGGCCTAATTGCACAGACCGTCGATAGTCTCTTGGGAGTTTCATTTCAAGTGAAATATTGTTGTCCCAGATGTGGCGAGACAATCGAACGGCAAACCCACTGCACTCACGTCAAAGCAGTCCGGGAGAGCGGATGGCCGTGGCTCGACAATGACATGGTTAATCTCCTCTCCATTTTAGGTGGCGTGGTGTTCGGCTGGATCGGTTTGGAAATTTTCTGACTAACCGCTGCAAGATTAAATCCGGCTTTGACATTCCGCCAATTTTCGAAATGCAGAACTCCATCGTTTTATTTTTCTTCAATTTAATATTTTTGAAAATATTTCTAATGACGGGTGTTAGGCGACCATTTGCCTGCAATCTCACTTAGCACTCCTACCTGGGGGACGGCTTACTTTGGCCGGAAGTATGCACGATGAATCCCGTATGAGGTGTGTTATGTCCATGTACCTAATTACTTACGAGTTAATTCGACCTGCCAAAGAGTATCTTGCACTTTTCCAGCAGATAAAAGACATTAGTGAAATCTGGTGGCACAACCTAAATTCAGCCTGGATAATCAAACACAAAGGCCCCTCCACGGCAATCCTGAGAGCGCTAAAACCTTATGTTCACCCGCGAGATAAACTGCTCGTGATCAAGCTCGATCACGAGGCAGCCGGCATCGGTTTTCATACCCAAGCTTCACAGTGGGTGAAAATCAACCTGGAATAATATTTACCTGTGCAGGATAAAATATGCAAGAAATATAATCTGGATTCCTCCCGTTTCTAATAAATCGAGATTAGAGAACACCCGACCACACATCTCCTCGCCTGGCCGACAGAGCCAGAACTAAACAGGACAGAGATAGAAGCCCATCCCGTCAGGACGGGACAGGGACGCAAAGCTTACGCAAAGTTTTTTTGCAGGATTCTGTACGTCTTTCTCCTTAATTTCAATGTACCTGTACTATAAGGATGGCATTCGAGAATTGTTTCTACCTAGAAATTTCCTTTTTTATTCTTCTCTGTGTCACTTTGCGCCTTCGCGTGATAATTTTTTTGGTTTTTTTAGCAAGAAAACTACTCTTAAGCACTTAAAAGCCTCTCTCATAGAGCCTTTTTCACTTCCATCCAAAAAAGCGTTTGATTTCACTGACGAAAGTGTTAAATTTATAACCAAATAGAAGTGAACATTCAAACCCAGTCCCATGACGTGGTACAAAGAATGGTTTGGACAGGACTACC
>JAABYK010000075.1:15712-16490 GCA_011775825.1 Candidatus Zhuqueibacterota bacterium | reverse complement strand
TATCCTCACCGAGACGAAGAAGAAGCAAAGACGCAAGTCGATTTTGTTGAAGAAGTCGTACCGCTCAAAGCCGCACATCGGATTTTAGATTTGGGCTGCGGTAACGGGCGCCATGCCAAGGAACTGACCCAACGCGGCTATCACATCACCTGTCTCGATTTATCTTCGGTGCTGTTAACGCTGGCGCGACAACGGTATGGCGACGAAAACTGTTGCATCCGCTTCGTTCAGGCAGACATGCGTCACATTCCGTTCAACCAGGCGTTCAATGCCATTTTAAGTTTCTTCACAACCTTCGGCTATTTCAAAAGTGATGAAGAGAATTTGCAAACCTTGACAGGCATTCATCAAGCTTTGAAACCCGACGGCTGGTTTTTTGAAGATTACTTGAACAAATCGTTTGTGATAAAGAATCTCGTTCCCTCCGATTACCGGCGGGAGGACGGCTTCGAAATCATTCAAGAACGTCGCTACAACGAAACCGACGAACGCATTGAGAAGAAAATCACGCTAAAGGAAGACGGTAAGGTGCGGGAGTACTTCGAATCCGTTCGGCTGTACACCCTGAATGAGATGGAAGTCCTGCTTTCCAAATCGGATCTTGTCCTCGAAAAGGTCTTTGGTGATTTTGATGGCAGTCCGTTCAGCGAAGAAAGTCCTCGTCTAATCTTGATTGGCAGAAAGAGAGCAATCACATGAAGACACCCGTGAGCAAGCTGCCCGGCATTTCAGACCTGGTTGCAGACTATTTCGAAAATTTCGAAAACGTGGCCGAATT
>JAABYK010000075.1:0-15696 GCA_011775825.1 Candidatus Zhuqueibacterota bacterium | reverse complement strand
TGACCCTCGAAAAAATCGATCTTCTTCTGGAAAGACGCGCCGCCGCTGTGGTCACCGGTCAGCAAACCGGACTGTTTGGCGGCCCGCTCTACACCATTTATAAAGCGCTGACGGCGATTAAATTGGCCGAGCGACTGAATCGCACCTGTGAAGGATGCTACGTGCCGGTTTTTTGGTTGGCGTCGGATGACCACGATTTCCGAGAAGTCAATCACATCACCATCATCAACAAAGCCAATCAGCCCCTGAAATTGAGCTACAACGCACATCCCGTGGATGGCAAAACGCCGGTAGCAAACATCCGGTTGAAAGATGAAATCGAGGGTTTGTTGCAGCAATTAGACGAAGAAACGCATCCCTCCGAATTCAAAGCGGACGTGATGGATCAGTTGGCCGCGTCTTACCGATCCGGCCATTCGTTTCCCGAAGCGTTCGGGATGTGGCTGACGGCGCTTTTCAAATCATTTGGGCTGATTTTGATCGATGCCAGCGATCATAGAATTAAAGCCCTCGGCAAAGGCATTTTTCGGAAAGAAATTTCAGAAGAATCTCCTTCGACTCGCAAAGTGCTGGAAGCTTCGGAACGGCTTACGGAACGGGATTACCATGCGCAGGTGCAGTTGCACCCGGACATGTTCAACCTGTTTTACGTGCGGAGCGAACGCAATGCCATCGAAATGGCAGATGGGAGATTCGTGGTCAAAGGAACAGACAAAGCCTTTAACGCAGATGAATTGCTCGAGCAGGTTGAGGAAACGCCGCAAGCCTTCAGTCCGAATGTCTTGTTGCGCCCGCTCTATCAGGACGCGCTGCTGCCAACGGTCGCGTATGTCGCCGGGGCCGCGGAAATCGCCTATTATGCCCAGATGAAAGGCATCTTTGAAAGTTTCGACATGTCCATGCCCATCATCTATCCCAGAAAAAGTCTCACGCTGTTGGAAAACAAGATCGAAAAGATTTTGGACAAGTACGAGCTGAAGGTCGCGGATTTTTGGGGCGACGTGGAAATGCTCATCAACCGAATCGCCAAAGAGCAACTGCCGGAATCGTTGGAGAAGAGAATCGAAAATGCCACCCTGTGTGTGGACAAAAATTTGCAGGCCATTGAGGACGTGGTCACGGAATTTGAACCCACGCTGCAGTCCACCGTCGAAAAGATGAAAGGCAAAATCACCGGGCAAATCGAGGGGTTGGAAAAGAAGATTCTGCAAGCATACAAAAAACGCAACGAGGTCATCAGACAGCAGATTCACAAAGCCGAATACAGCCTCTATCCGAACAGGCATCTCCAGGAACGGGAGTTGAACATCGTACCGTATCTCTACAAACACGGGTTTGGATTCATCGATCAGTTGTATGAGGCCATGGATATTTCGAGTTTCGACCATCAAATTGTTCGGATATGAGGAAATAGGAGGCAGGGCTAATTCTTGATTGGCCGCGTATGCATTGATGCTCGATAGCAAATGGTTACCCTAAATGGCGACTTGATTTTCAATGGTTCATTTGCTTTCTTTTGATTGAAGAATGATCTGTCATGGTTCTAAATGAAAGGGAAAAAATGGACATTACATCTCAACTAAATCAAATGAGTACTGAGGAAAAGCTTCGTACAATGGAATTAATATGGGATGATCTGTGTCGCACTTCAGACTTTTCTTCTCCGGACTGGCATAAAGATATTCTTGAAGAAAGAGAAAAGCGGATTAAAGAAGGTAAAGAGGATATTCTCGATTGGGAAGAATCTAAACAGCAATTGAAAGATTCTCTTTCATGAGAATTAGAATACTTAAATCAGCTCAAGAAGATTTGAGAGAAGGATACTGGTTTTACGAAAGTCAAGAAGCTGGTGTGGGCGATTACTTTCTGGATTCATTAAACTCAGATATAGATAGAATCTCTTAAGATTTATGCCGGGATACATAGCAAGCACTTCGGAAAGTATTATCGCCTTCTTGCAAAACGGTTTCCTTTTGCCATATATTATCGCATACACAAGGAGGAAGTCATAGTTTACGCTGTTTTGGATTGCAGAAAAAATCCAGCGTGGATACGAAAGAGACTAAAGGAGAAATAAGATTCGTCTGCACGCGAAGTTGGAGTCATTAGTCCAGGGTGACTCATAGAGGTGTTGAGGGCACCCAAGAAGCTATCGACTGAGGGCAGAGCGTAACGACATGAAGGTGCGAAAAGCTTCCTGTTGACTAAAGCCTCTCTGGCAAAATTTCCCTTTCTGCTTCAAAAGTGTTCAAACAAACGGGCTTACAGTTGGAGTGAAATATGGGCGTAACCATCCATTATACTGCAACACTGAAGTCACCCGACCTCCTATCTGAACTCTGTGATGAAATTGCAGAGCTTTCAAAGGAGGCGGGCTGGAAATCTACACATATCGGTCCTGAGAGAGTGAAGCTGCCCAATTCCACTGAGATGGGAGTGGAAGGGACCCTGCTTAATATTCATGAGAAAATGGAACCTGTAAATTTGATATTTGATGATACCGGCCAAATGGTCAACTTTGCTTTCCTGCCAGGGTTTAACATCTGGGGAGCGGAGCAAGAGCTTCAAGATCTGCAAATCACTGAAATAGGCAACGATGGGCAAGTAAAGAAAGTGACCCCCTATCAGGATATTGATTTTCAAACCATGTCTCGATGGGCAAGCACCAAAACGCAATTTGCTGGTCCGGGGGCTCACATTTGTCTCTGCAAATTACTAAACTATCTTGATAACAAGTATTTTGCATCAATCGAAGTTAGGGATGAAGGAGAGTATTGGGAGTCCGGAGAACTTGAAAAGCTCGTCGAGAATATGAATTTTATCAACGCTGTTCTCGACGATTTGGATTTATATTTGAGAATGCGACCGAGCGAAGCTCTCAATAATGACGATGAGTTACTTGACGAACTGCGGAGTTTTTGGATTAGATTTAAATAAAGAGATGATATGAGAGTAACAATATTACTATTTCTTTTACCAATAATTTCTTCGCACAAAATAAAGTCGTTTATCATTATTTTTATTCTACTGCTTCACAACCCAAGTTAGTCAAATGGATGGTTAACCCCGATACAATAAAAGATATTTATATCAAAGAAACAATAGATTCAGAAGGAAGAGTCATCGAGCTAAAATTTATGAATGGAAATCAAATTGTAGAATTTACATGTTTTGAACCCTCCATAATAAAATACGAATATGAACAAAACAAAATTATTGAATATCAATATTACGCTGACTTCAGTAAAATAAATGGAGTTAAATGCGGTGTTCCTTACAAAACCATATATAATATCCAAAATGATAAAATAACTTCATGCCTACAGTTTTATGATTACGAGCCATATTTAACTACTTATGCTAAGGATATGTCAAAGGAAGAACTAGAAAAGATTAAACAAGAATACCAAAAGAATAAGAACGGCGTAGTGGGAAACTGTGATATTATTCCAGGCTATGTATATTCAAGTGCAAGATACAAGGGGATGAATATTGTCTCGGAAAATTATAATTCAGACAATTATCATTTTCCCTATTTTGAAGATGCGAGTAAAAGCAGGTTTTCATTTAACAATTCAATAAAATAAAATCTAACATTCCAAATCCACCTGACGCTTTCAGCGCAGGTGATTTGGTGCGTTGTATACCGCTAATCATTTATAAAGGGAGGCTTGTGATTAAGTAAAAACGATTTTGACGCTTGAATATTGTCGAATACCGGCGGCTAAATCAGCGTAATAAATGAGCAGCCGCTAATCAACCACCATCCAATTAGGAGGAAGTATTATGCAGGCAAGAAGCTATACCGCAATAAGCATTCTGCTAGCTATACTAGCATTTGTATTTCTAACCAATGTAGCTCGAGCGCAAGATGCCGCAAAAGTAGATTCGGCACACTACAAAGTCGAGTTTGAGAACGACCAGGTGCGGGTGCTGCGAATAACTTATGGCCCGGGTGAAAAATCCGTAATGCACGAGCATCCTGAAGGTGTGGCGGTGTTCTTGACCGATCATCTCAGCAAATTCACTTACCCGGACGGAAAAACGGAGGAGCTCTCTGCAAAGCCCGGGCAGGCCATCTGGGTTCCCGCAGGGAAACATCTGCCGCAAAATATCGGTGATGAGACTCTTGAGTTGATCCTGGTAGAGTTAAAATCCAAAGATCAAATGCAGAAAAAAGAATGAACCCGAAAATTCTTCATCAAGTTGTTTGATAAGGTAGTCAATGAATTCAGTAATATCTTCGCCTGGCCTAATTGTGAAATAAAATCCTTCGGTCAGGCGCATTAATAACAATTGTATTCAAGCGTCAAAGTCATTTTTACTTAAAAAAGGTGCAGCCAGTTGAAATTAATTGATAGGGCGGTGGTAAATGATCACTATAAGCCAAACACGCCCTGGCGGTATAACAAGCGTATCAACCCGACGCGTTAGCGTCGGGTTGAATGCGACTTTTGGGAGGTACTGCGTTAGCGCGGGTTATGCGCACGCGTTATGCCTGTCGAAAGACTTAATATCGGAAGGAGAGGTTATGACCAAAATCAGTAGAAATGCTCCATGTCCATGTGGGTCAGGACGAAAGTATAAGAAATGCTGCGGTGCTGAAGAGCAATCTCACGTCGACGGTCTAACTGCCGGGATTCGAATGAAAGGCGGCGTCCGTTTTGATGAGCACGCTGACGGCTTCGTTCCAATTGTCCACACCTGGGATAACGTGCATTGCGAAGGTGAACCCACAGAATGGTGTTCTCCCGAAGTATTTCCAACAGAAGAAGAAGCCATGAACCATTACAAGACATATATTCGTCCTGAATTGCAGCGGCTGATGTCTAAAATGGAAAACGAGGTATCAGACGGAACCTTTATTCATCGCAGGTTAGAGTAATTCGTCATAAGTTTTGTGACTATGGGAGGCAAATATGGAAGAACATAATCCTCGTTTGAAAAAGGCCATCCTACAGGTCGTATCAAATCAACTTCGAATGAACGAGCCGCCAGAAACCAAAGAGACATTGAATAGACTGATCTCGGAGGGTTATTCAGAACAAGATGCGAAGGAGTTGATTGGCGCAGTTGTATCGGCTCACATCTATGACATGCTTAAAGAGCAACATGAATTTGACAACTCCAAATACATTAAGGATTTGAAGAAGCTACCAGAGCTGCCCTGGGATTCAGAAAGCAAGAAATGACAATTCGGGTGTTGCGATTTTTCAACGTTCGGTATTTCGCCGCACAAGCGACAACGTAGAAACGATTTGGAGAGATAACCATGCAACTTGATGCTCTGGCCTTCGGGGCGCATCCCGATGATGTTGAATTGACGTGCGCCGGAACGATTATCAAACTTGGTGCCATGGGATACAAAACCGGCGTGATTGCCCTGACGCGAGCCGAGTTGGGCACGCGCGGATCGGCCGAGATTCGAGAGAAAGAGTTTGAAGAGGCCGGGAAGGCGATGGGGCTATCGGTCCACAAAATGTTGGACCTTCCCGATGGCGATGTGGCCGTGAATTGGCAAAACAAACTCAAGGTGATTCGAGAAATCAGGACGTACAAACCGAAAATTGTCTTTGCGCCGTATTGGATCGTGCGGCACCCGGATCACGGGCATGCTTCTCATCTGGTTTGGGAGGCGGCTTTCTTTGCCGGACTCAAAAAGATCGACACGGGTCAGGAAGCCTTTCGTCCTAACAAAGTCATTTATTACGCCTGCCGTTACGAATTCGAACCTTCTTTTATTGTGGACGTATCTGAGTATCATGAGCAAAAGCTCAAGGCAATTCAAGCGTATAAGTCGCAATTTCATAATCCGGAAAAGGACAAGTACGGCGAAGAGGAAACCAACATTAGCCGGCCTGAGTTCTTAGAGAGCATCATCACCCGGGCCAAACAGTACGGCTCCTACATCGGAGTTGAATACGGGGAGCCGTTTTTGGTGCGCGAACCCATGCGGCTGAACGATCCGGTGGCCTTTTTTGGACCGGAGTATTTGGTGGGGATTCAGTGAGCAAAGGTATCCTCATTCTGATTAGATTATTTATGTCAGCGCATAAGGATCATACTTAACTCTATTTATTTCCCTGTTTTTTTGTTGAATTGTATGCCAATTATGCATATAATTAGAGAATGAAATTTGAATGGGATGAAGCTAAGCGACTTAGTAATTTAGAAAATCATGGACTCGATTTTGAAGATGCGCACTTTGTATTTAATGAGAAAGCCTATGTTGTTGAAGATACCCGCAAAGATTACGGAGAAACGAGGTATATTCTAATTGGGCCTCTATTTCGGCGACTAGTCGTAATCGTGTTTACAGTGCGCCAGGATGTCATTAGAATTATTTCAATGAGAAAGGCTAATCAACGTGAGCAAAAACAGTATGTCCGAAAGCGATCTAAAACGAATCGATAATATGCCCGATGAGGACATTGACTACTCAGATATTCCTCCTCTGACCGATGAACAGTTTGCAGCCATGAAACCATTGCGAGTGGTATTCCCCAAGTTAGCTCAGCGGAAGACACGGATTACTATTCGTCTTGACTCGGATATTGTGCAATGGTTCAAACAACAGGTACAGGAAACCGGAGGAAATTATCAGTCTCTAATTAATCAGGCATTAAGAGATTATATTGCCTACCAAAATGAGCCGTTCGAAGATATCCTTCGTCGTGTTATTCGTGAAGAACTAAGGGCGGTAGACGATGGAGACTGAATTATCTCTTTTCATCCACATAAGCTAACTAAACGGGAATCGCATTTATGAAAATAGCCATTGTATGTTATCCAACTCACGGCGGCAGCGGCGTCATCGCATCCGAGTTGGCGCTCGGTTTGGCCGAACGCGGGCACGAAATTCACATTCTGAGTTATGCCACGCCGTTTCGATTGCGAACCTTTAGCCAGAACGTATTCATTCACGAAGTCGAGGTAGCATCCTATCCGTTGTTTAAGTATCCACCTTACGCGCTAGGATTGGCAACCAAGTTGGTGGACATTGCCGAAGAGCACAAACTCGACCTCATCCACGCCCATTATGCCGTGCCGCACGCTGCCAGTGCGTTTCTGGCCAAGAAAATTCTGCGCTCGGAAAAGCTCAAAATCATTACCACGTTGCACGGGACCGACATTACGCTGGTCGGAGCGGACAAGTCGTTCCATCGGGTGATCAAATTCAGCATCGAAGAATCCGATGGCGTCACGGCGGTGTCGCGATTTTTGCAAAAACGCACCATCGAGGAATTTGACATCAAGAAAGAAATCCGCGTCATTTACAATTTCATGGATACCTCTCGATGTTCTGAGAACCTTCAAGAATGCGCGCGAGAAAAATACGCTCCGAACGGCGAAAAAATTTTGATGCATGCATCCAATTTTCGGCCTGTGAAACGACCGAGTGATGTGGTACGAATTTTCGCGAAAGTGCAACAACAAATTCCGGCAAAATTACTGCTGGTCGGAGAAGGCCCGGAGCGTCTGTTTGTACAGCAGTTGGTCAAAGAACTGAAACTGTCCGAGCATGTCTGGTTCCTCGGTGAACAGGACTACATCGAACATTTATTGAGTTGTGCGGATTTGTTTCTTCTGCCCACGGAGCAAGAGAGTTTCGGCTTGGTGGCCCTGGAAGCCCATTCCTGTGGAGTGCCGGTGGTCGGCGCCATGACCGGTGGATTGCCGGAAGTCGTCGCCGATGGCGAGACCGGGTTTCTCCTGCCGGTGGGTGAAATTTCCAACATGGCGGAAAAATCGCTCGATCTGTTAACGAATGATGAGAAGTACACAGCCTTCGGTAAAAACGCAAGAGCGCGAGCCGTCAAGTGTTTCGACCGCGACTTGATTATTCCAGAATACGAAGCGTTTTACCAGGAAGTCTTGAATGATTAAACCCGTCGCTACGATACTAACGTTCATCTGGCTATTCCCTGGCTGTGGACAGACTGAGGAAAACAATGAACGGCACAGTAAATCCCCTCAAGAAAGTAAAAGCACTCAAACCCGCGAGCCAGTGAATGCAATCGAGACCCAAGAAACAGAAAGAGAACGGAACGACGGAATTTCTGTTGGGCTTGTGCTAGATGACCATGCAGTGGTTCATTCTGATTCATCCAAGCAGGCGGCTGTCATAGACACTCTTACATTTTTGGAAGATGTGTATGTTTACGGTGAATACACAGAAGAACAAACCAGGAATTTCAGCTTCGATAACGGCGGATGGGCCAAAATAGAATCGGGGTGGATGCGGACTTCGGACCTGGCCGTGGCACACGATTTCTACTATATCATAACTCCAGGAGACACGTTGTATGAAAGACCGGATTTCAACACTAACGTTGTGGTGGTCGGTGAATCAAATTATCCGTACAAGATCAGGACTCGTCGAAACATAGAGGGGCAAACCTGGGTAGGGCTGGTGCGATTTAGAACCAAAGGATGGTTGCCAGTGGATAGGTTTGAGCCGCAACTTGAAGATGTCTATCGCAGTCTAATTCAACATTATTTCGGTTTCGGGCCAGACTTTTATCGCCGACCCGAGAAAAATTATCAACAGGCATTGAAGGTTGCTCGAAAAATGGAGCAAATCGTAACACCATCAAAAACTGTTTACATCACCTGGCATGATGGCGTCTCCGAATCGAATGCCGGGGCGCTGTCGTCTTATCTTACAAGTACGGCCTACCGAAAATTAGAACGCTTTCAGGAGGCGATCGGCTCTCTACGGAAGATCATCGATCTTTACGGAGATCGAAAACTTTGGGATGATAAAGCCGGTCCACAAGCTGCGCCAGAGATCGCTGGTATCTATGCTCAAAATCTCCAGGATATTGAACACGCCCTGACATGGTATCATCGTATCATTCAAAAATATCCCGGTGAAGCCATCAGCGGCTTCGAATGGAACGACTGGGTTGACCTGCGCGCCGCCGAACAAATAGTGGACATTTTGCAGGACCAGCCCCAACAGCTGTACGAGGAAAGCGTTCAGATTATAAGTGAAAGTCCGGATTCTACCGTGAAACTCGTCGGGCATCGTGGAAGAATAAAAAGCCTGGGAGAGCGAGGACGATACGATCAAATGATAGACTCTGTATTCGCCGTTTTGAAAGAGAATCCAACCAATAAACGTGTATTCTTCAAATCAACCGTCGATTTTTCGGTCGGGATCGCTTCAGCCGCGTTTTTGATTTTGGAAAAAAAACTCCAATTCGAACGAATCAAGAGCGTTTCACGACGGCTCCAAAGGGAATTCGGTGACTATCCGGTGGGTGCCTTTGCTGCCCTGCGCCCGGCGATCGTCGCTGATAGAACCGACGAAAGTATTGCAGAGGTAAAACGTTTATATCAGGAAGCACAAGCCTTGTCAGAAGAATTCCTCTTTTGGGATAATGTTTCCCGAGAACGGTATTATCCTAAAATGGCAGCGAAGCGTTTGCTTGAGCTCGTTCAGGCGGAAGAAAATAAGCAAAAAAGCAAAATAACGGAACAAGGTGCCGAGTTAAAACTTGGTTGGGAAGACAAATATCCCGTGCTGACATCGCTCGCGCCGGGCACCGAGGTCGAAGTATTGTATCCTGCGACGTTCCCTGTAAGTAGCCCGGCTAATCCAAGAGTGATAAAAGTTAAGCTCGAAAATGGCACCATCGGCTGGGTTGATGCCGAACGGCTTGAGCTTTACAAAGATACCAACAAACCGCAACATCACCAAAAGGGACGTCGGGCTGCACCACGGAGACGAATGCAAAAATCCAAACCATAGAAATCGTGCTTTCCCTTTCCATTCGATCCCGCCTGATTCTGCTATTCACCCTGCAAATCGTTCTTATCGTTGTAGCCGGTGGGATCTATCTTAACTGGCAACTCCGTCAGACTCTCGAAGACGAATTATCGGACAAATTAGAGAGCCTTGCCAAAATTGTGGCTCTTCAGATCGATAGCGATCTGGTCCTGAGTCTGGCCCCGGGCGATGAAGACACCCGAACCTATCGCAATCTGACTTCCGATCTCGAGCGATTCAGAAACGCCATGAGCGCGCGTCGAATGTTTGTTTTTACTCGCAACCAAACTGCCGTGTTGGATACCGAGCCGGGCATCCCCATTGGCCGCAACTACGTCTTTCTGCCGATCACACAAGATGAAATCAACGCGATTTTTGCCGGACAAACAGTGAATTCCACGCTGTTCACAGGCAGCGATGGCCGTTTGTACAAAACCGGGTTTGCCCCCATTTATTCGAACGGTGACGTCACCGCTGCGTTGGCGGTCGAAGGAAGCGCACAAACCCTGGAGGCCATTCAGGCGGTGCGACGCGATCTGCTGATTTTGGGAATGGCGGTGCTGATCGGGTCGGTGATTTTGGGATTTCTGTTTTCGGAAAGAATTACCACGCCCATCAATCGGCTGAAATTAGCCGCACAAAAGATCACCAAAGGCGATTACGAGACATCGATCCAAACTCAGTCGTCGGACGAGATTGGCTTTTTGGGCCAGACGATGGAGGAAATGCGGCGGGCGATCGTTCAGCGGGATTTGCGCCAAAAAGCCATGCTCGCCGGTGTGGCCCATGAAATCCGAAATCCGCTGGGCGGAATTGAACTGTTTGCCGGACTTTTGGCCAGCGAGTTGACGGACGAAAAAGCCAAAAGTGAGGCTCAAAAAATCCAAAAAGAAGTGCACAATCTGAAGAGGATTGTGACCGGGTTTTTGGATTATGCGCGGCCCGCCAAACCGAAAAAGGAATTCTGCTGCATTCGCGAGGTGTTTGCTGAGGTACAAAGCTTGCTTGCGGAGGAACTAAACGGCTATGAAGTTGCCTTTCGCGAAGAGCAATCAAACAGCTCCATCTGGATGGATCGTCAGCACTTGAAGCAGATTCTTTTGAATTTGATGAAGAATGCCATCGAGGCCATCGCCCGAACGCGGACGAATTGAGGTCGAAGTAAAAAACGACAACCGTTCTGTGCGGCTGTTGTTTTGTGACTCCGGGCCGGGTATTCCGGAGGAGATCCGCAGCCAGATTTTCGAGCCGTTTGTAACGAATCGCAAGGAGGGGACGGGTCTGGGACTGGCCATCGTGAAGAGTTTGATGGAGGAGAATGGCGGGGAGATCAGGGTAGTTACCGGGAAGGGTGCTAAATTTGAGCTAACTTTTCAGTTAAAAGATAGGCCGCACTGATTTTAAGAAAGTCATCGGCTCAAAAAGCAGGAATCTTTCATGGAATCAGGATTGGCCATTATTTTTGCTTCGGCATTATTTTTTGGCATACTCACGTTTCTCTTTGTCTGGTACAACGACAAAAAAAGCAGTCAGCGGTAAGAATAACCTCATCTTAGGAGACCCTCCCCATTCTGTCATGCTGTAGAGCATCCTTTTAGTGAGTAAATCCAAAGTGCTTTTTGGTCTTTGGGCAGTAGAATCTGGGAACGTTTCTGAAAAAATCGATAATATCCCTTTTTAGAACTCACACTACTTCTCAATGTCTCCTTAGCCAAGTTTGCTCAAACCTCATTTCCCGTGTTGTAATACCTCAGTGACGGTGAGGAATCTACTGACAATTGTTGATAGAAGAAAAACTCAGTCGGCTTCAGCCGATTTCTACTATGAGCCTGAAAATTTATTTTTAGGCCGGGCTGCTGCAAGCAAGATGCTTGCGCTACCTCATCGTAACTAAGGTTTTACCCGTGTTTATTCTTTTACTTGCCTTTTATGGAGCGATTTTTCTATTTTGTGGGGAGAGTGAGATTCGCTTGGCTGAAGACGAAGGCGCAGTTTTGGAGAATAGCGCTGCCCACGAACTGAACGCGTATTACGTTGACTTTTTGTAGCAGAAATCCTAATTTTTAGAAATCGGAAAGAAACTTTCCATGAAAAAAGCAGATTTAATAAAATACTGGATCGATAGCTCTGATAGAGATTTTACAACCATGGCGCATTTATTCGAAAAAGGGGACTATCATTGGGCCTTATTTATTGGGCACTTGGTTATCGAAAAATTGCTAAAAGCGTATTATGTCAAAAATATTGATAACACCACCATTTATTCACAATAATTCACAATTTGTCACGTCTCGCTGAGAAGGCAAATCTAGAATTAAGTGAAAGACAAAAAGATAATTTGGTAACAATTACTGCTTTTAATGTTCGTGCAAGATATGATGATTATAAATTAGCCTTTTACAAAACCTGCACCAGAGAATATACAGAAAAGTGGATCAACGAAATAACTGAGTTAAGAACATGGATCAAAAAACTGCTATTGAAATAGTAAGAAAATATATTGACTACCTAAAAAAGAATAAATTCGATATACAACAAGCTTACTTGTTTGGCTCATACGTGGTTGGAAAACACGATGAAGATAGCGATATTGATTTGGCCATCGTTATGAACAATTCGTCAAACAGCTTCCTGACGCAGGTAGAATTGATGAAAATAAGTCGAAAATTTGACACAAGAATCGAACCTCATTCGTTTGAAAAATCGGATTTCAATCGGTCCAATCCGTTTGCGAATGAAATTCTTAGAAAGGGAATCCAGATTGCTTAAACATCAGGAGCTGTACCACACCCCATTCCCCATCTGCACAAATTTGCTTCGAAACTCGGTTGAAATCGAATTGAAACGAGGTTTGCGGATTGACTGAAAACACGCCAAATAACTACAAAATCCTCATCGTCGAAGACAACGACACCATGCGCGAAGGCATTGCGCGCGTCGTCGAAAAGATGGGATATCATGCAGTGGAAACCGCAGACGCGGAGCAAGCACTTCCCCAGCTCGACAAGAATCGTTTTGTTTTGGTGGTCACGGACTACAAACTTCCCGGCATGGATGGCATCGGCCTGCTGCAAAAGGTCAAAGAAAGTTCGCCTGAGACAGAAGTGCTGATCATCACCGCTTATGGCACCATCGAGCTCGCTGTGGAGGCCATGCAGAAAGGCGCGGCCGATTTCATCACCAAACCGTTCTCTCCGGAAGAACTCAACATCAAAATTGAGAAAATTCTCGAACGAATCCAGGAAAGGGCCGAGTTCAACCGCATTTCGGAGGAGAATCTCTATCTACGTGAGGAGATGGACGTTCGCTTCAATTACGGCGAAATTGTCGGCGATTCGCCAAACATGCAGGAGGTGTATCGCACCATCGAAAAAGTGGCCAAAGGCGATTCATCGGTGATCATTTACGGTGAGAGCGGCACGGGCAAAGAATTGGTGGCCCGGGCCATTCACAAAGCGAGTCCCCGAAAAGACAAGCCGTTTGTGCGTGTGAACTGCGGCGCGCTTGCTGAGGGCGTCCTGGAATCGGAGCTGTTCGGACATGAAAAAGGCGCGTTTACGGGTGCATTGCGACGCAAGAAAGGGCGCTTTGAGTTGGCGCAGCACGGCAGCATCTTTCTGGATGAAATCGGCGACATTCCCCTGGCCACGCAGATGAAACTTCTGCGAGTTCTGCAAGAAAAAGAATTTGAGCGTGTGGGCGGGGAAGAGACGCTGTCCATCGACGTCCGGATCATTGCTGCCACTAACAAAAACCTCAAAGCGGAAATTGCAGACGGTCGCTTCCGGGAGGATCTGTACTACCGGCTGCACATCATCCCCATTTATCTGCCGCCCTTGCGAGAGCGTGAAGCGGACATCCCGTTGCTGACCGAACATTTTATCAACAAGATTCGATCCGAGCTGAATATGCCCAATTTGGCCATCGACCCGACCGCCATTCACAGGCTGAAGGAATACGATTGGCCCGGCAACATTCGAGAATTTGAGAACATTCTGGAACGCGCGGCTGTCCTGTGTGATGCCAGCCGCATTCGCGCCACAGATATTCCGTTCCACGTGGACACCGGCACTCCTGCCAACGATATACCGTCGACCTCTTTGGATCTTAACGAATCTCTGGAAAAGGTCGAAAAGCAACTGATCGAAAAAGCGATGGACAGGGCCGGCGGCGTGAAAACTGAAGCCGCCAAACTTTTGAACATCAAGGCCAGCGCCCTTTACTACAAATTGGAAAAATATGGCCTGATTTGATCTGGCACGAATCTTGTATTTAGTCTGAACGAAAACTTGGTTTTTTATGTCATTGCGAGCGCTTCTCAGCGAAGCAATCTCCTTATTAGACACGGCAGGAGATTGCTTCGGCAAAAAACGCCTCTCAATGACGACTGTATTAAGAATCTTCCTTCAGACTAAAGTGAACGCAATGCAATGTTTTGTGGACAAAACTGAGGAGCCAAATTGAAATTTATGTTACCGCTTCGTGTTAGAAATCAAGCACATATGACCTTTTTGGTGCTGGTCATAATTTTCATTCTGCCTGCATTCCAAAGCGGGCTTTGGTCGCAGGAACCTGAAACACCCGAGCTGAAGAAAAGGTTTGACGCCGTCAATTCTAGCATCACTGAACTTTCCGATCAACGAAATGAGCTTTCCGCGCAAGTTCAAAACTATCGTGAAGAAATTCGGGAGTTGAAGGACAAAGAGACTCTCAACTATTTTCAGCGCCAGAAACTGGAAGGGCTCTTGAGAACGTCACAGGATGTGTCGAGGGAAATCGCTGACATCGACGCCGAGATGCGCACGTTGAATGAATCCCTTGAAAAGTTGGGCCGGAGTTTGATCGATCGCTACGATGCTGAGATAAAAAGCAGATTGGCGGAGCTGGAACGAGAGGCGATTTCAGAGCAGACTCGCAGGCAAGTGCTGGCAGAAATTCAAATGCTCCGCGACAAAAGCGCTCAAATCAAACAGAGAATCGGAATTCCTTCGCTGCAGTCGATTCGTCTTTCCAAACTCAGCATTGAACCGGATGACTCTCCAAAACAGATCGAACAGAAAGCCGACTTGTTGAAAGATCAGGAGGACAAACTCCGGCGCCTGGCGAATCGGATGCGCAATCAGGCGAACGAGCTGCAGAAAGAACTCCGGGTCCGAACACGCATCAATGAATTTGTTGCGGATATTTCAACATTCGACCAGCAGGAAGAAGCGTTGGGGGTTGGGTCGCTTGAACGTCAAAGTTCGGACCTGCTGTCGGAGAGCGACGGTCCCGTAGATGAGAGCCGTGCAGGAACAGCTCCCTTCGAAGATCAGCTCTCGGTCGTTCAGAAAGATTTCGATTTTTCCAGCCTCTCTTCCGAGGAGCTCGAAGAAACCACCGAATTTCTAAAAAACCAGGAACAGCAGATGCGCGTCAAGGCAGACAGCCTGGGACAACAGGCAAACCGATTTTATAAAGTGGCTCAAGACAAGACAAAACAATAGTTAATGTGGTAGTGAACAGAACCCTGCCGAGAGTCTGGACAATCATTTTCGTCTGTTTCCTGGTCACTCAAAATGCGATTGCACAAGACAAACCGAAATGGCGAATAAAGAACCGATTGCAAGGCAGCTACGAATTCGATGACAACATCTTTGAATCCACTTCCGAGTCCCGCGATAATGTCGAAGCCTCCTCACTGAGATTTCTTTTTCATTCAAAAGCCTTTCGAAACAGTCCCCAATTGCGGTTGTCCTTCAGTTACCGCAGCGGTTTGCAGACGTACTTCCAGAACGAAATCGAAAACAAATTGATCAACGATTTTGATTTCGGAACGGCGTTCAGGTTGAACAAATTTGCATTCGGCGTGCGCGGCTCGGGACGATTGAAAATTTACCTCAACCACGATCTGGATTATGTCACAGGGGGTGCCGAGGTGT
>JAABYK010000074.1:10423-19754 GCA_011775825.1 Candidatus Zhuqueibacterota bacterium | reverse complement strand
GATTGCCTTAAACTGTTGGCCGATCGGTTTTATCTGATATGGCTCGCTTTCTCCAAATATGGCAATCAAGGGCGTGCCAATACCCGCTGCTAAATGCATAAAGACGTTGTCTCCGCAAATAATCAAATCACAGAAATAAATCAGAGAAAGTTGTTGTGTTAGGCTCAACTCCGTGGCTTGAAGGGGACTAAACGGCAAACTGTTTGTGAATTCCGCCCCCCAGGGGCTCATCTCTGATTCCCAGGAGACGATAATCTTCGCATCCAAATGAGAACTGAAATATCTTGCTACTTGGACAAGCTTTGCTATCTCCCGACGATTGCTCCAACTCAAATAGATGGCAACAATCAAATCATCCAGGTTAAGACCATTCTCTGTTAGAAACTTCAGGCCGCTGTTCTTATCCTCAGAGCTGATCTTGATTTCTTCATGGAGTTCCTCACAGTCGGCATGAATGTGCCGAACAATATCCAGATTTCTTTCGGTGTGATGCTTGTTTAAGTCGGAATAGGGGGCACGCAGGTTGTAAAAAAAGTTATTCTTACATCCAGGGAACAGCAAGTGTTTAGAACCCAGGACAAACCGCGCGCCACTGAAATAGGCTAACAAATCGCTGGTGAGAGAATGGAATCGCGTATTCAGGACGATCGCCAAATCGTATTTTGAACGTAGTTTCTTCAGAAAGACAAAAATATTCTTCGGCGTCCAGTCCCGTAACCGTTCGTAAAAACAAATGACTTGATCGAGATTCACATTTTGCTCGACAGATGGCGCCATGCTATTTCTCACCAAGGCAGAAATGTGAGCGTGTGGGAACCTTTGCCGAACCGCGCGAAAGACTGGCGTGGCCAGCAACAAATCCTCCAACCGGTCGTGTTGCCGAATGATGAGGATGCGTTCGAGGTCGCTACCGGCAAGTTTATCAGGAGAAACCTCATCCTTGGACAACAATTTTTCCAGAAGCTCGAAGAAGATGCGGTTGCATAATCTTTTAATTGCTTTCATTTTGCTCCCTCCTTGACACCCCCTAAAAGAGGACATCCAAAATTCTTCGAGTGAGAATCCGACGCTGCCGATCACGTTAACTATTTGCCCCCGAAAAGTGACAATTGCCTTTTCGGCCGGAGATCAGAGATCCAAAGTTTGTACGCACGACTTGTCAACCAATCCTGCCAGTGTGTGAATCTGTTCCACGACTTTCTCGCTGTCATGATGACGCTGCACCCACTCTCTGCCAGCTTTAGCTTTCTCGAGTCTTAGGGATCGGTGTTGTATTAATTCCTCAAGCTTTGCTTTAATGTTGTGTTCGTCAACCATGACAAATGGATGATCCGGATACCCGGCCTCAAAACCTGGCGACAAACAGGAACAGGTGGGAATTCCCATAGCCAGTGCCTCGAGGGAGTTGATGCCATAACCCAAATCGCCTATCTGATCCACAAAGATATGACATTGAGATTTCCTTTTCAAAGCTACTCCATGCGGTAGATTTTCGATTAAGATCAATTCAACAGGATACGACCGCTGTAACTCCCCGATAGTCGAAATGATTTGCTCCGAACCCTTCGCTTGTCGATTGGTTGGGGCGTGACCGATGTTGATCACATTCGATTCTGAGTCTTCTCTTACCTCAAAACCGCTAATATCAATTGGGAAAAAAACATGTTCAATACTAGGATGCAACAGCAAGTGGTCAAATTCAAGAGTTACATTCAGGTCGGATGCCGCGTCAATCTCAGGGATCGCACCTCGTGTGCGTAGGTCGCTACCGGTGTAACAGCAAATCACTTTCTTACCCATTTCTTTTAGCCGCTTGACCGTGGCCCCGTTCCGAAAAAACTCCAGACCCCCATCAAGTTGGTAAACATCGAAACTCCAGAAATCAATTTCATCCATAAATTTGCGAATTTTGCTTTTCCAAATCCGCTCCCGAAACCCAATCAAAGATTTTTCCAACCATCCATATGGCTGCCACTTTGGTGGTATCATCTCAAACGTTTTCACGGTGTTGTCGACGGTGCGTTTGTTTGGATCAGAAAACAGGAATTTGGTGAATTGTGTGCTGAATGAATTCAAGAATGGCAGCTCCAAGCAGCAGTCCTCTTCGTAATTTCGACCGTCCCTGGCAAGCGTCACCAGGCGGCTGTCATGGCCCAGCCTTCTTTCAGCTTTGACGAAGGTGATGGGAACCCCTGCGATGTTGAATGGCGCGATGTGTAATATTTTCATGAACCACCCATCGTTTTTCGAACGCGGTTAAGGTTCAGAGGGTTTTAATGAACGTATCGCGGAAGATGCCGAGTGCTCCGAAGCTCTCTTTGAACCGTGCCAATCCCCAGTTGGGTTTCATATTTATCGTAAAAATGCCAAAGTCCAGAAACTTTAGCTGTTGTCTTATACACCACCGGATGACTTCGTAGAACAGCAAATTGACACCACGGTATTTCTGATGTTCTTCATTGTGACTGATGTAAAACGCTAAGGCGACTCTTTCATTGCACACAAAAACCACAACCCCGGCGATCATTTCATCGCCATTGTAAGCTGCAAAAAGCTTCAGACGGTCTGGGAAGATTTCTTTTAGAATCCGCAACTCTTCCAGAGTGTGGGTCGGCTGAACGTTGTGGCGCAACTTCAAATTGCTTTCCAGTATGGCATAAAAGCTTGCAAAGTCGTCCGATTCCCGAACAGACACACCGAGGCTGAGCGCTTTCCGCACAGCACGACGCGACGAGCCATTGAACCTTAACAAGGTGTCTTCCTCTGCGAAATGCAAAGGGATCATGCTTGAGACTTCGCGTTTGAGATAGTGAAAACCCAACCCCAAAAGAGCAAAATCCAGGTAATTGTTCGGCCGTGCGAAATAAATCTGTGGCGGCAAAGTCAAGACGATCTTGCGGAAAGCCCTCTCTTGAGCGGAGCCCACAAGGGCATCCACAATGCGGAAGGTATCCTTGATAGATTGCGGTGATTTCATGACAACGCCACCCATTGAGGCGCCCGCGTGCGAAATCAGAGACTTTTCGTCCTCTCTTTCCCTTGCAACAGCGGGGAGTAAAGCAACCCAGCTTTCTCCTTTGGTGATGATTAGGGAAGCATCTTGAAAACGTCCGCTTGGATGGTAGTTTAAGAACTGTCGTGTGTGGAAAAGGGTACCATTGTCAGAACCCCACACGAAATCGTCCCAGGGCTTATTGAGCGTTTCTTCGTACTCGAGGACACCTAATTGGGATTCTTGCTGAAGCTCTCTAAATGGTACTTCTCGGAACATTCGAATACTTTGACCATAATGGCTTTTTGTACATGAAGTCTGTTTTCCGCCTCTTCAAAGACAATCGATTGGGGGCCGTCGATAACCTGGCTTGCGATTTCTTCTCCCCGGTGGGCAGGCAGACAATGCATAACTAGACAATCGGGCTTGGCATGCCCGACTAACGCTGTATCGACTCTATAGTCCTTAAAAGCACGTTTTCGCTTTTCAGCTTCAGATTCCTGTCCCATGCTTGCCCAGACATCTGTGTAAATTACGTCGGCATCTTTAACCGCTTCAACGGGATCACGAAAAACTTGAATTTCACTCAGGTTCTGTTTCCTGGCAGCGTGCAAAATGTCCTGGTCGGGATCGTATCCATCGGGAATGCCCAATTGCAAGATCATCGGTATTCTTGCAGCCATGTTTATCCAGGAATTCGCAACATTGTTGCCATCGCCAATGAAGGCGACCTTAAATTTGTCCGACTTGCCTTGTTTTTCAAAAATCGTGAAAACATCTGCCATCACTTGACAGGGATGCAGCAAGTCAGTCAATCCGTTGAGCACAGGCACGCTGGCGTGATTAGCCAATTCCACAATATCTTCATGGCCAAATAGCCTGGCCATGATAATGTCCACATACTGCGAGAGCGTCTGCGCCACGTCGCCGATGGCTTCTCGTTGTCCAATCTGAATATCATTGGGGCCTAAATACAACGCATGACCTCCAAGCTGGAACATCCCTACTTCAAAAGAAACTCGAGTTCGTGCCGAAGGCTTTTGGAAAATCATGGCGAGGGTTTTGCCTTCCAAATGCTTGTGGGATTTGCCGGATTTTTGTTTTTGTTTTAATTCTTTGGTCAAATCAAATATTTGTAAAATCTCATCCTTTGAAAAGTCAGCGATGGAAAGAAAGTGCTTCGGCAAAGTTGCTCCTCCTATAAGATGTAGCGGCTCAAGTCTTCATCTTCAACGATTTCACTTAGTGTATCTCGTACGATTTCTTTGGTAATATTTATCTTGTTCATCTTCACGTCCGGAACATCAAACAAGAAATTTTCAAGAAGTGCTGTCATAACCGTGTGCAGCCTGCGCGCGCCTATGTTCTCAGTTCTCCCGTTTACTTCACTTGCGATTCTCGCGATCTCTCTGATGGCTTCATCTGTAAATTCCAGGATCACCTTTTCCGTTTTCATGAGGGCAATATATTGCTTGATCAAGGCATTTTCAGGCTCTGTGAGAATACGCACAAAATCGTCGGCGGTCAGGCTATTGAGCTCCACCCTGATGGGAAATCGACCCTGTAGTTCGGGGATGAGATCGGAAGGTTTGGACATATGGAACGCGCCCGACGCAATGAACAGAATGTGTTCGGTCTTGACCATTCCATACTTGGTAAACACACTCGTACCCTCCACAACTGGCAAAAGATCTCGCTGCACACCTTCTCTGGAAACGTCCGGTCCTGACTTGGCGTTCTCACCGGCTACTTTATCGATTTCATCCAAAAACACGATACCTGAATTTTCCACACGCTGAATGGCCTCACGAACCACCTGGTCCATATCGATGAGCTTCTGAGATTCCTCTTGAATCAGGTGCTCGCGGGCCTCGGAGATTTTCATCTTCCGGCGTTTGGTCTTTTGCGGCATCATGCCACCAAAAAGATCCTGTAGATTTACTCCCATCTCCTCAACACCCATAGGAGAGATGATCTGCATCAAGGGAAACTGATCGGATTGGACATCAAGTTCGACCATCCGGTCTTCCAACTCATGATTTTGCAATTGCTTCTTTATCTTTTCCCGCGAACGCTTGTATCGCTCCTCGGCTTCATTTGTCTCCGCCGCCGTCTCTGACTCTGACTCCAACCCCGGCGCCTTCTTTCGTTTTGGGGGCGGTGGAAGAAGAATTTCGACTAATCTTTCCTCCGCATGTTTTGCTGCCAACTCCTTAACTTCTTCGGTCTTCTCCGACTTGATCATGGAAACGGCCAAATCCGTGACATCCCTGATCATCGACTCGACATCTCTTCCGACATATCCGACTTCCGTAAATTTGGAGGCTTCCACCTTGATGAAAGGTGCATTGGCTAACCGCGCCAATCTTCGGGCAATCTCAGTCTTTCCAACTCCGGTTGGTCCGATGAGAATGATATTGTTCGGATATATCTCTTCCCGGATTTCCTCACCGACTTGCAAACGCCGCCAACGATTCCTCAAAGCAATGGCGACGGATTTCTTGGCTTTATCCTGGCCTATGATATATTTATCCAACTCTTCAACAATCTGACGAGGCGTGAGTTCTTTTAATTCCAGCACAAAAAGACCTTTTAGTTAGATTTGTTCAATAGTAAGATTCGTATTCGTATAAATGCAAATATTGGCCGCGATTTTTAAGGACTCTTCGACGATGGCTCTCGCGTCCAAATCGGAGAACCTCATCAAGGCGCTGGCAGCCGCCATAGCATAGCTGCCTCCGGAACCAATCGCCACTGTGTTCTCGTCGGGTTCAATCACATCACCCGTTCCCGAAATCAGGAACATGCTCTCCGCATCCATCACGATCAATTGCGCCTCCAGTCTACGCAGAAATCTGTCGGTGCGCCATTCTTTGGCAAGTTCCACTGCTGCACGACTGAGATTGCCGCTATATTGCTCGAGACGTTTTTCGAATTTCTCAAAAAGGGTAAATGCATCTGCCGAAGCTCCGGCAAATCCAGTCAGAACGGAATTATTGTAAATCTTCCGAATTTTCTTGGCCTTCATTTTCAAAACGGAATCACCGAAGCTTACCTGCCCGTCTCCGCCCATGGCACTTTGGCCCTTGTGCCTAACGGCTAAAATGGTTGTGCTTCTCGTTTTATGCATATTTTTGAGTGTTACCAAATGTGTCAATTAGTCTAAAGTTTCCTACGCAACCGCGACACCGGGATCATCATTTGTTCGCGATATTTCGCTACAGTGCGTCGGGCTACATTAAATCCCTTTCCCTTCAAAAGATCAGCAATCTTTTGATCGTTCAACGGTTTGTTGGGATCCTCTTTTTCGATTATCTCTTTTATCATCGATTTGATTCTCTTGTTTGAAACGTCGTCCCCCGCATCACTTCTGATTCGTTCACTGAAAAAGTGCTTTAACTCGAACACTCCGAATTCTGTCTGAACGTACTTCCCGTTGGTGACACGGCTGATGGTTGAAATATCCATGCCAATCTGATCGGCGATGTCTTTCAAAATCATCGGTTTGAGATGTTCTGTACCGTGCTCGAAAAAATCTCGCTGCTTGTCAATGATCGCCTCCATTACCCGCAGTATCGTCGCACGTCTTTGATGAATCGAATTGATTAACCAGCGGGCTGACTCCAGACTTTGTCGGATGTAATCCCTCGTTTCTTTGGACGATTTCTTTTTGTCGAGCAACAATTTCTTGTAAGAATTGTTGATCCGCAAATGGGGAACGTTCCAATCGTTCATGATAATTCGAAAGTCCCCGTTTTCTTTCTCGACTGTGAGATCCGGGACAATCACATTTTGATGGAATACAACATAACCTTCGCCCGGCTTTGGATTCAGCTTCGTGATATCCGTAATCGCCGCACGAATTTCATCTAAGGTGATCTCCATCTTCTTCGCGATTCTTTCGTAACGTTTGTTCTTAAAATCCTCAAAGTGCTCTCTCAAAATCGCCAGCGCAATTTCGTTTTTCGGGTCTTTATCCATCATCTGAATCAGCAAGCATTCCTGAAGGTTTCTGGCTCCAATCCCAACCGGATCAAATTGCTGGATCACTTTTAACACTTTTTCGACGACCTCAACATCTACATCCAGGTTCTCTGCAATGGTTTCAATGGAGTACGTCAAATAGCCATCTTCACTGATGCTCCAAATAATGTATTCGCCCACAACCAGTTCTTCTTCGGACAGATCTGTCATGTGTAGCTGGCTCAATAAATGCTCCGGCAAGGTTGTCTGTGCAACTTCAGGTCGTTCAAAGACTTCAGCGCTCTCGTCCTTTGGGATCTTAAAATCATAAGTGTCTTCATCATTCAAAATCGAGTCCCAATCAACTTCTTCCTTTTCGAACTCATCCATCGCATCGTCTTCAGCTTCGGCTTCCCCGTCGGTATTCTCCTCTTTCTCCGCCTCCAATTTCAACTCCGGCTCCTCCTCCATTTCTTCGACCAGCTCCATTTCTTCATCCAATTCCAACAATGGATTCATTTCAAGCTCCATTTTGATCTTTTGCTCCAGACTCAGAATGGGTAGTTGGAGAAGAGATGACAACAATACTTGTTGCGGAGATTGTTTCAATTGTAAGCTTAATCTCTGTACTAAATTAGGCATAACCAATCCTGTTGTTAGAAAGTCACTCCATTTGATGAAAAAGTCATGTCCATTTTATCGGTTCAATTTAAACTTTTCGCCCAAATACAATTTCAAAGCTGCTGGATCGGTGGCAAGAAATTCCGCGGTTCCAGACTTAAGCACGACTCCATCATACATCAGATAAGCCCTGTCTGTAATCGACAGCGTTTCATGGACATTGTGATCGGTAATTAGGATTCCAATCCCTCTCTCTCTTAATCTTTGTACGATATTTTGAATCTCTTCTACCGCTATCGGGTCAATCCCGGCAAATGGCTCGTCAAGCAACATGAATTTTGGGTTCGTCACCAGGGCTCGTGTGATTTCCACCCGTCGACGTTCACCACCGGAAAGCGTATAAGCTTTGTTGCTTGCCAAATGCGAAACATTTAGTTCCTCTAACAAACTTGTTAACCGCAGCTGTCGTTCATCTTCGGACAACTTGAGCGTTTCAAGGATGGCATTAATATTCTGCTCAACTGTGAGCCTGCGAAAAATCGACGGTTCTTGAGAAAGGTAACCAATGCCCATCCTTGCTCTTTTGTACATTGGCAACTTTGTGATATCTTCGCCATCTAAAAAAATTCGTCCTTGATTCGATCTGATGAGACCAGTAATCATGTAAAAGGTTGTCGTCTTTCCAGCTCCATTGGGGCCAAGCAGGCCAACTACTTCTCCCTGATTTACCTCGATACTTACACCATTAACAACCTTTCGTTTGCGATAGACTTTAACCAGTCCTTCCGTTTTCAACATCAAGACATCATCTCGGCGGTACGTACTTTCCGGAAGACATGTCGGGATCGCTTTTTACGACAACTCTTTTTGCGACACCGTCCGACATAAAAGCTATGATTTTGTCTCCAGAAACTTCATTCGCACCTTTATATTCACCCTCCTCAATGATATGATACAAACTTGTGGCCTGATTATCAATGATAACTTTTTTAAGTTGTTTATCTTCAAAATAAAAATTGATATTTTGACCAGACAACTTGTTCACCCATCTACCCTTATTTAAGGTATCCGCATCGGATGTCGCACTCGCGTGGCCTACCACCGAGGCTCGAGACAACTGCGAATCTTCAAGAAAAAGCCACAACGTGTCCCCAACGATCTGGCGATTTCTTTGTATCACTTTCGGATTTTCTGTCAGGAGAGTTTTTTCCTCTTTCTTGAAATACACTGCCTGTCCGCACGTAGAGGTTGCGTTTGGGTTGGTTATTTTCACATTGCCTCGAACGAGGGTTTCATCTCCCCCCTTAAAGACCTCCATCGTGTCACCTTTGACGCGCATGGTTTCGTTCCCAAGGCTATCAGCTCGTGTCAGTGTTGGATTGCCTGAAATCTCGCCATATTTTTCATCCCGCAAATATTCCGCTCTTTCACCTGTGACAATTCTATTCTCCTCGCGGTCCACAATACGAACATCTTGCTCAGAAACGATTTTGTTTTCTTCATCGTAATACGTAATTCGTTGCGCAGTGGTCGTATCCGACGCTGTAATGCTGATCACGTTCCCGCTTGCAACCTGTTTTTGCGCATCTTGATAAACATACACCGTGTCCGCAAAAAGCGACCGGGATTCATCTAAGATCTGGACATGCCCAAGTAAGGCCACCGGATCCTTACCCACCGTACGCTTCGCCACGTCGCATTTTATCGTTGTTCCACCTTGCTTGAATTCGACATTGCCAATGAGCTTTTCTTCGA
>JAABYK010000074.1:5543-10410 GCA_011775825.1 Candidatus Zhuqueibacterota bacterium | reverse complement strand
GACCGTTTGCAAGATAAAGCAAGCACAGATTAACCAGCCAAGCTCCAACCATCCTATTCGTTGCCGCTTGTCGTATCATCGGTAGAGGTTGAATTAACAATCTTCAGGTTTTGTTGTGTCACGCCCCAAGGCTTTTTGATGGTCCAATTTCTTAAGTTCTTATCCGACTCGAAGCCAATCCCGTGAATGGTGTCCCTTTCAGCCGTCACGACCTTGATATATTCATCGGACAGGAGCTTGTTTCGAGACTCATCCCAAACAAGTTTTTCTGTTTGCAGTCTAAGGCCATCTTCGGCCCGCACCAAAACGGACCCGGTCAGTTCAATTCGTCTGGTTATTTCATGTAACAGCGCCTTGTCCGAACGAACGTATGAGATGTGTTTCCCTGATTTGTCAAAGAAATCTATTTCGACTACTCCCGAAAACTCTGCAATTTTCTTGCGCGAGAATCGTTGCATTCTCTCAAATTCTATCCTCGAACTCACCATTCCGTTGTTTGTCATAGTCAGAGTTGAGTTCCAGCTTTCTTGATCCGGAACATCGCCCAACTCCGGCGGGGTCGAGGTCAGCTCTTGCTCAGAGTGACATGAACACAAGAACAGGAAAAACAATACTAACAAATTTAATCTAATAAAACGCATGGAAAAATTAGCTTTCTACTGCCTTTTGACGATTACGATGATATTCTAAAGCTGCCTTCACAAACTCCCGAAACAATGGATGAGGTCTCAAGACCCTGGATTTCAATTCGGGATGAAACTGTACACCCAGGTACCAGGGATGGTTTTTGAGCTCAATGATTTCCACAAGATTTGTTTCAGGATTTACACCTGTGGCAATCATACCTTTCTTTTCCAGTTCTTCCACGAACAGATTGTTTATCTCATAACGATGGCGGTGTCTCTCGGTGATAACGTCCTCTCCATAGATATCGTATGTTCGGGTGCCCCGTCTTATCTTGCAGACGTACGCGCCTAAACGCATGGTGCCTCCCATTTCGGATACGTGCTTTTGTTCTTCCATTAAATCGACAACGGGATATTCCGTGTGAGGAGAGAACTCTGCACCATTGGCAGCTTTCATATTACAAACATTGCGCGCAAAATCGATAATTGCGACCTGCATACCGAGACAAATACCAAAATAAGGAATGCTGTGTTCTCGTGCGTATTTTGCCGCAGCGATTTTGCCTTCAATGCCGCGGGTCCCAAAGCCACCTGGAATGAGAATGCCAGACACCCCATCAAATTGCTTCTCAATGCCGTCGTTTTCTATTTCCTCGGAGTCGAGCCACTCTAAATCGACACGTGCATTGTTGGCAACACCTGCATGCACAAACGATTCGATGATGCTTTTGTATGAATCTTTCAGATCCACATATTTGCCACAAATTGCAATCTTGACATTGGCTTCAGGTCGACTTTGTCGTTCGACAAACGCACGCCACTTTGTCAAATCCGGCTTGACTGCGTTGAGCTTCAGTTTCTGAACGATGGTATCGCCAACGCCGCCTTCTTCAAATATCAAAGGAACCTTGTAAATCGAATCCACATCTCTTGCTTCAATAACCGCGCTTCTGGGCACATTGCAAAACAATCCAATCTTCCGTTTCGATTCCTCATCCAAGTGAGTTTCACAACGACAAAGTAAAATGTCGGGCTGAAGTCCTATCTCACGCAGACGCATCACAGAATGCTGAGTGGGTTTTGTTTTAAACTCGCCAGCCGCTTTTATAAACGGCACGAGTGTCAAATGGATATTCAGCGAATTCTCATGGCCAACTTCAAGACACATCTGGCGAATTGCCTCCAGGAAGGGCAGACTTTCGATATCGCCAACGGTACCTCCTACCTCGACGATCACGACATCATAAAGAATATCTTCTTTGCCCGCCTGTCTGATACGATTCTTAATTTCGTCAGTGATATGCGGAATGACCTGAACGGTCTTCCCAAGATAATCCCCACGCCGCTCTTTTTCGATCACGGAGTAATAAATCTGGCCAGTGGTGGCGTTATTCTTCTTGGTCATGTCTTCGTCGATAAAACGCTCGTAATGTCCGAGATCGAGATCGGTTTCCGCACCGTCGTGTGTGACGTAAACCTCGCCGTGTTGATAGGGACTGAGCGTACCGGGATCGACGTTTATGTACGGATCTAATTTAAGGATCGTTAGCTTCAGGCCGCGCGATTTGAGAAGTAAGCCAATCGAGGCGGATGCAATGCCTTTTCCGAGTGAAGATACCACCCCACCTGTGATAAAGAGGAATTTTGTTTTCTCGTTAACCGCCAAAACGTTACCCCAACTAATGAAACCTATTTAGTGGCTGGAGGAAAACGGGCTGTTACTGTCATTCCCAAGATCTTTATTCAGAAATCTCCTGCTTAACTCTGGGAGATTCCGCAAAAAACAATGCCGGGATGACGTCCACAAACGAGTTTTCGTTCAGCCTATTTAATGACCTTTGGAACACCAAAAAAACCCTTTTTGTGTGCGGGCGCGTTCTGCACCACTTCCTCTTGAGCTAACCACTCGTCTACTTCATCTTCTCGGAACACGTTTTTTAACTCCAGTACATGCAAAGTTGGAGGTACGTGTTCGGTATCGAGTTCGTTTAGCTTCTCGATGTAGGTGACGATTTGGTCTAACTGTTTGGCAATGCTTTGCTTTTCCTGAGCAGTAAACCCCAGTTTTGCCAGCACAGCAATTTTTTCGACTTCTTCGACTGAAATTGGCATGATAGTAAGAGAATTTAATTTAACAAGAGTAATATAAAACAATTGTACCTGATTGTCAAGACCAATCTAGAAAGGCTGGCATAATTTTTGTTATCATCTGTTCTTTGATAATCGGACGTTCAAAAAACGAAAAAGCGGCGTTTTGCCGCTTTTTTCTAACTTACCAAATTTCAAAAACTAAGATGCTCTTTTCAAATAGCCGTGAAGCTAACCAGTGTGCCAGTGTGTGTTATCAGTTTGTCAAAACACTGACTTTCTTCTTGTAACGGCCTTTTCGCTCAAACTTCACGACTCCATCTGTTAACGCAAATAGGGAGTCATCCTTGGCCAGCCCAACATTCTCTCCCGGATGGATTCGCGTCCCTCTTTGCCGCACCAGAATGCTGCCGGCGGTTACCGCTTGTCCATCGAATCTTTTTACCCCAAGAAATTGCGCATTGCTATCGCGCCCATTCTTAGAGCTTCCCACACCTTTTTTATGTGCCATTTGCAATCAACCTCCAAGTTCTATTTGGTTTTAGGTTTAATGCTTTTAATCATCAATGACGTGTAATCCTGACGATGTCCTTTTTTTATCTGGTACCCTTTACGGCGTTTCTTCTTGAACACCGTTACTTTTCTCCCGCGTTCAAAAACGAGTATTTTTGCCTTGACCGAAGCGCCTTTCACGACTGGTTTGCCAACCGTCACCTTGCCCTTGTCTGAAATGAGCAATACCCGATCGAGGTCAACATCTTTGCCTGCCTTGCCAACGATTTTAGGCGCCACAATTTTGTCATTCTTGCTAACCTTGAACTGCTTTCCACCTATATCCACAATTGCGTACATTTACTTGTGTCCTCCATACTAATCTAATCAGGCCATAAATTGATCCGTTACATCTTCTTGACTCTTTTTCAAAACCATCTTAAACTGATCAGTTCTTAATGAATCATCCTCGACGACTTCGAGTTTCAACCGATATTTCCACATCAATCGTCTACTTCTGTTAATCAATCCAGACGTAAGATATTCTGCAACCGAAGGATGTACGGCCAGAGTCAAAGACCATTCTTTCCTTCGAGCTTTAAAACGCTTTATCCAACGCTCGATTTTGGTTAAAACCGTGTTTTTTGAACTGACCCTCCCGATGCCATCACATGTCGGACAGGGCTCGCTAAAAGCATGGAGCAAACTCGGTCGAATGCGTTCACGGGTCATCTCGATCAGCCCAAATTCACTGATCGTCGTGATGCTGGCAGTAGCTCTGTCCCTTCTTAATTCCCGCTTGAACTGGTCGTACAGTTTTTGTTTGTTTTTCGGATCCACCATATCGATAAAATCGATTACAATGAGCCCGCCGATATCGCGTAATCGCAACTGTCGTGCGATCTCTTTGGCCGCTTCCAAGTTGATCCGCAGTGTCGATTCTTCCGGCTCTCGACCCCTGATATATTTACCGCTATTGACGTCGATTGCAACTAACGCTTCCGTATGATCGAAAACGACGTACCCCCCACTCGGAGTCCAAACTTTTCTGGAGAGACTCTTCTCAATTTCTTGCTCAATACCAAATACATCAAAGATCGGTTTTCTGCTTCTGTAATACTCTACTTTTTTTGTAAGAGATGGAGCAATCTCCTCAAGATAAGCCAATATTTCGCGGTAGAGCTTTTTGGAGTCAATCAGTACACGGTTCACGTCTCTTGTGAACAGGTCTCGAATGACGCTAGAGGCCATGCCTGCATCTTTGTAGATTAGGGCAGGCGGTGACGCTCTCTTAATTCTTTTTCCCAGGTGTTGCCATTTTCTTAAGAGTGCTTCTAAATCTGCTCTTAAGGTGTGTTCATCTTTTTTTTCCGCCACAGTTCGAACAATTAGCCCAAATCCTTCGGGCTTGATTTCTCGACTAATTCTCTTAAGCTTTCTTTTTTCTCTTAAGCTCCCGATTTTTCTTGACACCCCAACAACTCCGGAATTGGGTACCAAGACTAAAAATCTTCCTGGAAAAGATAATTCTGTAGAAACCCTTGCCCCTTTATTGTTAATCGGTTCTTTAATAACTTGAACGAGTATTTCCTGTCCCTCCACAGGAACGGGTCGCCTGTTCCTATTCCTGCTTTTTCCCCGCGTTTCGTTTCGAGAACCGT
>JAABYK010000074.1:0-5531 GCA_011775825.1 Candidatus Zhuqueibacterota bacterium | reverse complement strand
CTGCGTGCATTCCGTGAACTACATTAACCACCTTTCCGAGATACACATCTCCGACCATCCGTTCGTTTTCGGGTTGCTCCACAAAAAGCTCCACCAACCTTTGATTTTCCAATATCGCGATCCGTGTCTCTCCAATGGATGAGTTAATAATGATTTCCTTCTTCATATTTTATATCTCGTTTCAAAACCAGTTGAAATGCCAAAGTGTCTCAACGACACATTTGTTGAAAATAAACTTGCTGGAGCTGTGGCGAATTTTCAAAGAACAAAATGACCAAAAAAAAAGGATATTCCTATCCTTTTTGCATCCTCCCAAAGCAGAAATCAATTAAATATTATAAGAAAAAAATCAACAACTTGCAAGAAAATTTTGCGGTTGGTTTTAAAGAAGATAATTGTCATTTACAGCCAAACTGAACCTGCAGCCCAAAAAATTGGCCGCTCGTTTGCAATAAAGCATTCTGTTTAGAAAAATCTCAAAATATTCCATGACCGAAGAAATCTCCAAGTCGATTTTCAAAAATAACGTGATGGTCTTTTTTTCATTGTCCACTTGCAGGAAAGATTTCTGCACAGCATAGTTTACACGATCATGAATGTCGAATTTAATCATGTCAGGATTCCGAACCCGAGAACGATGAACATCCGACTTGTCGGCCAAAATCAACCCCGCACTAATTCGGCTCACAGGTTCGTAGCCGTTATCGTCATGGCTGCCAATCGCAGCCACGATTGCCGTAATTTCCGTTGGATCCATGCCCATATCACGCAACAGCGTGTGGGCCAGCACCGCACCTGTATAGGCATGATTCACTCGATTAAACACATTTCCAATATCGTGCAGATAGCCAGCGATGGCAGACAACTCTGCTTCTCGCTCGGGCACGCCTAACTCGACCAGAGTTTGAAATGCAGATTTCGCTACCAACCCACAATGACGCGGTCCGTGTTCCGTATAGCCGATTACAGCCAAATACTCATCCGCACGGTCAATGTAGGCCTTAACTTGAGGATCTTTCTTTACTTGTTTTAAGGTTACAACATCAGACATTGAATTCAACCTGCCTTTGCTTAAATGTTTTGACCAACGAAGGGATTGACCTGCTTTTCCTGGCCAATGGTTGTTTTCGGTCCGTGTCCGGAATAAATAACCGTCTCGTCCCCTAACGGGAAAAGCTTAGTCTTTATCGATTCAATCAACAGGTCGTAATCGCCCCCTGGCAAATCCGTCCGTCCGATTGATCCCGCAAAGAGTGCATCACCGACAAAAGCCACGCCACCCGCAACAAATGAAACGCTGCCAGGCGAGTGGCCGGGTGTATGCAATGTTCGGAACACGATCTTGCCGAATTCAATCTTCTCGCCTTCGTCTATGTACCTATCTACTTTGGGTATTCCAGAAGACGTCAGTCCAAAAGCTGCGGCCTGAGCTGGCAGATTATCCAGCAGAAAGTGATCATCACCATGCATCAGGACCGGAACGCTCACGGATTCCTTGACAGCATTCAGTTCTTTCACGTGGTCTAAGTGCCCGTGTGTCAGGAGAATGTATTTAATCCTGAGGTTGCTATCCCTGACTTTGTCGAGGATTCGCGGCACTTCATCGCCGGGATCGATGATCACACCCTCGAGGGTTTCTTCACATCCAACGACATAACAGTTCTCGGCAAAAACGCCGACTTCTAATCTTTCAATTATCATAAGCCAAAGAATATCCTTTTAAGGTAGCAGCAGCCTCTTTCAATCTTGTGACACATTTGTATCGCACTTTATACTTGCCAAGCACGTTGTTTCCTTGGTTATCTCCGTGATAATCGGACCCACCTGTTTCCAGCAGACCGTTTCGCTTAACCAATTCCCGAAGAACTTGTACTCGTTGCTCATTGTGCCTCGGATGAATTACCTCAATGCCATCCACACCAGCCTTAATCAATTCCAACATTTTCTCATACCCTATCTGCAAACCGGGATGTGCGATGGAACACACACCTCCAGCATTGTTAACCAACTTCAAAGCCTTTTGAATTCCAGTCTTATGTTTTTTGACATTGCCAGGTTTGCCGTCTCCCAAGTAGCGGTTGAAGGCCTCCTGAAATGAATAAACATGGCCTTCCTCGACGAGAAGATCGGCGATATGTGGGCGTCCCACCGATCCGACACCTGCCTTTTTCAAGACAGCCTCAAAGGAGATAGGCATCCCTAATTGTGCCAATTTCTCTACGATCCGTTTGGCTCGTTTAATGCGTTCTTCTTTGACGAAAGCTAAATAGTCAACCAATTCTCTATTATCGAAATCAAAACAATAACCTAAAATGTGGATATCCTGGTCGCGAAAGCTCACACTTAGCTCAACGCCCGTGATGACTTCCATCCCGTGCTTCTTACCGTATTCGATCGCCTCGGCCAATGCTGTGACGTCATCGTGATCCACGATGGCCAGCGCTCTGAGACCAAGTGACAAGCATTTGTCGATTAACTCTGTTGGCGAACAATGCCCGTCAGATCGACTTGAGTGAAGATGTAAATCAGCATATCCGTTGCTGTCTGTCATTGTATCAGGCACTAATTAAATACAGTAAATGTTAGACTTTGGGTAAAGTAATCCCGACTTGTGATTGATATTTGCCCTTTTTCTCCGCGTATGAGGTCAAGCAGTCCTCATCGCTTTCAAAAAACAGGATTTGGGCGATCCCTTCGCCTGCGAATATTTTGGCCGGAAGTGGGGTGGTATTTGAGATCTCCAACGTAACGTGGCCTTCCCATCCAGGCTCAAGGGGGGTGACATTTGTAATGATTCCGCATCGAGCGTAGGTCGATTTGCCAACACAGATGGTCATGATATTTCGTGGAATTCTGAAATATTCCACAGTTCTTCCCAGTGCAAATGAGTTCGGCGGAATAATGCAAACATCTCCTTTGAAGTCGACAAAGGATTTGGGGTCGAAGTGTTTGGGATCGACAATGGTTGAATTGAGATTTGTGAAAAGCTTGAATACATTTGCAATTCGAACATCGTACCCATAGGAAGAGAGCCCGTATGAAATGACCGACTCACCCATCTGTTTTTCCATGAATGGTTCGATCATCCCGTGCTTCAACGCCATCTTTTTTATCCATCTATCAGCTTTAATTGCCATTGGCCGTTTTTCCTCCTCTTTACTCAGCCTGACTTTCCGATTTTTTTAACGCAAATTTAGACACCACGATGCTGATTTCGTAAAGCAAAACCAAAGGACCGGCCAAAAGCAGTTGGGTAAAAATATCAGGAGGTGTGATAAGCGCCGCAAGAATCACCATCGTCACAATGCCATGCCGGCGATAATAGCGCATAAAGGCCGGTGTAAGAAATCCTACTTTTGTCAAAAAAAAGGCAAGTATAGGCAACTCGAAAATCAACCCGAACACGAGTAGAAGCATTGTGATAAACTGCAAATATTCGTTTACCGAGATAGTGGCAATCAAATCGGAAGTTTCAAAGCTTAGCAAGAACCTCAAGCCATATCGCAAAACAACAAAATAGCAGAACAACGCACCCACTGCGAAACAAAGCGTTGAGAGAACAACCACCAGAGGAACATATTTCTTTTCACTTTCAAATAAGCCCGGCGCGATAAACTGCCAAAGTTGGTAGAAGATGATCGGAAGAGACAGAAATATGCCGCTAAAAACAGCCAGCTTAATGTGAATCATGAATCCACCGGTGGGAGCAAGGAAAATAAGTTTCTGTGCATCGGTTTTGTTCAACTTAGACAAAGCCTCATTGTACGGATTTATTAGAACAGTCAAAACTTTGTCGGAAAAAAAGTACACTGCAATCGCACAAATCATGACCGCAACGATAGCCTTAATTAAACGCCACCTGAGTTCTTCGAGATGATCCAGAAAAGCCATTTCCTTCTCATCGTCTGTGACTTTTTTTGTGGCTGTTTCGTTCATTGATTTCTGGTTTAACATAAAAGAGCAGATAGTGCACCAACCATGTCGGTTAGCGGCAGAACCTATCTGCTCCTGACCTCTTGCAAAGCTTGTGGGACGTCTTTATTTTTTTTTCAAACCCGTTAATTCGTTCATAAATGCTTCTTTGTCCTGAAAGTTACGATAAACCGACGCAAATCGCACGTAGGCCACTTCATCCAACTGCTCTAAATATCCCATCACGAGTTCACCAATTTCTCTGGAAGGGATTTCATCTTGAAATTTGTCCCGTAATACGGCCTCAGTCTTGGTAACAATTTCATCCAGAGTACCGGTTGAAATTGGACGTTTCTTACAGGCAACTCGTAAACTTCTTTTCAGTTTATCGCGGTCGTATTGTTCTCTTCGTCCATCAACTTTGACGACCATCAGGGGAGATTCTTCAACATATTCTTTTGTGGTAAATCTCTTAGCGCAATTCAGGCATTCCCGTCGACGTCGTATCACCCTCCCATCGCTACTGGAACGAGAATCGATGACTTTGCTATCTTCGTATTTGCAAAACGGGCAGCGCATCCTTAAACGCTTTGCAATTCTTCGTACAAAGGAAGCCGTGAACAGAGATCTGAAACTTGCTCTTTGACCATTTTCAGCACGGATTCGTTTTCTATATTGGACAATACTTTATCAATTAGAAAAGCAATCTCTTCCATTTCGTCCTCTTTCATCCCACGGGTGGTCAATGCAGGCGTCCCGATTCGAATGCCGCTGGTCACAAACGGACTCTGTTCATCAAAAGGCACCATATTTTTGTTTACGGTAATGCCAGCCTTTTCCAAAGCCTCTTCAGATTCTTTGCCGGTGAGATTTTTGTTCCTCAAATCCACCAGCAACAAATGTGTGTCGGTACCGCCCGAGACAATATCATAGCCAAGATCGATGAGTTTGTCGGCCAGCGCTTGAGCATTTTTTATGACTTGCTGTGAATATATCTTGAATTTGGGTTCGAGCGCTTCCTTGAATGCGACCGCCTTTGCAGCAATAACATGCATGAGTGGCCCACCCTGAAACCCGGGAAAGACATTAGAGTCCACCACCTGGGACCACAATTTGGTTCGCCCTTTTGGAGTCTGAATGCCTAAATCATTTTCCCCATCATTGCCCAACAAGATCATACCCCCACGTGGCCCCCTCAATGTCTTGTGAGTTGTCGTGGTTACAACATGACAATAAGGAAGAGGGCTTTGCAAAAGTTTACACGCGATGAGCCCAGCGGGATGAGCCATATCCGCTAACAGATAAGCATTTACGTCGTCCGCGATCTCGCGAAATTTCCTGTAATCAATTTCGCGTGAATATGCGCTCGCTCCGGCGATGATGAGTTTAGGCTTATCTTCTTTTGCAATGCAGGCCACTTGATCAAAATCGATGCGTCCGGTTTCACGCTCCACGCCGTAAAAAATCACCCGAAAAATTCGGCCCGAAAAATTGACCGGACTGCCGTGCGTGAGATGCCCTCCGTGGGCTAAATTCATGCCAAGAATTGTATCGCCCGGATTTACAAAGGAGAAATAAGCGGCTATGTTAGCTTGTGAACCAGAATGAGGTTGAACATT
>JAABYK010000268.1:29959-30151 GCA_011775825.1 Candidatus Zhuqueibacterota bacterium | reverse complement strand
TTAAGAGAAGTTTTCGGGTTACCAACTACTCCACCAGCCCTCATCTGATAAACATAAACATCACTTGCTACTCTCTTCACCTTATGTGGGCAAAATGATCAATGAAATTGCACTTGCCTTTCCCCACCGGTTCACAACCAGTGAACTGTCCCAACGACTGGGAGTTACGGCCCGAAGGCTTCAAATGATTTG
>JAABYK010000268.1:11858-29915 GCA_011775825.1 Candidatus Zhuqueibacterota bacterium | reverse complement strand
AACTAAATTACGGTGATGAAAGTAGCCTAACCCGTATTTTTCGCAAAGGGTTAGGTTACAACGCAACTGAAGCCCCGCAAACGATTAACGAAGCACAGTCTCGAAGAATTACTGTTCTGAAAGATCTTCCTATTTACTATTCTCCTACTCAAAAGATCATTTCGCTTTTGGTATGAAAACTTCGCTTTTGGATTTGCTGAAGTCTTTACGTCTTGCTAAATTGTTTTTATAATTTTGCCACTATCTTCACATCTTCTAACAGGATGGCGCAGGAGTTTTTTGCCCTCCACCCCCCCTTTTGAAGCGGTCAAATAGGGGTAATTTGGGCAAAAGACGCCAATGTGCGGTTTTGTACTTCTTTAGAAATCAAAGGGTTACAAGACAGGAGGAATTTGACTAAAATGCGGTTTTGTAAGTTAGCAAAAACAATAACTTCTGATTTTTGTGAAACCCACTAATGAAAAAGTAAAGGAGGATACGATGCAAAAACTAAGATTCTTAGTTAAGTTAGGAAGCACGATTTTGATGATGGCCCTTTTTATTTGGGGTTGTGAATACGGCAGTGAATCCACAAATCCCATACCCATAGAGACGACATCCGGTGGTTCAGGGGCCACTCTGGCAAAAGTAGGTAGAACGCAGGTGTGGGCTGATTGCGAACTGTTTGATAGTGTGGTGACGCCAGCAACTTTCAAACCCGAAAGCGATCCCTTTGATGAACTCTACGCGGCAAACTTCAAAGATGGAGTTGGACTTATCTCAGAATCCAAACCAGGTGACGCAGACTACAATGGTGGTAGATGGCATATGAATGTCTTGAAAGCTGGCATCGATCCGGATAAGTACGAGGACGCTTGCAGTGTTGAGGAGCTCGACCTGAATGACTTTCAGTCTTCGGGAAATTACTTCGAATGTCCTCTATTGCCAAGACGAGGCAATCGCAATCGCTAACTCTCCACTGCACGTCAACCAATTGAGACAATAATTGAAAGGCCGAATCGTTTTCGGCCTTTTTTATTTTTTTAGTGTTTTCGTTGTGATTATGAGTTAATCTGACACTCCTTAATTTATTTTTAAATTCCTAGATTAGATAGCCAGGAAAGGAGGACCAGATGACAGCACAAGAAGAGATTATTAAGATAAGAACAAACCGGAACCGCTGGAACTCGGTATGCAGTTAGGTAATGTATCCCGAGCTTGTAAGACATTTGGATACAGTCGAGATAGTTTTTATAGATTCAAAGAGCTTTATGAAAGCGGTGGTGAGCACTCAGACTTCAAGGGCCTTTGGTTGCGGCTTTGGCCGCACTGTGCCCTTCTCTTAAATCTTCTTCATTCATGTAGAAGTTTGACTTTTTTCAGATGGAAAACCAGGGATTCTTTGATTTTTGGGGAGCAGAAATGTAATCCTGTCTTTTTCTTTGCCCATCACTGATAATAATCTGGTTAGATTCAAAATCAATATCTTTTACTCGAAGCTCCATACATTCCATGAGTCTCAATCCTGAGCCATATAGAATCGTTGCCATTAGTTTTGGTGTGCCATATATTCCTGTCGACTAAAAACCATTGGCAGTTTTTTAAATTTCTTGGCCCACAAGATGTTTTCTATATAGGGCAGTTCCTTTTGTAAGACATCTCGATAAACGCGTCCGCGCACGTCTTCAACCAAATTGGCACGCCAATGGGCGAGCCCCGCTTTCTCGCCGCGAAGCATCAACGTGTCATAAAACTCAGGATGGTTGAGTTGGCGTTTGAGGGCAAGGGTTTTGGGGACGTGTGCAACAAAATGCAGCACTTCTTTCAGCATGACCAGACTTAGTTAGCTGATTTTGGCAATGGCGCTGTCGATGGCGTTTTCGATTTCGTTCCAGATGCCGTCAATGCTCGCTTTCAGCTCATCCCAGGCGGCACCACTTGCTTTCTTCGATTCCTTTAATTTCTTTCTCGCCAGTTCGTGCTTGGCGTCGAGCAGATCCACCTGTCGATAGAACTCAATTTCATGCTGCGAAGCGACTTTGCTGGCATTGGCTTTGATTTCATCGATTTTGGCCTGCCATTCCTTGAGTTTGGACGCGAGCCGTTCTTCAAACAGTTGCTTTTCCGACATGATAAAATCTCGTGAAAGCGTTAGCGTAATTCAGTTGGTAGTAAAAGTAGTTAACTATTGAATTGTTCTCAAGTTCCGGTAGTGCGCACTAACTCCGGGCGTCATTTCTTGCCGAACATAAACAGGAGCGGGCGCCAGACTCGTTTGGCCCAGGCGCGTTCGGAATGTTCGGCGTCAACGTCGTGAAACCACTGCAGGTTTTCACCTATCTTGAATCCCTTATCTTTCAGGGCTGCGAGCATGGCTTCACAACCAGGTTGCAGTCGGGCGTCCAGTCCCACTCCGCCGTTATCGATGTAAAGCTTAATTGGCTTGACCGGACCGTGGTAGCGCTTGACCATGTCCACCGCGTAATCATACGGGTGGACAAACGCCGGCGAGAGGCACCCTGCCATGGAGAAAATATCGGAATACTGCCAAACCATCAAAAACGAAAGGAGGCCTCCCATAGATGAACCCATGACGGCGGTATGTTTGCGATCAGGAAGCGTTCGATATGTGTTATCGATCAGCGGTTTTAGATCGTGGATGACAAAACTCATGTAGGCCTTGCCCTTCTCGGTCAGCGAGTACTCCGCGACCCGGTGGTCGGTATTGTAAATGCCAACCATGATAATTTCCTCCATTTGATCCGCCCCGATAAGGCTGTCCGCCACTTCGTCCACCTGCCAATCCACATGACTGTAAGCCGTTTTCGGATCGATGATGTTTTGGCCGTCATGCATGTACAGGACAGGATAGCGCCGGCCTGGAGTCGTCCGATAACCGGGCGGAAGCCACACAATGACATCTCTCGGTTTGATGCCATCGCCTTTGAGATCGCGATGATAGGAAACGTCTCCGATAATTTGGCCCACGATCTCATGAGCCAGGTCTTTCCAGTTCTCAATCTCGATTGCCACCGTATCATCTTTGCTGACCGTGTATCTGGAGTTGGGCAGTACCGTGCCTTCCTCGCTCACGGCCTCGGTTTGCCAGTCTCCGCGTGTGATTTTGTACTCGAGTTCCGTGTCCGGAGGAAAAGAGAACGTTCTCATCCAAGAACCATCGGGCTGCTTTTGCAACGCGATGAGTCCCGGATTCCAGGCTCCCAACTTCTCATGGTCGCCCGTGATGAAGATACCGGATGTATCGGGCATCACGTTCGGAATCACCTGAAACGTAATGTCCTTTTTTGTCTGCTGGAAACCCGTCATGAGAGGCGGTAAGAGCACGAGCAGATGACAAAACGTTCCCACCATTTGTTCCAGCCTATGTCTCATCGATAAAGGTTTTGACATGATTAAAAAACATTTCCGGGATCTCGATAAACGGAAAATGCCCGCAATTCTTTAATACCAGCAATCGTGAGTCGTGAATATGTTTGTGGATTTTCTTGATGGCATCCAGCGGGGTCGCATCGTGATCTCCATGCACGAGCAAAGTCGGGCAGGTGATTTTGGCGAGCTCTGCCTGGAGATCGTAGTTCGCCAAATCCTTCAACAAATATTGTAGTTTTGAGCTGTTGGCAGCAAAGTTCGGCTGGAGTTTGAGAGTTAGGCTGTCTGCGAGAGCGCGATTGTAAAAGACCGTTCGAAAGTTAACTCGGAACAATTCTGCAAACGCCTGTGGTTCCTGGTTCTTGAATGCTTGGGATTGCATGATTTGAGCGCGTTTGAGACTGTCTTCTCTGGTAAAGCGCTTACCCAGAATTCGTTGTGCTTGCAAAGCCAACTCCGAGCTGGCAGCGTTCGTATTCACCAAAATGACCGATCTCAGATTTTCGGGATATTCGATGGCATACCACATGGCCAGCACACCACCCCAGGAATGTGCCATTAAATTCATTTTTCCTAACTGGAAGGTTTTGCGAATCCCCTCGACATCTTCGACAAAGTGTTGCATCGAGATGGCAGTTGAGTCCACATCACCTGAGGACAAACCGCTCAGCCGCTGATCGAAGAATATCAATCTGTAATCCTGTGCCAATTGAGCCATCTGTGGTAAGAAATAGGTATGGTTTAGACCTGGCCCACCATGTAGAACCACAATAGGCTCACCGTTTCCCAGGATTTTATAATAAAGCTGGGTTCCGTTTATGTCCCTTGTCCCGTCTTCAAAATAGCTCCCATTTTTCTCATCACACCCAAACAACATGAAAATAAAGCACGAAACCGCTGATAATCTCTTGATCAAAATAGGCAAATTGATTTTCTCCTTTCCAATTCATGAATAAAACGGATATTTGATAATGATAAATTCTGTCATGAATGTCAAGGAGAAAACTTTCTTGGTGGATGACCCGGATTTATGCAGCGTGAAGTAACCATCAGAAAAAGGGGAAATAAATTATCCAAAGATTATCAGGCCAAAAGCGGGGTAGATATCTCGAGAAAAAAATACTTCCTTATCTCTTAAAATCTCTTAATAGAACCGCTCAAATGATGTCGGTTGCAAAAGAAAAGGATACCAATATTGAGTCTCCTTCATCACTCATACCGCAACACGTCCACAGGATTGGTCAGAGCCGTTCTGACAGCCTGGTAGCTCACCGTGCACAGTGCGACGAACAAAGCGAACGCACCAGCCAGGACAAACATCAGCAGGTTGATGTCGGTCCGGTAGGCAAAACTCTCAAGCCAACGATTCATGAAGTAATACGCAACCGGCCAGGCAAGGACGTTCGCGACGATGACCAATTTTAAGAAGTCCTTTGACAAAAGACTCGTTATCCCCAGCACCGAAGCTCCGAGAACTTTTCGGATGCCGATCTCTTTGGTTCGCTGCTCCGTGGATAAGGAGGTCAGACTGAACAATCCAAGCAGAGCAATTAAAATGGCCAGCCCCGAAAAGTACAGGAAAACTCTTTGGAACCGCTGTTCAGATTTGTACAGCCTGTCAAAGGATTCGTCGAGAAACCAGTAATTGAATGGCACCGATGGAACCACGTGCTGCCAGGTTCTTTCAATGGAATTTAAGGTGCCGGAAACGTTGCCCGCACTGATTTTGACCGCCAACTTGTTGAACAGATTACGCCAGGGCTGATTGGTGATAATCAACGGCTGGATCTTACTGTGTAGAGTTGCGAAGTGAAAATCTTTCACCATTCCGACCACGCGGTGATCACCATTACGGCGAATGGTTTTACCGATGGGGTCCTGCCAATTGAGCTGTCGGGCAAGCGATTCGTTGATCAAATAAGCCGATTTGTCCGACGCGAACTCCTTCGAAAAGTTTCTTCCCATCACGACGTCGACATCGAATGTCTCTAAAAAATCCTCATCCACATCAACCACATAGATCGTAATTGGATTTTTGAAACCCTCGGGTATGTAGCCGTTTCGGGTGAAACCATTGCGAGGAACTTGAGAACAGGCTGTGACGCTCAATATGTTGGGTCTTTCTAATAACTGTGTTTTCAGCGTTTTGCTTTTCGCTTTCACATCATCGCCTACCAGCGGCAAAACCACAATGTTGTCTTTATCAAATCCCAATTCTTTTTGCTTGACGTAATTGAGCTGTCGGTTTATTAAAATGGTGCAAACGATGAGGGCAATCGAAATAGCAAATTGAAAGACCACCAGAATGTCTCTTGATTTGCCTTTGTCTGAACCGGAACGAAAAATACCCTTTAATGTTCGCACAGCCTGAAAAGATGAAAGAGACAGGGCTGGATAACTCCCGGCAACTACTCCGACCACGACGAGAATCACGCCAAGCCCAACAATTGTTCTGACATTTATTACCTGCGAGATCCGCAGGTCTTTGTTTAGCAAATTCTGATAAACCGGGAGAAAGGTTTCGACTAAGAACAGCGCCACTGCAAGGGCCATCAACGTTAGCAAAATCGATTCCCCGAGGAATTGTCTGATCAGGGCTTGTTTGTTCGCGCCCAGAACCTTGCGCACACCCACTTCTTTTGCTCGTTTGGTTGCTCGCGCTGTGGTTAGATTGACAAAGTTGACACAGGCAATAAAGAGTATCAGCAAAGCGATGGCGGCAAAAATATAAATGTTGGTCCGAAGATTGTCAGAATAATCGTTGTAACGGAGATGGATGTCCCGCAATGGCTGCAAATAGGGTTCGACGCTTAATCCAAAATTGGCGTATTGTTCATTGATGTATTCCCACATGAAATCCGGAAATTTTCGCTGCAGCTCTTCTGGCGCAGCGGTCGGAAGGAGCTTGACGTAGGTGTAATATTGGTTGCCTCCATTCCAGCCCATGAATCGGTTCGGGTCTTTGTATAGAGTCGAGAATGAGATAAACGCATTATACTGAAGATGAGAATTTGCGGGCGGTTTCTCGACGATGCCCGTGATCTGATAGCTATCTTTGTTGTCGACAACAATGGTTTTTCCCAATGCATCCTCTGAACCAAAAATGCGCTCGGCGCTCTCCTCAGTCAACACCATGGAATACGGGGCGGCCAGGGCATGCCTTGGGCTACCCGCAATTAACTCGAAAGAAAAGATTGAAAAGAGCGTGGGATCGGCATGTCGGATTTCATCGATTTTGAGGGAGCGGTCTTTGTGTGACACGTAAGCAACCCTTGGCGTTGAAAAGCGCACGAAATTTTCCACTTCAGGAAAATCTCGCTTCATGGCCGGACCAATGGGAGGCGTAAAAATGGGGCTTTCAAACTCAAGCTTTCCTTCTTTCTTGTGAATGACCGACACGCGATAAATACTTTCGGCGTCTTCGTGAAAATTGTCATAGCTGAGTTGAAATTGAATGTACAGCAGAATGAGGATGGTTGCGCCAATTCCGACCGCGAGTCCGAAAATGTTGGTAATGGCGTAGGCTTTGTACTTCATTAAATTTCGGTACGCGGTTTTAAGATAATTGCTTAGCATGATCGTTAGCTCAGGCTTTTTTCGAATGGCTTATTTGCCGGGATTGCCTCTTCAGATTAGAAAGGTATTTGGTTCGCAAAAATCCTTGACATTTAATTTAACATAGAGTTTTATACCGCTACATTGTGGGCTTTATCTTTAACAGAAACCATTTCTTTAGGTGACCTTCGCACAAACCTTATGCGCGTCTTAAAAAAATTGAGACAGGTTCAGTTATTTCGATTACGTCCCGAGGTCGTGAAATAGCGCATCTCGTCCCGCCAGAGAGTTCAATGAAAAAGGCACGACAAGAGTTGGAAGACCTTCGCAAAACAGCCATAGTCAAAGATGTCCTATCTCCGATTGACGAAACCTGGAAAGCGACGCAATGATAGTTGCCGAGACGCACGTGATTGTCTGGGATGGCTTTGAAGCCAGAGCTGATTTCAAAAAAGCAAAAAAGGCGATTTCTGAGACCAATGCAAGTGATGGAATTATTTTTTGTGAAATATCGTTACGGGAAATCGCCATGCTCATCAAAAAAGACCGACGGCACCTCGACAGTGGCTACCCGTATTTCATTAATCTTGTGAAAGCTGCAAATAAATATTTTCAAAGGCATTTCACCCGAAATTGCTGAACTTGCGACAACGTTGGCTGAAGAAGTAACCCCCCTCCTGACAGCCGACAAGAGCTTAAGAAAAACAAAACATATCCGCACAATTTGGTGAACTCCATCCGCAGACTACCTGACTTTGCCCAAATAAAATGGCTTGTAAAGCATAGCCCCATTCTCTCCGGATTTCGGATTTTTAGAAAACTTTTTTAAACGGTAAGATAAGGGAAAGTGTCCGTTCATCGTACATCTGCCGTTCGCCATTAGCAAAAAAGTCGATGTCGAGACAACCGCGAAAAGCTACCAAACAAAAGGACCTTCTCGCTGTTAACCTGAACGAGAGACCTAAACGTGAAACTGCTCTTTGATGTTTTCGGTCACGACATGTCCGTCAAAAAGGTGAACGATGCGATGACTGTACTCGGCATATGCAGGAGAGTGCGTGACCATCACGATGGTAGTACCATTCTCATTCAGTTCCGTTAACAGACTCATCACTTCGTCGCCGTGNNCGCCACGGCAACCCGCTGCTGCTGACCACCGGAAAGCTGCTGCGGAAAATGGTTGCGGCGATGCATGATCTGCATGTACTCCATCACTTCTTCCACACGCTTTTTCCGGTCCGATGAAGAATAACCAAGGTAAAGCAGTGGCAGCTCAATGTTTTCATAAACCGTCAACTCGTCGATGAGGTTGAAGCTCTGAAACACGAACCCGATATTTGCTTTTCGTAAATTGGCCCGCTGTCTTTCTGTGTATCTCGAGACTTCCTGGTCCAAAAAATAATACTCGCCATCCGACGGATTATCTAGCAGTCCTAGCAGATTGAGTAGAGTGGATTTGCCGCATCCGGAGGGGCCCATAATCCCCACGAATTCATTTTCATGGATTTCGACGTTCACATTGTTCAACGCGGTTGTTTCCACTTCTTCCGTGGTGTAAAGTTTCTTGAGGTTAACGGTCTTGATCATGCTATTTTCTCCTTAATTGTTTAACTTAAATCTCGCTCTCAAGCAATGCTTTTATTTCTTTCACATCCTGGGTAACTTGAACATAACTGTGGCTTGTGAACCTATCACAATTCCAACCAAGTTGCAAACACTTTTCTAATTTGTGTGCTAACTCGATGGCTATCTGCAAGTGTTTGGCTTTCTCTGTATCGTTTTTGTGACTGAAGGCCAGGGCGATATGTGTCGTGATGGCCACACAGGCGCTTCTGATTTCCTTGCTCAGGCCATTGAAATCGTTCGTCATATTGAACAATTCCAGAATCAAGAGTCGACTTTTGCGCCAGACCGTCAAGTTTCGAAAATCGTTCATTTCGTTTTCGGCGGATTCTGTCATGATCGTTTTTGAGATACACCATGCCTATTTCTTCAAAACCAGCTTGTCGATATCTCCGAAATTGTCATAGGTGGACGTGATCACACGTTCACCCGGTCTCAGACCTTCCAGCACTTCGAAGACCTGCGGATTTTGTCGACCCAGCCTGATTTCACGCTTGGTAGCAACCTTCCCAGATTCATCCAAAACGTAGATCCACTGGCCGCCGGTCTTCTGATAAAACCCCCCTCTCGGAATCAGCAAAGCTTCCGACAGGTCGCCCAACTCTAATCGAATATGTACAGTCTGACCGCGTCGAATGCCTTCGGGTGAATCGCTCACAAACTCCATATCGACTTCGAATCTGCCGTTGCGGACTTCCGGGTAAATCTTATCTGTCACGAGTCTGTACGTATCTCCGGCGAAATCAAACTCTCCGTTCAGGCCGCGACTGATGCGGGCCAGATAATGTTCATCGATGCCTGCCCGAACTTTGAAGCCATCTAAAACGTCAATTTGCCCCAAACGCTGCCCTTGACTTATGGACTGACCGATCTCGGCATTCAAAGACGTCAATTGACCGCTAACCGGTGCTTTGATGGTCAAATCTTCCAATCGTTGCCTGGCAATTTCAAGATTTTGCTCCAATCGATCAAGGGACGTCTCCAACTGTCGGATTTGCACTTCCTGAAAGATGGAATCTTGCTTAAAGGATTCGACGTTCAGTTTCTGTTGTTTGATTTGATATTGATACTCGTCTTTGGTAGCTTCGAATTCCTGCTCCGAGATCAGATTTCGTTCAAAGAGTTTTTTCCGGCGATCGTACAACCTCTTCAACCGTTTGATTTGATATTCTTGCTCCAAAAGCTGGCGCCGCAAGTCGAGGCGGTTTTGCTCCATATTAAAGCGCATGTTTGTCAAAAGATTGCGCTGTTCCACCACTTGAGCATCTTGTGAGGAAATCTGAATGTGCAACGTGGTATTGGACAATTGTAGGATTTTGTCGCCTCTCTCAACCAAACTCCCGGCTTCGATGAAAAGGGTGTCAACCTGTCCGCCCTCTCTCGCATCAAGAAAAATCGTCTTGATGGGGAGAACCGTACCGGTGACAGGAATGAATTCTTGAAACGGACCTTTTTTTACGGTCGAAATCGTTATCTTTTCTTCTTCAACTCTTAGCTTGCTGCTGGTGTCAAAAGGATCGACGGCCACAATGACAATGACGAAAAACAGTCCGGATACAGTCAGTCCCGCAATTTTTTTCGGTGGCCATTTCTTTTTCTCGATCTTACGATCCATTCCCATTAGATTGTGCCTCTTGAGTTTTAGTTTGCAGTCTAATCTGCTTTTTATTTTGGCAATAGCTGTGCCAACTTTGTTTATATTAAACTTACAACAATCTGTGAGCAATTGCAACCGGAAAAGTATACGCTGGTAATACAGCAGGTGTTCGCTGGCGAACAAGTATTTTTAAGCAAAGGTTGAAGTTTTTCCGTACGGCGCCAACACAACCAAAATCATCTACATCTTGTCTATTGTAGTAGAGGGTGTCCTTGTTTCCGAGCAAAGACAATGGGGGAGATGATTCCGGAAGATTCGCTTGATTTTTCGAGATAAAAATAGTATTAAATTCATGTTTGGAAACTCGCATTTTCTCGAAGGTCGATTTGAGGCAAACCATAAAACCTGATTGTATAAAAACTTATTCATCGAAACTCCGTTAAAGAAAAGATAAGATCTCTAACTCTCCATGAACAAAAAATACGGAAAAATTCTGGTCGTCGACGACGACGACGACATTCTCCTCGCGGCGCGACTGCTTTTGAAGAAACACTACGCATTGGTACATACTGAGAAGGATCCGAACTCCATTCCGACGCGGCTCAAGAACGAGGATTACGATGTCATCCTTTTGGATATGAACTTCGCGAAGGGCGCCAGCAGTGGTGAAGAGGGCTTTTACTGGCTCAACAAAATAACGGAGCTGGATCCCGCCGTTGTGGTGGTTTTGATCACCGCTTATGGTGATGTGGAGTTGGCGGTTCGCGCCATTAAAGAAGGCGCCATGGATTTCGTGTTGAAACCGTGGCAGAACGAAAAACTGTTGGCCACGATTTCCGCCGCCATGAATTTACGGAAGTCAAAAGTCGAAGTGGACAATCTGCGGTCCAGACAAAAACAACTAAACGCCGATTTGGCGTATCGTTTCCAGGACTTCATTGGAGAATCTGAAGCCATGCAAAGAGTTTTTGCCACCATCCATAAGGTGGCGAAAACCGATGCCAACGTCTTGATCACGGGCGAGAACGGCACCGGCAAGGAGTTGGTGGCTCGTGAACTTCATCGGCAGTCTCCGCGTGCCGATGAGGTGTTTATCAGCGTGGACATGGGGGCCATCAGCGAGACGCTTTTTGAGAGCGAGCTGTTCGGGCACGTGAAAGGGGCATTCACGGACGCCCGTGAAGACCGAGCAGGTCGCTTCGAAATTGCATCCGGAGGGACACTCTTTCTCGACGAGATTGGCAATTTGCCGCTTCCTTTGCAGGCGAAACTGCTCACGGTTTTGGAGAATCGTCAAGTGACTCGTCTGGGTTCAAACGTGCCCAAGCAGATCGACGTGCGATTGATCTGCGCGACGAACAAGCCCATCCACGAGATGGTCGTTGAAACCAAATTCCGCCAGGATTTGCTTTACCGCATTAATACCGTCGAAATTCCTTTGCCGCCACTGCGGGAACGCAAAGAAGATATTCCATTGTTGCTCGATCATTTTCTGACACGCTATTGTAAAAAATACCAGAAGCCAAACAAGCGGATCAGTGCGTCAGCTTTGAAAAAATTGCAAAAATATTATTGGCCTGGCAACGTCAGAGAACTTCAGCACGCAGTCGAACGTGCGGTTATCATGAGTGATTCCAATGTCTTGCAGCCATTTGACTTCTTCTTCACCACGGCTGAGCAAAAAGAGGATGGCCTGATATTTGACAACTACAATTTGGAGGAAGTAGAAAAGATCGTCATCCAAAAAGCCATCAGCAAACACGACGGGAACATTAGCAAAGCGGCCAGGGAATTGGGTTTGACCCGCACCTCTCTTTATCGCAGGCTTGAGAAATATGGTTTATAAACGCTTCAGAGTCGTTGTTTTGGCGCGAGTTCTGCTGCTAAGCGGCACGCTCTACCTTTTCTTCTACTTGCTTCTGAAACCCGATGCCACTCTTTACGCTACCATTTTCATTTTGGGCCTGATCATCGTCTACCAGATCTATTCCCTTATTCATTACGTGGAAAAGACTAACCGCGACTTGAAACGATTCTTGCTGACCATTAAACATGAAGATTTCTCACAGACGTTTTTGGGCCAGGGGCTTGGTTCGACGTTTGATGAGCTAAAGGCCGCATTCAATGACATCATTCAGAAATTTCACGAAGCCCGTGCTGAGAAGGAAGAGCATTTTCGCTATTTGCAGACGGTGGTTCAGCACGTTGGAATCGGCTTGATCGCGTTTACCGGTGATGGTAAAGTGGCGCTTTTGAACAACGCTGCGAAGAAATTGTTGAAAATTCCAAGACTCAAAAATATCCAACATTTGGAAAGATACAGCCAACCGCTTGTAGAAAAATTATTCAAATTAAGATCGGGACAAAAGGCACTCGTGAAAATAGAGGTGAAAAACGAATTGTTGCAGTTGGCCATCAACACAACTGAATTCCGCATGCGGGATCAAAATTACACTCTGGTTTCTTTGCAGAACATTCAGAGTGAATTGGAAGAAAAAGAGTTGGAGGCCTGGCAGAATCTGATTCGAGTGCTTACACACGAAATCATGAATTCCGTCACGCCCATTGCCTCTCTGGCGTCGACAGTCAATGAGTTGCTGAATTCTAACGGCGAGAATGGCGTTGAGGAGTTCGTCAGCCCAGATGTAAAAAATGACATTCATGGCGCCATGCACACCATCCAAAAGCGCAGTGATGGTCTGCTGCACTTTGTGGATGCGTATCGAGACCTCGCCCGCCTACCGAAGCCCAAGTTCCAGATCTTTGGAGTCATGGATCTGCTCCAACGCGTTGAGAAGTTGATGGCCGTGGAGATATCTGAAAAATCGATTGGTCTGGACATTAGGGTGATCCCGGAGAGTCTGGAATTGACAGCGGATCCGCAACTGATTGAGCAGATTCTGATCAACATAGTCAAGAACGCCATCCAGGCTCTGAATGGCAAACCCGACGCCAGAATTGAACTGCTGTCAAAGATTGATGATGGAGGCCGGATCATCATTCAAGTGAAAGACAACGGTCCCGGAATTCCGCAAGATATGCAAGAGAAAATCTTCATTCCCTTTTTTACGACGAAAGAGGATGGGACGGGGATCGGTCTCAGCCTGTCCCGGCAGATTATGCGTTTACACAAGGGCAGCATCAGCGTGCATTCCAAATCCAAAGACGGCACGGTTTTCACCTTGAGGTTTTGAGAGAATTGCTGGAAAAAAGAGAACAATTTGGAGAGTACGTGAGTATAATGGATTGAAGTCAACTAAAAGTAAGTAAGTTATCAAGAATTTGGCCGTCTCGATAATTTTTATTTATTCCATCCTTCCTCTTACCTGCCTTTTTTGTGGGAGACAACAACTTTCGGGACGGCCAAATTTTTTCTATCCGCACCTTCCTCTTTGGCATTACTTTGATCCAAAATATCTGCGTAACTTTCTGAATCAAATGTTGCTTGACATTGCAGTGAGAGATGCCTATTTTTGTGTCAAATTCACGAAAGTGGGTATGGCAACACAATCCGAGGAGTGGTCATGAAATCTCTCACCGAACATCTTTGGTTTAACACACCAAACCGCAGAGACTATATAAACATTACAGACAAAGTGGAAGAGTTGGTCAAGAAAAGCGGTGTCAAGGAAGGGCTGGTTCTCTGCAACGCAATGCACATCACGGCAAGCGTTTACATTAACGATGCCGAAAGCGGTCTCATTCAGGATTACGATGACTGGCTGGAACAACTGGCGCCTCATGAACCCGTCTCTAAATATCGCCACAACCGCACCGGCGAAGACAATGCGGATGCGCACTTGAAACGACAGATCATGGGCCGGGAGGTTGTCGTCGCCATCACCGACGGAAAACTCGATTTCGGCCCGTGGGAGCAAATTTATTACGCTGAATTCGATGGCCGACGCAAGAAGCGGGTTATGGTGAAAATAATCGGGGAATAACTGCTAAGTTTTTGAACAGTAAATGCCCTTTTGAATTTCAAGAAGCTCAAATGTGGTTATCTGTTCAGTTTTTGGTTGAAAATTTCCGAGAAACACCTCATATTAATGTTACATTACATTCTTTCGTTTAGATTCATCCTGGCCATAGACTACGGAATAAGTAGTTTTCAATTAGTCGTTTAACTGCTATGCTATAGTATAGGATCGAGATAATGGCAAGATTAAGGATACCTGAAAGAAGTAAACAAGGCTTTAAAGATTTCATCGAATTTGGTGATGATTTGCAGCAGAAATTAATTCAAGAGCTTGATAACGTACCGATTGGATTGTCTTCGGAGAAAACAGCAGAACGTTTATCTCAAAGTCTAGGCGTAGAAATAGAAAAAGTGCATGAGATAGTTGACTTGATCGGCAGTTTATTTTTAAACAAAGAAAAAGCAAAAGTTGATTTGGATACGTTTGTAGAGGATGTGTGCGAAGCACTAGAGCAAGAAAATTTCAAGCTAAAAAAAACTTTCAAGGAGAGATTAAAAAGTCTTTTAAGTTTGGAAAGTCATTTTTACATGACTTTTAAAGCTCGCAGACTTGCCTATGAGAGAGAGAAGTTATTGCTTGACACAAGGATCCTAACGGATGCAAGACCTGTTTTTTCTGAGAACAATAGTAGCAAAGTTGATGGTTTCATATTAATTCACAACCTAAAAATTGAGTACTATGAAGGAGAAGACCATAAGGAACTGTATTTGGCGCCTGATAATTCAGATTTGGAAAAGCTTAAATGGCAGATTAAAAGAGCTGAAGATAAAGAAAAGGCTGTAAAAGAGCAATTTAGCCAAATCAATCTCTCCATCTTAGATCTCGAATAAAAGATCAATTTTTGGTAAAGAGCGATCTCATATGATTATTAAAACAGTAACAAGAGCAGTTGGACGAAATGACTCTGATTGGTATACAACCGGGAGCTGGGCGTCAAAAGAACACCTTGAGGAGCTAATAGAAAAAAGGGAGACAGAAGGAAAAGAAAAACTTAGTGAACGCGCTAGAATTATATGGTTGCATTTCTCATCGAGAAAACGTAGTCAGCGACTCTATCCACAACTAGATCCAAAAGCCCAGCAAAAGATAATATTTAAATCAGAAATAGTTTCATTATTTAGACGGAAAGAAACAGCAAAAGAAAAAAACCTGCGAATCGAACTAGACAACGAGCTTGTGTCTGAGCTGCCCGCGGAATTGCATGAAATATATGGTGAGTTGGAGAAATCAAGGTCCATACTACAATTAAAAGATGATTGGGATGATCAGGGGAGCATCCGGTATGATAAGGATACTTGGAAAAGATCGGTCCGGTTCGTTTCGAACTATGCGAAATGGGTTTTGGACAAAGTTTCAATCAAAATTCCTTCTCCCAAAATCTATCCCGGTCCAGATGGCGGTATTGATATTCAATGGAAAGATGCTCAGTATAGATTGCTAATCAACATACCAAGAGATCCAGAAGCCGAGGCTTCGTTCTACGGTGATGATTACAACAAAGAAAAAATTAGCGGTACATTTGTTCCTTCGAAATTTAACTTAGGTTTATTGTTGAATTTGTTAAAAGCCAGTTAATGACAGGTATTGGGTTATTAGAAAGTGAAGTTATCCCGGATGAGGATTTACTTTATTACAATATACACAAAAACTGGATCAGGGAAGGGGAAGTGATGCCGGGAGTGTTTAGAGAGAGAGGCGAAGAGGAACTAAAAGGAATGTCCACTGACTGGTGTAAATATTCATCTCCCCAGGAATGCAGAAACAGAGCTCGCAAGCCATCAGACAATGGGGTGGTGCATTTTGTCACTAAAGAGTTAAGGTATTTGCAACTAAAGGTTGTTCATGCTCCGTTCAGAAATAATCCAGCACATACCAATGTCAAAGGCATAGATGTACCCGGCCCTATGAAGACAGAATAAGGTTGAAGCTGTCAGATTTGTTTGAATGGGAAATCCTACCACCGGTGCAAATCAATGTGAAATAGTTTTTTTTGCGACTAAAGCCGTGAATTAAGCTTTGTCTTTCTATGATCTTCTCAGTTATTGGGCAATAAACAACCTTGATACTCCCCCACATTCGAATTAATTCTTGTTAACAACTTTGAAAAACCATTGTATAAGTTTAGGGTCTTTTGTATCTTATCGCCGAAGTTAGATTACTAACAACCATGGAAAATGACAGGACCATAATTAGCTTTGGCGGCTGTTCGAAGGAAAATGCGAAGTCTCCCATAAATCTGGACTGTCTTGGCAGTTTCCCGAAAAAACAGTTGTCGTCAAAGGGCCAACTTTTCGTGATGGCCACGGGGATGAATGGACATCCCGAAAGTACGTCTGCCAGTAAAATGGCGGTCAATCTCATCAACGAAGTTTATTATTCCGATCCCTCCGAAGATGTGGTCACCAGCCTGAGACATGCCTTTGAAGATGCCAATGCGCTGCTTCACGAGCTGTTCAATCATAATGGCCAAAGACGGAAATTGGGAATAAGCTGCACGGGCCTGGTCATTGCCGCAGATCGGGTGTATATCGCCCAGATTGGCGGGAATCACGCATTTCGAATTACACGCTCCAGGATGCAGGAACTGGTCGAAACAAAGCTGCGTCGTCACGGTGTTTTGAGCAAAAGAAGCCGCTTCAAGCGTGAATTCACCCGGACTGACGATGCCTTGGGAATCAATCCGCAGATTCGTTTCGACATCAAATCCGACATCCCCGTTAAGTCGGGAGACTGCTTTTTGCTCTGCACTGACGGCCTGGTAAATGTTGATAGTACTCAAATCAGAGAGGTGGTTCTATCTAAATCTCCCCAGCAAGCCTGCAAAAGCTTGATTCGGCTGGCGAACCAGGTTGGGTGCGACGAGAATATCAACGTCCAGGCGATTCGAATTAGCTCTGCGTCCGGGGGACCGACCGCGGAAAGATGGAAGGCAGGAAATCAAATTGCCAATGTCATCCGATGGGTGTCTGCGGCTTTCCTGGTCGCGATTCTTGGTACGGTGTTGTTCTATGTCTTTCCGGATGAGCAACCAAAACTTCAAACACCTGCTAAACCTCAAACCACTGAGGCAAAGGAAGCACATCTGCTCAGTCAGGGCAATACATTCTACCAGGCCGGGGAATTGGATATCGCACTGCGCCAATTTCAGGCCATACTGCAAGCGAACCCGCTACACTTCGGTGCCATGAACGGACTGACCCAAATCGCCCGGGCATACGAGGACAGCGCCGACTTCTATTACCGACAAAACATTTATGACAAGGCAGTGGCGTTCTATCAGAAAGCGGTACAACTTGAACCCGATAATATGGCATTGAAAGAAAAAATCTCAGAAACTGAATCGAAGCTCAAAGAAGCAGAAGTCGTCGACAAACCCACGCCTGTCAAAAGACGCAGACCTGTGACGATGAAACCACCCGTTGCCAGCCAGAGTAAGTTGCCAGACGAACCGGCGTTCAATGAGTCGAAACCCAAAGCCGAAGCTTTGCAGGACGAATGGCTTTTCCCACATCTAACGGCAAGGGACTTTGAATTAGACGAAGACAGAATCATCTTCCTGGAAAGCGCAAACAGAAAGAAAGCTCTTTTAAAAGACGAGTTTGTGGATGTAAGCTTTCGAGTGCAAGCGAAAGTCGGAGGGGCAAGTTCGAAAGGAAGATTTGGTCTGATTATCGGCTATAGAACAATGGCCGAAAGCCCTTATGAATTTTTTTATTTGTTTTCCGTGTCGAAGCAGCAGGAGTTTTTGCTACAGAAATATTCCAACTTCAAAAAAGAGGCAATCGTAAAGCTCCCTGTGCTCACCGAGACGATCAATGAATTTGGCGTGATCCGGCTTCAGGTAACATGTCGGGATAACGGAATCGCTCTCTACGCGAACCGCATTCCGCTCCATGAATTTGAGGCACCGGAGTCCATCCATGGCGCCGTCGG
>JAABYK010000268.1:0-11754 GCA_011775825.1 Candidatus Zhuqueibacterota bacterium | reverse complement strand
GCCAATAAAAAGATTGAACGAAAATTCGAAAGCTCCTTCAAAACGGAGAAATCGAGCTTGCGGATTCTCACGGAGAAAGTACTTAGGTCGTCATTTCAAGGGTTCTAATCAATCGCTCCACGCCATCAACCTGCTTGCTCAACTTCCCTTTGAAGCGAAGACTACGAAGATTAAATTCCTGAGCCAGTGCCGAATGACGGGTAGATTCCAAAGCCCTGGCCCAAGATGGCGGTGCACTTCAATTGCGATCTTTTCAGGCAAATCTTTACGAAGCATATCCCGCCTTCTTTTGACAAAATCAGAGGAGACAACAATTCTGTATTCCTCAGAGTGCTCGGCGACTCCGTGTTCAAACTAGATCATTAATACCAAGTAACATGCAATCTTTAAAAATCTTTGTCGAAAAAACAAAATTTAATTACCAAGCGCCCTAATCAGCTTGAAGCGTTAGAAGCCCTCTCCATAAACATAAAGATAAATTTTTACTCGACAAAGGGGATGAAAAGTTTGTATATTGGCGGTTAACATTGACAGGCTCACCTAATCTTCATATGATGAGAATTTAAAATATGAATCATAAGATCATTTCATTGAACGAAGCCAAAGCCATTGGAGACGACGCCCGAAATTTGGGCAAGGTCGTTGTGCTCTCAAACGGGTGCTTCGATTTGCTGCATCGCGGACACGTCGAATATTTGGCCCAGGCCCGCGCAATGGGAGATCTGCTTATCGTGGGGCTAAACAGCGACCCGTCGGTGAGAGCCATTAAGGGTGCGGATCGGCCCTATTTCCCGGAGGCGGATAGAGCCCTGCTGCTGTCATCGCTTGCTTGCGTCGATTATGTAGTCATATTTGAGGAACTCACGCCCATCAAGTTGATCTCGGCCGTGATGCCGGACATTCTCGCCAAGGGTGGGGATTGGCCCGTGGAAAAAATTGTGGGGCGAGAAATTGTCGAAAAAGCCGGGGGAAAAGTGGTGTCTATTCCCAGTAACGTACCGGAATATTCAACCTCATACCTCGTGAGCCATTTTCTAACTAAAGCAGACGTCGTTGAATTCTAATGTTAGTGGTCACTGGCGGCGCCGGTTTCATCGGCATCAACATTGTGCGTGGTTTAAATGATCGGGGCCATGAGGATATCCTGATTGTTGATGAGCTGAATCATCCTGATAAGCTCGCTAATCTCAACAACTCCACGTTCCGAGACGCATTAGATAAAGACGAATTCCGGCGAGCCCTTTCAAGGGCTGAGTGGATTTCAGAGATTCGGACTATCTTCCACCAGGGGGCATGTACCGACACCCTGGAACATGACCGCAACTATTTGATGCGCAACAATGTCGACTACTCCAAATGGCTGTTGCACTACGCTCTGGAAAAACGCATTCCCTTTGTGTATGCGTCCAGTGCCGCCGTGTACGGTGCCAATACGAACTTCTCCGAAAACGCCGAAAATGAACGCCCTTTGAGTGACTATGGTCATTCAAAATTGCTTTTCGATCAACACGTTCGGCAGGTCATTCAAAGGGCGGAAAGCTCGGTCGTCGGTCTGCGGTATTTCAACGTTTACGGCCCCAACGAAGCTCACAAAGGTAGAATGGCTTCGTTGGTTTATCAAATCTACCGACAGCTTAAAGAAACGGGAACGGTAAGACTTTTTGAGGGCACCGATGGGTTTGCTGACGGCGAACAATTGCGGGATTTCATTTATGTGGACGACGTGGTTGAGACCAATCTTTTTTTTGCTTTCAGTCCGCTTATCAAGGGTATATTCAATGTCGGTACCGGGAAAAGTCGCCGTTTTAATGACATTGCCAAGATTTGGATTTCGATTCTCGGATTTGGAGAATTTCATTATTTTCCCGCGCCCGACGAAGTGAAAGTTGCATATCAAAGTCACACCCGGGCAGATATCACCGCGCTACGTCGGAAGGGATTTGGGAAGCCATTCATTCCGCTTGAGGAGGGGATCGTCCGATATGCTAAGGTATTGATGCGGGATGAATATCTTGCTTTTTGAGTAATTCTAATCGTTTAACTTATAGGCGCCTAAATATTATGAAGGCAACGGGAAAAGATCGTGCCTACATTGAGGCCGCGCCTTTCTTCAAGCCCTGCCCGATCGAGGCAGTCGAACGAGAAGTCGAATCGTCTCTCTGATTGACGCACAATTCCACCCAAAAAAATGGTTGTTATCTGTTCTTAATTTTTATACATTTGAATTGATTCGAATTACAAACTTTCCAATCCAGAACAGAATTCCATATTCGTTGAGTTTTACGTGCACACCGTACTCCCGAGGAATCATGCGCGAAGCGGCCTTTCTCAAACAAAACGCTCCAAAGTGGAAAAACCTGGAGTCCTATCTGGCGGGCAGAGAAAAGATGGCGCCGGACGACCTCGCAGATTTTTTCATACAGCTAACGGACGACCTTTCGTATGCCAGGACCTTTTATCCCAAAAGCAATACCACCAAATATCTTAATACCTTAACGGCCAAGCTCCATCAAGAGATCTATCGAAACAAAAGAGAGAGCCACAACCGGTTTTTGACTTTTTGGAAAGTTGAGCTACCACGAACGATTAAGCAAGCCCGTGCGGAGCTATTCTACGCATTCGCCATTTTTGGGGTCGCCATTTCAATCGGCGGAATATCGGCAGCCAATGACGACACCTTTGTTCGTCTCATTTTGGGAGATTCTTACGTCAATCAGACTCTTGAAAATATAAAGAGTGGCGATCCGATGCGGATTTATAAAGAAATGCACCAAATCGACATGTTTTTGGGAATCACGTTCAACAACATTCGAGTGGCTTTTTTGGCATTTGTAGCAGGCGTTTTGCTATCGTTTGGCACGGCGCTGGTCCTGTTTTATAACGGCGTCATGCTCGGCGTTTTTCATTACTTCTTTTACGAACAGGACCTTTTGAACTCGGCGCTCCGCACGATTTGGATTCATGGCACGCTGGAAATCTCAGCCATTATTGTTGCCGGCGCGGCGGGCTTAGTCATCGGCAACAGCCTGCTGTTTCCGGGTACGTACACGCGCAAGCAGTCGTTCATGAGAGGCGCCCGAAACGGCTTGAAAATGGTCGTGGGATTGGTCCCGGTGTTTATCACAGCCGGTTTTCTCGAGGGGTTTGTCACCAGATACACGAACACGCCCACATGGCTGAGTCTCGCTATCATAGCCGGTTCGTTGGCCTTTGTGATTTATTATTTTATTGTCTACCCGCTTGGGTTGGAGGAGGTAGAGTAATGCAAGGTGTTGAAAAAATAGAATTTCGCCGAACTCGAACTCTTACGGAAATCGTTAACGTAACTTTCACGTTCATACGGCAAAATTTCAAGAAGTTGGGAAAAGCCATCCTGTTTATCGTAGGACCGGTGATTCTGATCACGGGTCTGCTCTCCGGGTTGATTGAGGCCAATTTCTTGCTTCGAAGTCCGGTAGGGAATGTTTCCATATCTTTTGTTACTTATTTTCTCATCACAATGTCGTTAACCTTGATTACAGGTGCGCTCTTGACCAGTGTCGTCTATGAGTACATTAACTGCTACATGGATAAAGACTTTGACGAGTTTGACGTGGACCAGATTTGGAAAGGAACCACCAAACATCTCTGGAAGGTTTTCCTTGCTACGATTGTGGTCACCCTATTCACGTTTGTGGGAGCCATCCTGTGCCTGCTTCCGGGGATTTATTTGGGAGTCGCGTTGTCTTTCACATTATTTGTTTTGATCCGCGAACAAACCCACATCGGTCAGGCCATCTCCCGATCCTTTGAATTGGTGTCCGGTCATTGGTGGTTTACATTTGGCTTGCTGTTCGTTATCATTATCATACAAACTGCGCTGTCTTTGATTTTCAACGTTCCCAGCTACACGGTTTCGTTCCTGTTTCAACTTCACTCAACCACAGAAGCCACGGACTCTGCGAGTTATCGCTATTTGATCATGCTCACGACGCTCATTGCCACACTGGGATATTATGTCTTCTATGCCATTCCATTGATTGCTCTGGCGTTTCATTACAACAATTTGGTAGAACGAAAGGAAGCCGCCGGGTTACTTCAAGAAGTTGAGGGACTGGGAGCGCAGGAAAGTGAAGAATAGAGTCGTCCATTCCCTCGCCGTGCTCGTCATGTTTGCGCTTCTGTTTCCAGTGTCGTTAACCGCTGAGAAGAAAGGACCTGTTCATGTACACAGCGATTCTTCTCAGGTCACCGTACGCACGCCTCCAGCAGAGAACATTGCCGCTTTCCGGGCCGACGAAGCGTTTGCTTATGACCGCGAGTTCAGAGCCTCGAACACGTTGTGGCACAGAATCAAGTTTTGGATTTGGGACAAATTTCTCAAATATTTTCCGTTTAAAGGCCTCGCGTTATTTTGGAGAGTCTTGCCATATCTCCTGTTGGCTGGCGCAACCATCTTCGTGGTTTCGAGATTACTGAAAACCGACGTCAAGAGTATTTTTTACGAGTCCAGTGACGAAATCAACCTGGAGTTCCGCGAATCCGAAGAAGACATTCAGGCGATGAATTTCCATGAGTTGATCGACGAAGCCGCAGCCCAGAAAAAATACAGGCGCGCCATCCGGCTGTTTTATCTAAGCATCCTCGAAGATCTTACGGAGAAAGGATTAATTAATTGGAAATTGGCCAAGACGAATCAAGATTACATGCGCGAATTGCAAAATTCCAAACTCCAGCGACCTTTCGCTGAGATTACACGACTGTTTGAATATATCTGGTATGGCAACGTCCATTTGAATGAAACTGGTTTTCAGGATGCACTTCAGACATTCCGACACTTTCGTGATGAGTTGGCGCGGGCCTAAATGACACGATTAGCTAACCAAAATCTCAAATACATCGGCGTACTCGCGTTCACAGTTGTGATCGCACTTACCACTTGGTTTGCAGCGCCCGAACCCATCGACTGGTCTGCCAGTTTTTCAAACAAGGATAAAATCCCGTATGGCAACTACATTCTGTTTAGCTTATTGCCGGACATGTTTCCGGACCAAACTGTCGCAACTGAAAAAAGGCCACTGTACAGCGTTCTGGATGACCGATCGATCCAAAACACCAATTACGTGATTTTAAACACCCGTTTCGCACCCGACAAACTCGATACCCGGGAATTGCTGGAGTTTGTGGCGAACGGCAATTGTGCCTTTGTTGCAGCCCAGCGATTTGGCGGAAAATTTGCGGACAGTCTTGACATCGCCACCAGCATCAATATTATCACTTTAGACTCCATGTGCGTTAATTTTGTAAATCCTGAATTGCGAGCGCCGGAGGATTATATTTACCGAAAAGGTACGGTCGATTTCTATTTCTCCAAATTTGACACCGCACGTACCGTCGCCCTGGGAAAGAACAGCGAAAATGAAATTAATTTCATCAAAATGAACTTTGGCGAAGGGGCGCTTTTTCTCAGCACTCTGCCTTTTGCGTTTACCAATTACAATGTGCTCTTCCGCAACAATTCCGATTACATCTTCAAAGCGCTGTCTTATTTGCCCGTACAGCATACCATCTGGGACGAATACTACAAAGTCGGCAACCGGATATCCGGGTCGCCGCTGCGTTTTGTGCTGAGTCATACATCGTTGAAATGGGCTTATTATTTAGCCTTCGGCGGGATCATTCTTTTCATTCTTTTTGAAGGCAAACGCAAACAACGCATCATTCCGGTGATCAAACCCTTGCCCAACACAACCCTAGAATTCACAGAAACGGTCGGCAGGCTTTACTATCAAAAGGGCGATCACAAAAATCTGGCAGAGAAGAAAATCACGTTGTTTCTGGATTTCATTCGCAACCATTTCCGCTTAAAGACCGGCCGACTTGCGGACGGGTTCCTCGAGAAGTTGTCAGACACATCGGGAGTATCAAAGGAAGAGATTAAAGAGCTGTTTTCAAAAATAGAGACCGTTCGCTCAAAAAATAAAATCACCGAGCGCGAGTTGATTGACTTGCATACATCTATGGAAACCTTTTATCAGCAGGTTACTTGATTTTTAAGAATGCATAAAAAACGAAGAGGACTGTGGCGAAAAACAGTGAAGACGTGTTAGCCAGTCGAGTTGACTTGTCCGGCTTGCAAACGTCCGTTGAACAGATCAACCAGGAATTGCGAAAAGTCATCGTCGGCCAGCAACAGATGATCGAGTTCCTGATCGCGGCCATTTTTGCGGACGGGCATGTGCTGCTCGAGGGCGTCCCCGGGATTGCCAAAACGCTCACAGCGAAACTGCTGGCCAAAACCGTCTCGGTGGGCTTTTCGCGCATTCAGTTTACCCCGGATCTCATGCCGTCGGATGTCATCGGAACGTCTGTGTTTAATCTCAAAAAAGCGGATTTTGAGTTTAACAAAGGCCCGGTCTTTTCCAATTTGATTTTGATCGATGAAATCAACCGGGCGCCGGCGAAAACGCAGGCCGCTCTTTTCGAGGTCATGGAAGAGCGGCAGATCACATTCGATGGTGTGACATACGTTATGGATACGCCGTTCATCGTGTTTGCCACCCAAAATCCCATCGAACAAGAAGGCACCTACCGACTTCCGGAGGCTCAAATCGACCGCTTCTTGTTCAAAGTCGAAGTGGAGTATCCGTCCCTGGAAGAGGAAGCAACCCTTCTCGCTGAGTTTCATGAACGCAAAGACCATAACGAATTTCGGGATGTGAAACCGGTCCTCACGGCCAAACAGATCGCCGACTATCGCGAAAAAGTCCGGTCCGTGATTATCGATAAAAACGTCATTGATTACATTGTACAGATTGTCCATCAAACGCGCAACAACCAGGCGTTGTTTCTGGGCGGCTCGCCCCGCGCCTCGCTGGCGATCATGTCGGGAGCAAAAGCGTTCGCGGCTATGAAAGGACGAGACTTTGTGACGCCGGAAGATGTGAAGCAGGTCGCCTATCCTGCCTTGCGACATCGGCTTTTGCTGTCCCCGGAAAAAGAAATGGAAGGCGCCCGGCCAGACGACATCATCAAACAAATTGTTGAAAGAATCGAGGTGCCACGATAGGTTCATTTCTCAAAAATCTGTACTTAACGAAACGGCTGTTCTTTGCAATTTCTGCCCTGGTGGTTCTATTTGTGTTCGGATACTTCTTTCCCGCCGTGACCGTATTTGCAAAAGCCGGCTTATTTATCCTGGTTTTGGTCTCCGTTGTTGATACCCTCCTATTGTTTCGAACCAGACGGGGGGTATTTGGAGTTCGCGAGACCGGAGACCGATTTTCAAACGGCGATGACAACGATGTCCATATTACCCTGGAGAATTTCTACAAAGTTCCGATTCGAGCGGTCGTCATTGATGAATTGCCGCCTCAACTGCAGCTCCGAGACCAACGTTTTCAAATGGCTCTCCCACCGAGCTCGAAGAAGACGTTCACCTACTCGGTCAGACCCACGCACAGAGGCGTCTATGAATTTGGCGCGCTCAATATCTATGTCACGAGCACCCTCCGCTTAGTGAGCCGGAGATTTAAATTTGACCAGCAGAAGCAGGTGGCGGTCTATCCTTCCTATATCCAGATGCGCAAATATGAACTGTTGGCCATTTCGCACAATCTGGCAGAGGCGGGCATCAAGCGAGTCCGAAGAGTCGGACACACTCTGGAATTCGATCGCATCCGAGAATATGTGCAGGGCGACGATTATCGCACCATCAACTGGAAAGCCACGGCGCGCAGAAACGACTTCATGGTGAACGAATATCAGGACGAACGCTCGCAGCAAATCTACAGCGTGATCGACAAGGGCCGTGTGATGAAAATGCCGTTTAAAGGCATGAGCCTGTTAGACTATGCCATCAACGCGAGTCTGGTCATTTCCAACATCGCCATTCGCAAACAAGATAAGGCCGGCATTGTGACGTTTTCCCACACTCTGGACACCGTGGTGCCGGCAGACCGAAAGACTTCACAAATGTTGAAAATACTGGAAGTTTTGTACCGGCAAAAGACCCAATTTCTCGAATCGAATTTTGAGCTCCTTTATGCCACCCTCAAACAGAAAATGCGCCATCGCAGCTTGATATTGCTTTTTACGAACTTCGAGACGCTCGCATCCATGAAACGACAGTTGGACTACCTGCGCAAGATCGGGTTTAATCATCTGCTGGTCGTAGTTTTTTTTGAAAACACGGAACTCAAACAGCTGCTGGACAAGCCGACCAAAACCACTGAAGATATCTACCTAAAAACCATTGCAGAGAAATTCGTGTTTGAGAAACGACAGATAGTGAAAGAATTGGAGAGGTACGGGATTCATTCAATTCTAACCGCACCTCAGAATCTGACCGTCAATTCCATCAACAAATATCTTGAATTAAAAGCGCGCGGGCTGATCTGAACATGCTGGATTCTGTCAAGATACAGACAACCCAAAACGTCGAAATCGATTATACCATTGCCGGTATCGGCGACCGGGTTCTGGCAGCGCTATTAGACTATCTGGTCCTGGCAGGATACCTGATCGGGGGCACATTCTTGTTGGGCACGTTGTCACCCGGAAGTGGAGCTTCCACGGGGTTTGTTGCATTAATGGTGATTTTGTACCTACCGGCCTTTCTTTACCACCTGTTATGTGAAATCTTCCTGAACGGTCAAAGCTTTGGCAAGAAGACCTTGAAGATAAAAGTTGTAAAGCTCGACGGCTCACAACCGCGCATCGGAGATTATTTCCTGAGGTGGATTCTGCGGCTGATCGACATCACCATTCTGTTTGGCAGCGTGGCGATGCTGACCATCATCATTACCGGAAAGGGACAGCGGATTGGCGATATTGCAGCCGGCACCACGGTGGTCAAACTAAACCCGGAAGTCACACTCGACGACACCATCCTCGAAAGTTTGGAGGATCATTATCAACCGGTTTTTTCACAGGTGACCGCACTCAGCGATTCGGACATTTCCACAATTAAGAAAGTATTAAAGGTCAAAGTTGAAAACTCGAAAATCGCCAATCACCTCGCTTACAAAACCAAAATAGCCATCGAAGAGAAAATGGGGGTGAAATCGGACATGTTGCCGCCCAATTTTCTGGAAACGGTTTTGAAGGATTACAATTATTACACAGCTGGAGGGAGTTAAACAATCACTCGCATTTTCGCGATTTGGAGTCTTGAACACTTGCTTAGAAAACGTGAAACGCTTTCACCATATCGCAAATTTTAAGGGCCGCATTTATCGGTAAGAGACGAGAATCAAAAATATCTTGACAATTATAAATGAATATGCTAATAGCATACACAAAACATGTGTAGTTATTAATGGAAGGGGATGTATAGAAATGACCACAATCCAAATGACCATTGATGAGGACTTGCTTCGACAATTAGATCAAGTAATCAAAGAAACGAATACTACCAGGTCAGCATTTATTAGAGAATCTCTGTGGATGGTTTCAGCGGCAAAAAAGCCAAATTTCGCCGTAGCGTTAGCGCCGATTCGATCTCTATTCCTCCCTTTGCTCCTCTTTCAATTCGGCAATCAAGTTTCCCGCATATTTCGGGTGGATGTGAAAATCGTTGAAGCGAACGATTCCTCTTTTATCGATAATGATGACCCAGGGTGTACCCCCGGTGCGGTAATTAGCCATGAGTTTGGAGCGTTCCTTGCGTGAGCTGCTCTGGCCAATGGGGATGTCTATCTCATACTTCTTAGCGACTTCCTTTGCCTGTTCGATGCCGTTGTATTTGTATCCTTCAAACGTCGTTTGCACGGCCACAATCGCCACCTCAGGGTCATCTTCGTACTTTTTTGATGACTTGCTTAAGGGTAGGAAACCCGTACTTGTGACAGCCCGGACACCAGGATTGAAAACAGTAGAGGTAAACGACTCTACCTTTGAAGTCAGTGACATCCAGTCTCCCTTTCTTTTCCGGCAAGTTGAACCATTTCTCAACTTCCCATGACGGGGCTTCTTGTTTCAAGATGCCACGGTCGGCAACAGGCGTTTCAACCCATGTCAGCAAGACAGTTAGCAGTGTAAACAGCAGCATCTGTTTTCTCCTTTTTTACCAGACTCAACCCAGAATTCATTAACTCAAACAAGGAATTGGATTGAGATATTTCTCCACGACCGCATTTCGTTGCCGGTTGGGCAATCGCCTTTACCGTGATTCGGGTTAGTAAATCAGTCCCAACTTTTCCCGCCAGTGAGAATCCGACTTCTTATTTTTGGTCCAATAATCCGTATAAACCGAATGGGTCTTGACAGCACGTGTGGTCATCACCTCAGCACCTGGTCCATAACCGCTAGTGTGGTGCTCTTCCCAGGCGACAATCTTAAAAGGAAGTTCTTTTTCAAACCTGATCACCAATTTTCTCTCGAGGGTCTCGTAGTCAATTGTATACACCTGCAACTCCGTCGACGACAACGACTGATCTTTCTCTGTTTTTAATGCCGCGGTTGCTTTTTCCGGTTTTAGTTCTGTATGTCGGAAGCGGCTAAACTGCGTCCCCGGGATAATCTCGATCTCTCCGGTCGGCAATGAGTTTGGCGCCAAACGGATTTTTGTCCAGATTTCGTCTTCCAGCAGCGTTGATTTAACTTCAAAGTCCTGGTCACCTTCTCGCTGGAAATAGGAACGCAACTGCACCTTGTACTTATCATCTCGATGGTTAAACTGAGTAAAGGTATGACCACACCATTCCTGGGAAGTCGTGGTGACTTTAAGCGTGGGCCATCTGCTCACATCGACGGGCGTAAAGATGGAGCTCATCATGGAGTAGGGATAAATGCCCGTATAGAATTTGCGAACAAAGTTTAATTTCAGCACGGTTGTGGCATTTTCCGATTCTCCGAATTCATGTTTCACCTGTTTGTCGGTCAGGAAGTTTTCGGTCACAAAGATCAGCACAGCTTCGCCTTTTCGAATTTCGCCGTATCGCGCCTGCTCCAAAGCGTAGCGCGTGATTTCCGCCTTGCCAGCATACCAGTAGTCAGCGAACTTGTCCCAATCAATCTTCGCTACCGCATTCTCGTTGCTTCCCGCCGATGAACAAGTGATTAAACCTGAACTCAACATCAAGAAAACTGCAAACTCAAGATACTTGTTAAGAAGTTTCATGGTCACCTCTCCTTTATTTTTAGTCTCATTTTCACTCGAGTTTATGGAGTACTTTTTCCATGTAGTGCTCCGGAGTGCTCAATGGCTCAAAGCCATATTTCCGATACAGCCCATGTGCGTCTTTGGTTGCCAAGATCCACTTCCTTAAATCTTGAAGATCGGGATGCGCCATAATGCATTCCATGAGCCATTTAGATAAACCGCGTCCGCGATAAGATTCCAAGATGAATACGTCTGCCAAATAGGCAATTCTCGCATAGTCCGTAAGCACCCTTGCAAACCCAATCTGCTTGTCATCCTCATATACTCCAAAACATAAAGAGTTCTCGACAGATTTCTTAACTCTGGCAAACAAAATGTCCTTAGCCCAATGTGATGCGATAAAACCGTGAATCAATTTCAGATCCAATCTGTTTTTATCTGTACTGATTAAATAGGTCTCTTTCTTAGATTCTATGATGGACATGTTAATTTGCGGTTACGGAAAAAGCAATGAGCCATTGTGCCGTCACGTAGGTCGTGAAGGTATAAAACTGAGCCTTGCGAAATTTGCCTTTGAACCGGTCAAAAACCAGGAGTGCATCTGAAAACAAAAAGAAAAGCGCGCCCGCAAATGCCAACAAACTGGCGTGGTGCTCAGTACTTAACCACCG
>JAABYK010000186.1:16620-16832 GCA_011775825.1 Candidatus Zhuqueibacterota bacterium | reverse complement strand
CCATCTTGAACGTCTTGAGGCCTCGTCTTTGGGAAAATCGAAAGAAAAAAGGGCACCAAAACCACGGAGTCGACATGAAGAATAAGGCTGCGATCGAAGTAAAAGGAAGACGGGCCGCTGATTGTGAAGGGACTCAAAAGTTGGCGAAACTCAAGAGGCGAGGAGCTACCGGTGAAAGAGACGATGGCCTTGTGTCGTTGTGGCGCTTCCTC
>JAABYK010000186.1:16225-16502 GCA_011775825.1 Candidatus Zhuqueibacterota bacterium | reverse complement strand
GCGTCCCTGGATTGAGCCCGATGCAGACGAGGCAGAGAAGATTATCGATGTCATCGAGAGGTGTCCGTCGGGTGCATTAAGCTACACCATCGATGGGGTGCACCATCGCGATCAAGAACGCGAGCCGGCCATTTTGATCGCCCGCGACGGACCGTGCAACATCGTCGGCGGCATCGAATTGCAGGTGCCGGAAGAACTGCAGCCGCCTTCCTGCGAACACTACTCGCTGTGTCGCTGCGGAGCGTCAAAAAACAAGCCGTACTGCGATGGCGCGCAT
>JAABYK010000186.1:12399-16166 GCA_011775825.1 Candidatus Zhuqueibacterota bacterium | reverse complement strand
ATCGACTGAGTTGATTTATCAAACGGAAAAGGAGGGAGAAATATAATGAACATAAAAGAATTATTATTTGGCGGAAGTGACATTGCCGACGGAGCGACAAATTGGGGCTTGACAATCTTGCGCGTATTCTCCGGACTGGCTCTGGCATTCGGACACGGCATCGGGAAAATTCCGCCTTCGGATGGTTTCATTCAAGGTGTCGCGAAATTGGGCTTTCCCCTTCCCGGATTTTTTGCCTGGGCGGCCGGATGCTCGGAATTCTTCGGAGGTATCTTGTTGGCCGCCGGCCTGGTCACGCGGCCGGCCGCGTTTTTTATTCTCTGCACCATGTCGACCGCCGGATTCATTCGTCATGCACAGGATCCATTTACCACCAAGGAAAAGGCCTTGCTGTTTGCCGCAATTGCGTTGCTTTTTCTATTGATAGGGGCCGGAAAGTATGGTGTGGACGTGGTGATACGTCGGAAAGTTACATGATACAGGAGGTGTAATTCATGGATAAAGAAAAGGCTCTGCTCAGCCCGGCTTCGGTGTTTGACTCACCCGAAGCCGTGCTGCAGGAGGAGCGCCTCGATAAAGCAGACAAGATCGAAATTCTGCGTCGTTGGGAGTACGATGTCCGCGAACTGCAGGTGGCAGAGGAAGAAAACATGGGCGGAACAAAAACGGGACAGCTCCTCAAAGAAATTCTTGACGCCCAAAAACAGCTCGGCTACGAGGGGACAGGAGAAGACTCCCCTCCCACGAAGCAATGACAACCCGTACCGCGAACGTCTCGTTCGGGAAGGAATCGAAACTACAGTATGCCGATGACCCTCGGAATCTTTTCCTAAGCATTGCCAAATATACTGTTGTCAATAAATTCAAGACCTGTAAATTGTCAGGAGCGCTATGAAGACTAAATCAATTCCAGAATCAGTTGATACGTATATTGCACCGCGCGAAAAGCCCCTTGATTATCCGGGAAGAAGGCCCAAAAGAAGTTTCCTTTTAGCAAAAGGAGCTGTTTATCCACTTATTTTAAAAAAAAGAAATACAAGCGATGTTAGTCGAGATTTAAATATTCAAGTCATGCTCAATAGTAATGGGAAAATAGCTGATTTGAATAATTACTTGGAGAATTTAGGCGTACCTAACGTAAGGAAAAGATATGCAATAATTGGGTATGGATCAAATCCTGTGCCTGGACAACTTATAAGCAAATTGGGACGAGAAACTGTGGTTCCGGTATTGCTTGGGAAATTAAGAAATGCCGAGATCGTATATAATCTGATCTCTAATATGGGATATGCGTTTGCCGAAGTCATTATAAATCAGATCGGAATAAAAGCTCCAATCGGTGTCACACTTCTTGATGACAATCAGCTCCAAACAATGATGGATACGGAACAGAATTACAACCTTGCCCACAGTCCTTCTGAGGTAGAATTAGAATCGGGTTATATCATTGAGGGCGGAATCAAGTCTCCATCATATATTTTTGCAGGCAAAAGAAAAATATGGGTCCCAGAGAATTATGGGCATCCCATACCTGTGCGAGAGCTAGAATCAGAAGGCCGATTGCACAAGGGTTTATCACAGGAGGAGGTTTTGGCACTGGCTATAGCAGAGTTTAACTTAACGGAGTTTTCTGTAAAAAGTCCTTTTGATCTTATCTTACGTATTCGTCAACAAAACTCATGGCCCGAGAGACCTCCGAAGCTAAAGTACTTACTTCAGGATAAGATAGATAAAGATGATCGGTCATTATCTTCATTATCTTCACAAGTAAGACTCGTCGAGTCACCAACGGAATTAAACTATTCAACCATTCTGTAATTTCTTTCGAAAAACTCAAACAAAGATTGCCTAATGAATAATAACGTCTTAGCGGTTTTGCCAACCAAAACACCTCATCGAAAATATGCAAAGGGTGATTATGTTATAAGCATACACAAGAAAACAAAGAAAGAACTTAAGATTGGAATGTTTGCGGTAGTGGGGTATAAAGTAAACTACTTCGGTTCAGATGAATGCAAAAAAGGATTATTGAAAAACAAGGTACCCTTAGAGCAAGAACTAAAAATCCATGCCAGAGTAATAGGGGTTGATGATCATGCTCAAGAAGGAATGCGAACTAGGCCAGACGAAATTCGGGTTGATCAAACAATTCGGAATGCTATCGGGATTCCATATTCCGACCATAAAGAAGAAGTTTCTATTTATCCAGTCAAGATGGCTTGGCATAAGTATGTTGTGTATTTCATACGATATTTCGTAACAAGAAAGCTAGGGTTTAGATATCTATATTATCGAGTCTGCTCCGCTCACATTCACGATATGGAAAAAGGAATTGTGAGAATTCCTAAACATACGTTTCCAATACTAGGAACAAATGTGAAGAACAAAGTGGTGTTCGAGAATCCGGAAGAGCGGGAAAAATCATCAAATATCTTTGAAATCAAAACAAGATCAATCACTACCCAAGAATTGACAAATGACATAAGAAAGCTACGTATTAAGTTAGAGCAGCAGCCAGAGATAAGATATCGTAATCCGCTTAAGTGGATCAGAGTAGAACCAGACATCAGTCGGGTGTTTATAGACCAAGCAGATAGAGAACGACTTGGGGTAGATCAACTGTACCCAGTTAAGGCGAGAAGAGACGTTTTTGACCTATTCAAGAGTCAAATTCTAGCAGTTGGGATCTTTTTCTTAATATCATTGGTCTCCATTGGGGGTTTAATTCCTCTTGAAAGAAGTTGGACAAACTTCATTGTGACTTTATTGTCAGGATCCTTGATCTCCATAATATTAGTAATCGTATTATTGCGGAGTCAGATAAAATGAGAGATCTTTGATCAAAAAAGATTATCAAAATAAATCCCCGGCTCTCCCCTGCAATCGAGACGATTGCAGTACGAACCTCCTCACTTCAACATTACCTTTACCGAATCCAGGCTGCCGTCATTTGGGGCTGGCTGCACATTCAAAATCTCTGCCATGGGTTCGTAGAGATGAATATTTCGGAAAGAGTCAACCAGCAGCCCTGACTTGAAAGCCGGTCCGTGGGCGATAAACAGGGCGCCCATGGAACGGGCTCGGTTGTCAAAACCGTGATTCCCGCCTCGGATGTAGTGCGGCCGCACGCCTTCATGACTTGTAATCGACCAGCCTTCATCGGCAATGGCGAGGATTTTCGGAATGTGCGGATGATCTCGGTAGTGGAACCGTTCCGGAATCTCGCGCTTCCGGTAAACCCCCATATGCGGATGCGCGTCTTTAAGTTTTCGGTAGACTTCCTCTTCTTTGCCTGCTTCGGGATTGATGGCGGCCACCGGATTCCAGTCCACGATCTGCACATCTTCCATGTCGATGTAGTCGTCCAGATAAATCACGCGCTCCGGGCTGATTTCCGCCATGCCGTGGTCCGAAACCACGATGACGTTGACTCGGTTCAGAATGTCTCGTTTGTGTAAACCATCCAGCAGAATGCCAATCACCGAGTCGACGTATTGAATGGCCGCAATAACTTCGGACGAGTTCGGTCCGTACTCATGACCGACATCATCTAAGATGCTGAAATAGGTCATGATAAACGCCGGACGTTTGTCTCGTGACAGATCGAGCCACTTCAACACCTGTTGGACTCGTTCTTCATTGGGAACATCGCCATCGTACGGATACCAGTAGGTGGGCTGGATGCCCTTGATTTTGGCTTGCGAACCGGGCCAAAAATAGGACGCGGTAATCAGCCCCTGTTTCTCTGCGGTCACCCAGATCGGTTC
>JAABYK010000186.1:3474-12296 GCA_011775825.1 Candidatus Zhuqueibacterota bacterium | reverse complement strand
ACCCATCGATGGAAATCAGAATAATGGTTGGCTGCCCGTTGTAGTTTTGGCCACTTCCCAGGGCACATTGTACCGGCAGAATGCCACCGGCGCAAACGAGCAGAAGGGTTAGGATGCGTTTAATCATGTTTTGTTGATGGTCAAAGAGATATAGGGAATAAGGTCATAAGGGAATAAGTGCATTCGGCGTCGTATTTACTTTATCGCCCTATTCCCCTATCTCCTTTTAACGCATTTTCAAACAGTTGGACAATTTGCCCCCTCGACTTGTACATCTGAGGGAAAAACCTCGAATGCCTACTCCTTGTTTCTTTGCAGAACTAATCATAATTCCGGCTGGTCTTATTCAAAAAATCTGCGTTTGAAGGGGTGTAAAAATTGAAAACTTGTGTGCCCTTTTATCTTTTTGGTTTCTGCTCGTTCTCGGTTTATGTCCACGTAATTGAATTGCTCTTTTGCAGTTGTCTGAAAAATAGTGCCAATCGTTCGTGGACCGGCTCAACTTCCTCTCCGAATTCTTTTTTCAGTTGCTCACCGATTTCTTCGACCTTTTTCATGCCGTTGCAGCGTTCCCAAACAAAGGTACCGATGTCATCCAGCTTGAGACGATAATTCGGACGTTTCATCTTCGACATCATCCATCTTCCTAAGGCACAATCTCCGAATTTAGGAACAAGAATCACTACTAGATTCTCATCCGATCTCTCCCAACGTCGATTCCACGTGGGACGCATGTTCAGGAAGCGGCTCTTTTGGTCGACGTCATTCAATGTTTGAGTCTTGGGGGCATTTTGTGTTGCATAGTCGAGAGACGGCTTTGTTAAGCCCTACTCCATCCAAGCATGCAATCTAAAAAGTTCTTCAACAGAACAATCATGCTAAAATGCACGTTCACCTCGCTGAGGATTTAGGAGGCGGAATCGGCCGACGTCAAGCCGTTCCGCCTCCAAGTTGCTACACCCTATTGCTGCTGAGCAGCATCGGCTTCTTTCCTCGAGTAGTTATAGAACATCCATAACGCCAGTGGGAAGACCAGCAGGCCGAGCAATCCCTGCGCAGTTGGATCGCTGAGGATCACAGGTAACTCGATATTCGCCACAATGACTCCGGCGATGAGAATGCCCATAAGCGCCTCGCCAGCAATAAACCCTGACGCGATGAGCGTGCCCGTGTTCTGTGCCCTTTCCTTGCCTGCGTCGCCATAACCGCGTCGTGCAAGCAGCGCGTCGACTATCCAGCGGAACACACCGCCAATGAATATCGCAAAGGTGCTCCAAATTGGCAGATACATCCCAACCGCGACCAGCATTGGCGATGGGGCGCGTACCAGGATCAGCATCAGGGCGAACATCATACCGGCGAGAAACAGCGGCCACACCATTTCTCCGCTAACAATTCCGTCACTCACCAGCGCCATCAGACCGGCCTGCGGGGCTGGCAGCGCCCGCGCCGGATCCACGCCCGGTGCACCTGCGAAGCCGTAGGCCTCCCCCAGCAGTAACAGTACTAACGCTAACACAGGTGCTGCCACGACCGCGGCGATCAGTTCACCCTTCTGCATCTCCCTCGGGGTTCCGCCCAGGATGTGGCCTACCTTCAGATCCTGCATCATATCTCCGGCAATGCCCATGGCGCAACAGACCACTGCAGCCACCCCCAACACAGCCAATACGCCCTGATCTCCTCGAAGTCCGATAGCGACCATAAGTAATGCGGCAACGATCAGCGTTGACAGCGTCAACCCACTGATGGGGTTGTTGCTGCTGCCAATCAGGCCGACGAGATAGCCTGCCACCGCTGCGAAGAGGATGCCGGCCACGACCATGACCAAGGCGGCGACTATGGAGCCGCCGAAACTCTGACTGAAGAACACATAAAGCGCTGTAATCGGAATCAGCAAACCGATGATACCCCAGACGATCCAGCGGTAACGGATGTCCATCTCATGGCGATTTGGAACCTCTTCCAGCTTTACCTCACGCAGGTCAGAAAACACACGGCCGAAGCCGGTCAGCAGACTCTTGCGCATGGTCCAGAGGGTCCAAAGTGCCGACACGACCATCGTTCCCACTGCAAGCGGCCGCACCTGCTCTTGCCAGACCACATTGAGTGCGACATTCGCCCAGCCTTGTGTTTCCCCCAGTGAAAGCAGGTCGCGGTTCACGAACGCCATGATTGGGGCCAGGCACCACCAACCCAACACACCGCCAGCGAATACCACGGCAGCCAGTCGCGGTCCGATGATATAGCCCACACCAAAGAGTGCGGGAGAAGCTGAGGGCGTGGACATAAAAATGCCGCCCGTATACTCCTGTGCTTGCTGTGCACCCAGCACCATCTGAGACTTTCCCCAGGACCAGAAGCCAGTGATTTGTGACGCCAGTACGCGGATCCCAGACGAGTTTTTAAGCAGTTCGATAAATCCGGCTACCAGCCCGGCCATTACCAGGTATTTCGTGTTCGCACCGCCGGCCTGGCCAGCCTTGTGGATTTCCGACGCAGCAACGGATTCTGGAAAAGGAAGACCCGACTCCTCGACCAGCGTGCGCCGCAAGATAATCACAAAAAGGACGCCAAGTACGCCACCAACGACCATGATGAACGAGGAAATCCAAAAGTTGACGGACTCCCAAACTCCTGCGATGACGAACGCCGGGATGGTGAAGATCGCACCCGCCACCAGTGCTTCGCCGACCGAGGCAGTCGTCCGGGCAACGTTCTCTTCCAGGATGCTTCCGGCCATGGGTCGTAAAACGGCTATGGCAACGACCGCTGCGGGGAACGTCGCGGCGATGGTCAACCCGGCGACCATGCCGATGTATGCGTTGGCCGCTCCGAGAATCACAGCCATGATCACTCCCAGGAAAACAGCTTTGAATGTGAATTCTTTGAGGTCGGTATCTGCGGGTACAAGGGGCTTGAATTCCGGATTGTTCATGTTTCCTCCCTTCCGTTTGTTGAGATAAGAATTTAAAGCTAACTCTTTGATAACCAATAGGTTGGCGCCACACATCCCTTCAGACACCCGCAACTTAAAGCAAATTAAATAAAAAGTCAAGGGAAAAAATGCGGCCACGGTTTGAGGTGCTTTAGTCTGAACAAAAACGCGACCGTGCCCGTCATTCGTATTGTTTTGAGCCGGAATCTCCTGGTTTTAGGCACGGGAGGTTCCCGCTTACCTCATGCAGGAATGAGTCGAAAAGACAGTTTTCGTTCAGACACTGCTTAAGATACAAAATAGAGCGCGTTTGAAGCTCGATTCAAAAAATCTCATCTCAGGTTTCGAGAATCCTTTGCATAAAATTGAAAGGCTGCTTATATTTGAGAAAGGCCGATTGAGATTAACGAGGAAGGCAACACAAATGGTGGTGGATTCGAAAGATTTGTACATCATATTTGAGGCGGAGCGAGGATACAATCTTGATCATGTTTATCTCGACGAAGAAAGCGCCGAACTCGCCTTGAGAAATTATATCACACCGAGCAAAGTTCAACAAGGAAAAGTATGGATAGAAACGATCCAGGCCAAGAAAGTGCAGCATTGTTGTGAGATGTGAGTGTGGAGAGATCTGAAAGAGCTAAGTCATCTCCGTTTCCAACCCCGTCAATGTCTCCAGCGCCGCCGCATACTTTTCCCACATTTTGTCCTGCATCTGTGGACTCAATTTCTTCCAGGTGCGTTTGAGTTTGTTTTTCACCCACAACGCTCCTTCGTCGATGTCCATACCCCGGTGGACATACACAAAGTTCAAAAGCGAGGGTATTTGCTGGATATGAACGATGGCGTCCGCATTGGCGAGACATTCCGCTTCGGGACTTCTTTTTGCGGAAGCAACACTGGCACGGTGAGTGGCAATACAGTGTTTGACGGCTCTGATTTTTTGGGTAGGATAGTTAAGAGTCTGCAGAATGTATTCCGCTTCAATAGGCCCATGGATGTGATGCGTCTCTGCCAAAGCCTCATCCTTGATTCCAGCGTAATCGTGCAGTAGTGCCGAAATCTCCACAATTTCGGGGTCAGCATTAAATTGCGGGGCGATGAGCTTCGCCATTTGGGCAACCTGTTTGATGTGATGGGTCCAGATTCCGTAGCTGAAAACATTGGACTCACTGGCGCACGCGGCTTCCACGATTCTCTCGACTTCTCGAATGACCGGATTCGTGGACATCACCCCTCCAAATAAACTCTGGCCAATTGCCAATTAAAATCGGTGGTATCAAACACCAGTTCGAAGCAATCGGGTGTGTTTGCGGTGACGGAAAAATGGTGTTGACGACCCATTCCTTCCTTAACAGACCAGTGGCTGTTCACCCGTTTGATTTTGTAGACCTGGCCTTTCCATTTAAATCGCAGAGGATACAGTTTGCCTTCCTCAAAAAACGTGATGACTTGGATCGGCTCAAAAATGTCTTCGTATCCCATAGCTGTGTTGGTTGGCCGTTCAAAAAAAATTCGAGAGTGGAGAATCGAATCAGTTTCTCCACTCTCGATGAGGAAGGGATGTTATGAACCCCTAAACTCTTTTTTTGATACCCTTCCAGGAGATGTCAGTTGATAGATTCACGAATTAGGGCCACCACTTTACCCTGCACCGACCATTCCTCGGTGGGATGAATGTCGGAATAATTGGGGTTTTCCGGTCTCAGAAATCGTTCTCCGTTTCTTGCAACGAAACGCTTTACAGTGGTCTCGTTCCCAATCAGCGCCACCACGATATCGCCATTATTTGCCGCGTTCGTGGATTTTACCACCACCAGATCACCCTCAAAGATTCCGGCGTTGACCATACTATCCCCCTGAACACGCAGGGCAAAATATTTCCCTTTGGATGGAAGCAGATGTTGTGGAATTGACACGTAGCTTTCCACGTTTTCTTCTGCCAACAGAGGCGATCCGGCTGGCACCGATCCAACCAAAGGCACGCTGTTTTCATCCGGACCATCCAGAAAGCCCATGGATTCCAGGATACGAATGCCGCGTGCCGCACCGCCTTCGCGTTTGCCAATGTAGCCCTTTTTCTCTAAAGCAGATAAATGCTTTAAAACGGCATTTTTGGAGGCGACCCCCAGCTCATCTGCCAACTCCTGCAACGTCGGTGGATACCCAACATCCTTGATTTTCTGCGCGATGAGCCTCAAAACATTCTTCTGTTTTTCTGTTAACGGTTTCATGGTCTTTTCCTCATTTATTTTAAAAACGAATTTCAACCTACAAGTGGTGGACAGATAAATAAGGTGGTTTAATATACACCATAAAATACCAATCTAAAAAGTAATTGTCAAGATTTATTTTCAAAAAATTGGATAAATTTAGTGTGGTCTGGAAAACGCACATTTCAGGCATAAATAACAGCAAAACCCTGTCAGGTCGAAAGGTGTCCCTACCTTCTGACAAGACATTCATGCTTCGACTGAGTTTATCCTGAGCGAAGCCGAAGGACTCAGTATGAAGGAATTGATCTAGTCCGACTTTTTGGACAGCCCCCTACTATTACCAAAAAATTTAATTCCTCATTATTTGTTAACCCGACAGGGTTATCTAAAACTTGAAGTAGTCACAAACCCGAATCCCTTAATAACGAATAAAATTTGCAAAATACGAATGAAATAATTATGTTAATCGCGTTTGTTCAGTAAACTTACGATTTTAGCTGAAAGGCAACAAAATGAGCAAAAAAATCATTTCTACGAACAAAGCGCCCCAAGCCATCGGGCCTTACTCTCAGGCGGTGCAAGCCGGCCCGCTTCTTTTCGTGTCCGGGCAAATCGCCATCGACCCGGCGACAGGCGACCTCAAGTTGGGAGACATTCAATCTCAAACCAGGTTGATCATGGAAAACATCCAAACAATTTTGGAAGAAGCCGGCGTTTCATTGGATTCAGTGGTAAAAACTACCATCTTCATGAAAGACATGTCCGATTTTGCTGCGGTTAATGAGGCCTATGGCAGTTATTTCAAAAAGGCTCCGCCCGCCCGTGCTGCGGTGGAGGTGGCGGCGCTTCCTAAGGGAGTTGGGGTGGAGATCGAGGCTATAGCATTTTTGGGTGAGTGAAAAATAGACAATCAGAATATTGCAGCGCAAATGATTGTTATCCTTGGATGAACTTCCTCAATCCTTATTTTAGAGAGTGATACGTCGACTCAAAAAATACCTAAAAGAATTGCATTTAGTGAAAAAGTTTTTGTATATTATTTGTTTTGAATTTTGAGGTTTGGAGCGGAACAAAAAGGCGTTTGTGTGCATGGATCAAGATTGTTTCAGCGCAAACTTCTCGTAGACAAACTCAGTGAAGACTATCAACTAATTCTTTAATGACTTTTGTAATTCGCCTGTTAGGCAAACAGGTCTACCTCTTTTTTTATCACATCGGATGCTTTGGAGATCTGTTCTGGCAAACCATTAAGGCTTTCGGGGAATTCAAGACCTATGCTTCCCAAATAGGGGTTCAGATGATGCGGATCGGCATTCAGTCGATTCCCATCGTCATTTATATCGCGGCCTTTGCCGGCATGGTCACAGCCATCCAAAGCTCTGAGAATTTCGACCAATTTGCACCTCCTTATCTTATCGGGTTCGTGGTCGAAAAAGGTGTGTTGCGCGAATTGGCTGCCGTGCTCACGGCGTTAGTGTTGGCGGGACGTGTAGGCGCATCCATTGCCGCTGAAATCGGAACTATGCGGGTGACCGAACAAATCGATGCCTTAGAAACGCTCGCGTTCAATCCCATCTCCTATCTGATTGTCCCTCGAGTGATGGCCGGAACAATTATGTTTCCAGTTCTGACGGTGTTTGCAGCGTTGATCGGTGTGATAGCAGGTTGGCTGGCTTCCTTGGTTGTCATGGATGTCACGACCTTTGAATTTTTCAAAGGCACGCGGGCTTATTTTGATAATAAGGATGTCATTCTGCCGATGGCTAAGTCTATCCTGTTTGGAGCGGCGATTACCATGGTGGCTTGCTATCAGGGATTTAACTCGAAGGGAGGCGCAGAAGGGGTCGGAAGCGCTGCAACAAAAGCAGCGGTTATTTCGTGTTTATTAGTGCTGTTCTTGGATTTTTTGATTGCAGCACTTATATTGTTTAGGTATTAACGAATTAAATCTCTAAGATAAAGAAATGATTGAAATCAAACGACTGCACAAAAGCTTCGAAGATAATGAAGTTTTGAGAGGCGTGGACCTCACGATTGGTAAGGGTCACACCACAGCCATTATCGGCAGCAGCGGTTCGGGAAAGAGTGTGCTGTTGAAACACATCATGGGGCTTATGAAACCCGATGCGGGATGTGTTTTTCTAAATGGTACCTGCGTTACGGATCTATCTTACCATGAATTGAAGAGCGTCCGAAAGAAAATGGCCATGGTGTTCCAGGGCGCAGCGCTATTTGATTCCATGACGGTTTCGGGAAATGTCGGTATTGGTTTGTACAATCACACCGATATGAAAGAGAAAGAGATTCGGAAAAGAGTCACAGAGTGTTTGGAGCGGGTGGGGTTGCACGGAATCGAACAATTGTCCCCAGCGGAATTGAGTGGAGGCATGAAAAAAAGAGTGGCGATTGCCAGAGCCATCGCCATGAAGCCACAGATATTGCTTTATGATGAGCCTACCACTGGCTTGGATCCGATCCGTGCGAATTCCATAAACGATCTAATCGTGGACCTGCAAGAGGAAATGGACGTCACATCCATCGTTGTGACACACGACATGAACAGCGTGGAGCGGACAGCCGATTATGTTGCCTTCCTGCACAACGGTCAAATTCATTTCGAAGGCACCGTTGAGGAACTCTCTGCTTCCGATGACATCGTGTTAAGAAATTTTGTCGAGGGGGTAGATGAGGTCGACAAAATAGCTGCATAGCATTTTTTAGGAGTTTAAAAACGAATGAGAAAAATTGGTGCCGAAATCGTATCCGGAATTGCGATATTTTTGGCCTTCATCATTTTTATTTTTGGCTTTTTGTTTTTGAAAAATACCGCCCTCAAAAGCGGAAGCTACAGTCTGTTTGTCCAATTTGATGATGTGACCGGACTGGAGCCGAATGATGTGGTCAATGTTTCCGGGCTTAAGGTGGGCCAGGTTGAAAATTTCGAATTCAAAAATCTGGTCGTTTGGGTTGAGCTCCTCATCGATGAGGAGATAAGATTGCCCAAAGATTCCAAAATACAAATCAAGAGTCTCGGCATGATCGGAGAAAAATTTGTGGATATTGTTCCCGGATCATCTTCCGAAATGTTTCAAGCTGAGGAGAGGGTGGAAGGCAGCAGTACCGGAGGCTTTTCGGAGTTGAGCAGCTCAATGGAAGGACTGGTCGATCAGACACAGCAAGTGCTTAGCCGTTTACTGAATGTTTTCGACACGGTGTTAGATGAGGCCGCACAAAAGAGTCTAAAAGAGAGCTTCATTCATTTTAACAAGGTTTCTTCTTCCCTGGATAAGAACACGGTTCATTTTGAAAGAACCCTGGCGAACTTGGAAAACATCTCCACGAATCTTGATGAAATCTTAGCGGAACGCCGGGATCAAGTGGAGAATTCAATTGATAATTTGCACGCCGCGTCTAATCGGCTTGACGGTCTCACGACTAAGATGGAAAGCTCCCTGGCGAGTATGCAAACGTTGCTTTCCAAAATTGAGAATCAGGAAGGCGCTGTGGGAAAGGTGATTCTGAGGGACGAGCTCTACAATGACATTCGAAGTTTGACTACGGAATTAGATGGACTGGTTAAAGATCTAAAAAAACGTCCACAGAAATATTTGAATTTAGGGTTTATCAAAGTTTTTTGATTGAAAAAATTTAAATATAAAGTTGATTCA